>NC_007796.1:3222489-3544738 GCF_000013445.1 Methanospirillum hungatei JF-1
GGAGGCTTCATGGTGCAGGAGAAACCAGACAATACCTGATGTGCCCTTATCCTCCGATGTTTCTGGATCTCGTTCTTTCATGGGGTATTGCAGTGATAGTGTCTGGATACACCATGCGAGATAGAAAAGACCGGCACTCATGACCAGCATGAGGAGACCGGTAAAGATATCTGGCAGAAACCTGGGGAAGAGAACCACAAAGCCGAATAAAATCACTGTCAGGTATACAAACCCACATGCAACGGTCAGGTGCTGTAATACACCCGGAATTCTGATCCACTGTCTTGCCCTTCCTTCAGAGAAGAGGAGATTAAAAAAGAGCATAACTCCGCCGGATATCATGATGCACCCGACCAGTTGAGGGATTATTCCGGCCAGAAATCCTGGAATAAAACAGGCACCGGTTCCGATAATGGCGGTTGAGAATCCCAGGATGATGACTATCCAGGTACGGCGGAAGGTCCCGAACGGAGTTTTCCCAAGCGTTATCATCTGAATTGAGAGCAGGACAAGGAGTAATCCAAAGGTGCTGTCCGGATTAAAGGGGAGGAGTCCGGCCTGAATCAGGAACATGAGCAGGCCGAAGAGGAGCATGAATATGCCAAAGACGATCAGGATCACGGTTGCAAGGGTCAGATCAGATGGGTTGTCCAGCACCGGACCTTGCAGGTTATTCAGAGGAGGAGGCGGGAGGGTAGGTGCTCCTGTTTGTTCGTTTCGTTCTTTGGTAAACATAGTTTTGGAATAGATAGTATTTTTCCGTTCCCTTCTTTCACCAGATGGCCGGAATGCCTGGAAAGAGGGATGAGATTTCAGGTCAGATGGGCCCCGATGCCATAATGTTTCTGTAAAAATCTCATAGTTTTTTCTGATTCTGCCCATCTTTTATCGAGATTGGTAATAATATTATCGATATCCTGAACACAGGCGATAACAGACTCTTCGATCTCTGGTGCATGCATCTCAACAAGTGAGGAAATTACCGTGAGCGGGTTTCTGATTTTGTCATTCAGCAGGGCCAGTTCTACAAGGTTGTGTTCTAACTGGAGAAGAAGTCTTTTTCTTTCTTCTTCCATTTTCTTCTGGTTAGTAATATCTATAGCAACCCCGATAGCCCCGGTTATCGAATCTGTAACATCCCGCAGCGGGGAGGTGAACAGCACATACCTCCGGTTTTTATATGAAACTTCCATGGTTGTGACAATTCCCATAAGAGCCTGGGAATACGCTTCAAGGAATGCATTATCAGCCTGATGAAAGACCTCCCCGATTTTTTGTCCGACTCTCTCATTTGAACTCAGCCCCAGGTTGATCAGACCTTCTCCATAGATGCTTTTCACCACCATGTTGGTATCAGTTGTCACCACAATACCTGGGATATGATCCACAATCATGCGAAGTTTCTTCTCATTTTCAAAAAGTGTCTGTTCCTGAATGATGAGTTTGTCATAATTCTGCCTGAGCTCTTCTTCAACAGAGAGAATCTCTTCATATGCTGTTCCAAGTTCCTCATTTTTACGTATGAGTTCTTGTTCTGCCAGCTTTCTCTCCGTGATGTCAGTCACATACACACGGGCAGTCCGATACACCTTTGTGATATAGATATATTCATGGAAAAATCTCCCGGAGATTGTTATTTCCCGATGAAATGATATCTCATCTCCGTTTTTAACAGCGTTGAGAATCTCATCAAGACCTCCGGGAATGAAGAGAGAAATATCCGCAGTATTGGTAAGTTTTCGAATAACCGAAGTTGTCGCTGTATTATGAAAGGTAATGTTGCCATCCCCATTCATTTCAAAGATAGGATTCGGATTTAATTCAATGAAAGATGCAAGGGACCAGATCTTCTCTTCATATGCAAGAATATCTGTGATATCCAGGGGGATTGTAAGCATGTATGGCCGGTGATTAATGGTGATCATTACGCCGGAGATAAGAATATCTTTTACTTTCTTATCCTTCCCCCTCATTTTCACCGGAATCATGCTGAAAGACCCGTCTTTTTTCATCAAATCAACGATGTTTTGTCTCTGATTCAGATCTACCCAGAAATCAAGATCGATTGCACTCTTTCCAATCACTTCATCCCTTGTATACCCCCAGTGATCTGTAAATTGCTTATTTACTTCAAAAAACTGGCCGTTGGTTAGATCACTAATAGCAATGCCTTCCGGTGCGAGATTGAAAATTGTTTTAAATAATCCCTCTTCATCTTCTAAAGTTGCAGTGGTTTGAATATTTTTGGAAATATCTGATATTATCCAGATTCTTCCCATTATTTCATCATTTTTGCCTAGAAGAGATTTTGTTTCCAGCCATTTATCTCCTGTAAGACATGAGAATTTTTGAGAGAACTCAAGATGCGGATTATCTTTGATCCTTTCTACCAGTTCAAGGAACGACTCTGGTTCGATATTCAGGTCAATAAATTTTGGCAATAATTCAATAAGATGATTATTAAGGTAACTATCATCCAGATGGAACATCTCCCGGAATGATTGATTAAAAAACAATAATAAGAGATTTGGATCGGTTATGACGATGCCATTCGGCAGAGCCTCATATCCAGTCAGGAACAGATCACAACTGTGCGACAATGCAACCATGTATCAATATACTCAATTTTTCTTAGTTCTTATATCAGTTTATTTTTATGCCACTGTAAAGTGTCCCATCCCGGTTGCTATTCGTTGAATTGCTAGAGTTGCTTCTGAAATTGCCCTGGATATCTGATCTATTGAGGCGGTTACTTCTTCTGTTGCTGCAGCAGAATCCACCGCTTCTTTTGCGGTTTGCCGAACCATGTTTTCAATCTCATTGACAATTGCGGTTATCTCCTGCACTGTTGCAGCCTGTTCCTCTGAGGCACTGGCTCCTTCTGCCAGTTGTTCATAAATGAGATTAATAGCGGCTACAATCTCATTAAACACTCGTAATGTCTCCCTGACTGCCTCGTTCCCTGATTTCACCTCATGCAGTGATTTTGTCATGGAATCTGAAACGATCTGTGACTTTTTCTGGAGGTTTCCTATAATAGTGGCAATATTTTCTGCTGACTTTTGTGACTCCTGTGCAAGTGATTTGACCTCATCAGCTACGACTGCAAATCCCAATCCGGCTTCTCCAGCCCGGGCTGCTTCAATGGCCGCATTCAGTGCGAGAAGACCGGTCTGCTCTGAAATCCCGGTGATAATGCCTACTATCTTTCCTATCTCTTCCATCTGGTTATTGATGTCCTGTATATTGCTCCCCGTATCTTCAAATGAGACCATGATTCCATTCATTCCTCGCTCGGCTTCTCCTGCAAGTTTCAGCCCTTTTTCTGATAACTGCACAGTCTCCATGGCTTTTCCTGATGCCTCCTCTGCAGCAGCGGCAACAGCTCCGACTGCTTTTGAGAGATCATCCATGGCCGAGAGGACCTGAGTAATACTCCTGCTGCTCCGCTCTGCAAGCCCGCTTACCGATGAGGAGTTCTGTGCAAGCATAGTGGTTGTACTGGAGACCTCGGTTGCACTGGCATTGGTCTCTTCCATCAACGCCTGTAATGTCTCAACCTCTCCCTTAACGCCGTTGATTGCGTCAGATACACTCATTCCACTGTTATCCAGGGCAATCTTGAATTTTTCAAAGTCACCCTTCACCTGCGCCTTCGTATCATATCGGGCGGTAAAATTACCGGTAGCATACTTATTGACAATATTCATGGCCTCCTGAAGAGGATGAACAAAGGCTCTGATTAGATCATTGACACTCTGGACCGTTACGAAAAATTCCCCTTCGTGCTCCGAGGTATTGATGGTTGCATTGATATTACCATTCTTTATCTCGTTTGCAACAGCCATGATAGCTTTATTGGCTAGTTTTGATCTCTCAATATTCCGGTTGATCTCTTGGGTCTGTTTGAAAAGAGGACGGTATAACTCATCAAATACCCATTTCTTTAGCAATATCCATGAGGGGTCTCACTCTTCCTGCTTCGAGGTCTGCTAAACCTTCCTCAATTCCTTTCAAGGTTTCATCAGAGAGGGGTTCATCATCGACAGTCATATTTATCAGCCTCTCGATTACATCACAGTACGTCTCTCTAGGATGTTCTTTCAGGGAATTTTAACCGGTCACCTGCTCATTCACTCTTATAAGAACAGTAAACAATTACATGTGTATACCCATATTAACTAATATGACGATCTGAATGGGGGTTGCGAAAAATCCTTTCATTCTTCAGAAAATTTCACTTTTGCCCCCTGTATGCGACAACAGGACCCGGCTTCAGGAGTCGGGCACTATCTTTTTCCCGTTGGGTCCTGCTGACGAACGATATTCAAAATTAAAATCCGGAAGCGAGATTTTTTTACCTATCACACGCTGGATTACCTCATTCCCACTCTTTACAATCCACCAAAGCCAGCCTTGATTATCCCCTCTTTGAGAGCCATACTCTCTTCTGCATGTTTCCCGAAATCCCCAGATTGAGATACCCCACCGGGAGTCAGATTTATGTGAGGGACATTCCCTGCTGATGTATTCCATTCTTCAAAGAACCAGGCCCAGGATTTTGGATCCTGTGCAACTATCTCTGCAAACTCTGGTGAGAGAGGAGTGGTTTTCAAAAAGGGAGTTCGAGTCAGATTTCCGGTACCCCCTGTACCGATCTTATTCCCTACCTCAACCTTTCCTGAAACCGAACTGGAACCGGCATCATTGACGACCATCAGGGATACCTGGTATGTTCCCGGCCTCGTATAGGTATAGACCGGATTCATATCAGTTGAATAGCTGCCATCATCGAAGTACCAGAGACGGAAGGTAGGATCTCCGAGAGATTCATCAAGAAACTGTATAATGGTGATATCAGATGCGTCAATGATCTCTGCACTGAACTTCGCAACCGGTAAGGCCGGATCAGTCACTGCTGCTGACTGAGAGAGGACGAGAGGACAAGGCGGCCTAATCGTTGGTCGTGGTGTCGGGGTCGGGACCGGGGTGGATGCAACGATATAACTCTCTGCGATGAAGGTATCAGATCCTCCTGCATTCGAAGCGGTGAGTGATACCGGATATATCCCCGGACGGGTGTAGGTATGATAGGGATGCTGCCGGGGTGAATAACTGCCATCACCGAAGTACCATGCCCATGATGTAGGTTTGTCTGCAGAGGTATCGATGAAGAGAACCGTGAGTGGGACCGATCCGGTAGTTGGTGATCCTATGAATGATGCAGCCGGCGGATAGGTGCCCGGTGTCGGGACCGGAGCAGGAGTTGGAAGTGGGTTTTGTGCCTGTATCAGCCCGGGAACAAATGTCTTATTATATCCGGCACTGTTGGAGACGAGGAAACCGACCGGATACACCCCCGGTGCAGAATAGGTATGTTCAGGGTTCTGTTCATTGGAGGTTCCGCCATCACCGAAGTACCATCCCCAGAGTGTCGGGTTTCCGGTGGAATGATCGGTAAACTGAACGGTCAGAGGAACCGGGCCGGTTGACTGACTTAATGAGAATAAGGCGACCGGCGGCGTGAGTGAATCAGCCTGAATTGTCTCATTTGCCGATACTCCACTCCTATCTTCAGTCATATTGTGATATCCGGATTCAAATACGACCGGTGAGATGATCTCTGAACCAGCCGCAATGCATGGACAAAGAAGGAATATGCCCAGAATAAGCAGTATGAGATATGGTGTATCACGTACGGTTTTGTATGTCATAGAAAAGCCCCCCGTTATGTAGAATAACAGATGTCCATATATTTATAATTCTTAATAAATATTTTGTGAAAAATGAAAAATAAAAATTTATAATAGGCTCTTCTCGTCGGGATTCGAGGGAAGAAAGGTGAAGGGAGGGAACAATGATTGGAAAATGCTAAAAATGAAGCCTTTGATCCTATGATAACGTATTATACCGATTTATTTTGATTTTTTAGTTGCTGGACTATTTGATTGAGTATGATCTGAAACCGGAGTATATGTTTCCATCTCACCGTCTGAATGAACTTTATCAAGGAGTTTGGATAATGATTCGGCTAATTTCTGAGCCGCTGCATGAGACATATATACCCTTGACCCTTTGACAATATTTTTACCTTCACTTCTTACTCCAGGCATTTCAAGAAAATCAATTGACACATCCCGATAAGAGACCTGAACATATGCCATGTTTGAGTATGAGGTATGGGTAATATCCAGACTCAGATCTTCCGGTTTATATGCATATAATTCATGAAGATCAAGAGTCCCGGGATTATTTTTCTCACTTGTTTTCATCAATGCTACACTCCTTCTGCAACTACAAACCCGTGTTTATGTGGTTTACCGTCTGCCGTAATTCCCCACATTTCAGGAGATGCTGTTGCATGTGCCAATGGTTTATCCTGGTTCTCCAGGTTTTTATGATAATAATCCAGGATTGCAGTGTCCATACACCGGGTTTTATCCCGGTCATCCAGCAGTGCATATGCCAGGAGTGATAATGCTATGAACTTTTTCGACTCTACCACTACCCGATATACCGGATGGTGAGAATCTTTTGACACATTCTCTATTAACCCGAGTTGGACCAGTTTTTGTAACGCATCTCTTACCGTCTTTGGTTTTCTTCCCGTTAACTCTTCAAGATATTTCGGGCGATAATGGATGGTTGGATCGGCAACAATCTCTTCAACAATCTGTGCCAGCGCTGAATTCCCAAATAACCCCCCATATGGGATGTCCAAAAATTCCTCAAGATTTTCGGGTAATTCCGGCAATGTTCTCTCTGACATGGTATTCATCCCCTCCTGAGTAATTGGTATCACATGACACCACCTTTGAATATCATTGGAGAAGGAAGTGTAAAAAAATGATCTCAATTAATAATAATTTTTACAGATCAATCCAATGCCTGTGATGTGGCACTTCAAGATCATAGTGTATCATCCATTGATCAGCCCAAACCTTATCCTTCAATACAATGACCTTGTTTCCCCGTGACAGATAGAGGGCAATTCTTTCTTCCCCCCATGTCTTTTATAAACCGTTTTGCTTCAAATCCGTTCTCTTTACATTTTCGCTCACAATCCACCACACCGCGTAATCCGCCACGTTTTTTGAGCCAACCTAAAAATATTGCACCGTTCTCTTTTGGATCCGGGCCTGCAGGGACAGATGTATTCATAGAATCGTATAAAAACAGGTATGCGACAGAAAAGCATGAACATTCTGAAATGATGATGGAAAAATGGGCCGGGTGTGAAGATAGCCGAAAGATGAACTTCAGACAATACCACCTAACCGGATAACCTGGTTCATCAGCCTGCTATTGTCTCAAAATCCATCACCTCCTGGTAATCATCATCCCCATCGTCAGGAGGAGAGAGCCAGTCCCTCTCTGCCCGGAAATATCCGGGGGGATGGGTATCTGCCCAATGCATCTTACTTCCCCCGTGAAAGGAAAGGATACCTGACGGTTACATTCCCATCCTCATCAGTCCTGACCAGTGAGATGATCCCTGCCTGATCTGCACACTTCATCCAGAGCAGGACAGTACATAGGACATTGATTATCGATGTAATTGCACATTCTGCAGCCAGAACCAATTCAATCATACGCTTCCTCCCCGAAGACAATCTCCTCGGTAACATTCATAGACCCTGCAATATCTGAAGCATGTGAAACCGTGCGGTTTTCATCATCCGAATGAGCCTTCAAAAGAAGGATCCCGCTTCCGTTTACGACTGAACCTGCAACCGTTTTATCGGACAGGATCCGGTGTGAGAGATAATCACCACTGATAAAGAGGCCATGCGTTGAGATATCATCCTGACGACCGGGTTTTTGATTCAGATCAGTAAACAGGCAGGTGGGATCCCGTGTGGTCTGATTGTGTGCCTGACCGGTATACTCATCTATCCCCATCGGCCCGGTTGATCTGCCGGATACGAGTGCAGTTATCGCCTCTCCGATATTGAGGGTGCGGTTTACCACTGCGAGGTCGGAAGTAAACAGGGATGTTGCATACGACCGGGCATCACTGATCACCGAAGACGAGACCCAGGTTGCTCCTGAACAGACGATTGATGATGAGATAGAATCCGCTTGTGTCAGTCCACAGGGTATGACGAGGAACAATACTCCCAGAGTGACCAGAACCTTGTTCATCCGATCTCCAAAAAATGGGGTATCAGGCCAGTTCACTGACCGTATCTGCCCAGGTCTCGACGGTAGTCAGGATGCTGTCAGATTCATAACTTGAGATGCTCACTTTGTCCCGCTTAAAAGTGACATTGTAGAGTTCTCCGTTTGCTGCATGACATTTGAGCGTGATACTATAGCCATCTTCAGAGCTATCATGTGATGGTGTTCCACCCATGGCGGTCTCGATTGTATTGTCTGCCAGAATGGTTGCGATGATGGTGTCAAAGGCACCTGATGCCGGTGACCGGACCGATATCCTTCCGACCTGCTTTCCATCGTTATTTTCATAAATGACTGTCCCTGAATAGTATTCAGAGCTCTTTGCCACTGCCGGAAATGTCTCTCCCCCTGATGTATAGGGAGTGCATCCCCATGGATTGTCGGCGAGAATATTTCCGACGATGGTGTTTAAGACTGCCTTTCCTGCAAGAGGGGTTGCGAGTTCCCGCTCTGCACTTTTCACTACTGATTTTGAGACAAAATCTGCCATGTTCGATTCCCCTGCCGTGTGCACTCCGGCACTATCAGGTTGAAAGGGCAGAGATAAAAGAAAGCAGACGATTGTCGTATTTGAGCAGTAATTACGCTTTGATTTAGAGAATACCCATGGAGAGAAACATTTCGGTGAACATACAACAGTCCTGGTATCATCAGTCGGGATCTGCATCTGAAAAATTATCGGAAAGAGGAGGATCAGCCCTGTCTCCTTATGATTCCATCCGATCAGGCACAGGTGTTGACTGGGAGGGAAACTCTTCACATCCGGTTATGGGAATTTTCTCAAACACGGGTGCTTTTTTGTGTTTTCCAGAGAGGACCATCTTTACCCGCTGGACCGGGGTCGAGTACACGCTGCTTCCGATGACAAAGTAAAACCCCTTTCCACTCTCTGACAGCCATGCAGAACCGGAGATCTCACCATCAGGGCCAGTGACCGGACTTTCTCCGAGGCCAAGCAGGACTACCCATGTTTCATCGATGCTAATGGCAGAGCATCCCTTGCCATCAATACCTATCCGGAGGAGATCACCATCCAGGAACATTCTCCCACACCGCTCAAAGGGAGCTTTCCGGGTCGTTCGGACCGTCCTGACTGGAAACGGGTTCATATCTTCCCCCCGTTCTCGAGGGGGCACCGGTCAAGATATGAGGGGGTGTGTCCGGCCAGTTCACAGATTCTTCGTCGTGCCGGCTTTTGTGGATCTCCCCGTATCAGATACCGTTCCCAGAGGAGGTGCGGACATCCTTTCATGGAACAGATCCCGGTGGATGGCCGGTTCATGGGGTACATGAACTACCTCCTTCAGACTTTTTCGACTGCTCCCGAAGATAACAGGCATCACAGAGGCCAAGATGGGATGCATGATCATACCAGACCAGCGGGTTTGTATTACAGACATGACACTTTCCTGCACCGGCATTCAGTCTGACCATCTGATCAGTGCTGATGAGACCGGGAAGGGGTATAATGGATGCAACATATCTGCTGACCGCTTTGTTGTAACAATCTGCACAGAGAAATGCTGGCTCTTCATTCTCCTTAAGAGACCGTTTCCGGTACTGGACATAGGATCGTCCACAGAGATGACAGGGTCTTTTCTCCGGCCACCCTTCGATGCGGAGGTAGTCATCCGGTTTGATGGTTGCAGCAATCTTTTCTGCATGTTTTCTGCTATTTTCTGCAGTGATCCGCCCGTTTTGGTTGCCCTGATTGGATAAAGAGGGTTGATTTGATGAAAGCAGGGATTCGTTTTCTGCAGCCCGGTCCGGACACAGGGATTCACACTCATGATTACCAGTGCTGATCCTGACATCTGCAGCCTCTTCTGTGAATGTGCCTGTTTCAGAAAATGATTCTCTATCTCTAAGTATATGTGTACATGTACTATTCTGAGAGAGATCTGAAGTCCGTTCATTTTCTGCAGGTGCAGAAAACCGGTTGCTCTCTGCAGAAAAATTTCTGAAATCATCCTCTGGATCATCGGGCGGAGTGGTGGTATCATGGTGGTCTTCATCCTGCTGGCGTAGTGATACTGCTCCACCCTTCACCCAAGCGAGATACAGGGAGTTGTCCCAGACGTACACCTTACTTCTCCGGTGGGTGGTCTTGCCGACATCTCCAACAGTGACCGACCGATCATAGAATGAGAGAGCCGGACATTTCTGCAGGAGGCCTGAATACAGGTGTCCCCGTGATGCATACCCGTTCAGAAGTTTTGATATGGCAGAATTGGTCCATCCGGTCACCCGCTGGATGTCAAGGACGGTGAGCTCTTCCTGGTTTAACGTCCGGATGGCATCAATGAGGGATGCTTCATTGCGGGTAAGCTTTGTTATCTGCCCGCCGGTGTCTCCGTTCAGGGCATTGTATAGTCTGACGGCCTGGTTGAAATCATCCAGGGTTGCGATGATGTACTCCGTTCCCTCAATGGTTCTTCTCTCCCGCTGAAACTGCATGAGAGCGGCATTTGTCTTGATGAGATCAAGGAGCATGTCAGGATTTCGCCGGTTTGCTGCAGACTGAAACTCTATCTGTTCTGCATAGGGGATGATAACAAAGGTTTCCTCAACCATCCGCCACATCTGCCTGATTACCAGGATCTCTTCCCTGACCGATGAGACTGCGGTCGGTATCTGAGCCGCCTCCCGAAGTGTCCGTTCCAGCACTTTCTTATCCTGCTCTTCACTGTCGTCTATCCAGACGGTGAGCATCCGGTTGAAGATCTGATCATCTCCGACTCCTTCAACCTTTGCGACCCACCAGACACATCGCTCGGGGATGGTACAGGTGATTCCGTTTCTGTCTTTTGTGACGGTCCGGTACCTGAAGGGCTTAAGAAACGAGGTGATGACTCCTTTTAAGATCTCCTGCATCTGCTCAGAGAGGGAGACATCATCAAGGGCGATGACGGTCCCTGGTTTTAAATCCTGTGAATAAAAGAGCGCCTTGTCACTTATCCGGCCTGATAAACGGAACTCTTCAGGAACCTGGGCCAGCATGGTGTCGATGGCATGCGATTTTCCTTTTCCTGAATCTCCGGTGATTGAGACATGAAGTCCTTTTGAGTTGATGACTATCCGGGAGGCGAGTGAGAGGATGAGGCATTCTGCAACAACCTGATCCCCGACATGATCCAGAGCAAAGGTATCACGCATATACCGGACCGGATTTCCTTTTCTGAGGATCTCTTCTGCTTTACGGGTTATTTCCGGGCTTTCCTCATTATCAGAGCCAGTGGGAGTTTCTTGTTGTATGCCTGATTTTTTGGGCTTCTTCTTCTGGTGACGGGGCATGGAAAGATTGGATATCTCTGATAGTCCAGGATCAGCTGGGTCTGCTCCATCAGGCCTCTCTGATCTCTGCATTGTCAGACCGTCCTGTTCAGCACGATACCGTCTCCGGGCATTGTCTTTATGCATCCTTGAAAGCCGGTCTTCTAAATCAGGTTTGCCTTCATATTTCTGTTTCAGGTCTTTCCACCGCTGCATTCCACCGCCACAACTATTGTGATGACATCCGGCAAAGATGGCTCCTGATTCAAATTGTATGGCATATGCCCCGTCCTGGTGAGCATCGGAGAACGGGCACTGATCAAGGATAAAGAGGGTGCCGTTTCCGTATGGTTTCTGCATGTATCCGATCTCATGCCTGGAAAGCCAGGTGGCAAGGTCAACCGGGGTATCATTCTGGCATTTTGAGAGGCACTTCTCTGATGGTTGGTGTCCTGGTTCGGACGGGTACAGGGAGGCTAGGGTTGCAAGATGGTCACAACCGGTCAGTGACAGGGATGATGATTCTTCTGTCAGGAAAGCGACCCGGTGTGAACGGGGTGGGGTGTTATCCCCTTTCCGTGTCATGGTGCCGTAGAGTTTCCATATCCGGGCAGCATTGTAGTTCGCGGTATCGATGGTGCAGATATCATCAGAGAACCGGGCAGAGAGTGCATTCAGAGATTTCTTGATAATATCTGTCGCAGCATCATCATTGGGGAGATCGATTCGGTATAAAAGATGAGCTCCGTTTCCTGAATCGGCGATGATCGGTTCAGGCCACCCGACTGAATGAAGATATGCAGATATCTCCTTAGCCTTTGCAAGAGCATACCGGTGTTCCTCGTCTGATGATGAGACACCGGAGGGGCGGACCGGATCGATGTCAATAGGGAACCAGTGCCTTCTTATGATGTCTTTGTCGGCGGTTGTGGCATCTTTTTTTGAGAGCCGTATTATGATCCGGTTCGCACGCCTGGCAAGGAGTGCCGGGTTTACTTCGTTTAAGGTGATGTAAATACCCCGGATCTGAGGGTTGTCGTCCAGGATACAGACCTGATCAGCGAGTTTTTCAAAGTCGTCGAAATATCCTGAACCGATGCCGTCGTTCGTAATAATTCTGACTTCCACCACTCTGCCAGGGGAGGAGATGAGGTGAAGGGTTCGCAGGATCTCTGATCTCCGATCAAATGCCATGAACTCCCTCCTTTATTGCTGCAAATCCACCGGCCATGACATGGTACCGGTCCCAGACGGCAGCCTGCCTGATCCAGAGCTGGATAGTTCCCGGACAGGTGCCTGATGCTGCCATCTGAAAGAGCGGGTTCATCTCGCTTACGAGACGATCTTTTTTGAGCGGGCGTCTCAGGGATTTTACCTTGATTAAGAGGATCTCCTGCCGGTTTTTCCATGCAATGATGTCAATCGGGAGGGTTGGGGTTACGACCCTGACTGCGGTATATCCCAGCTCCTGAAGAAGCCGGCGAGCTGCGTGAGGGGTTGTCCGGCAGGTTGAGTAATCAGGGGTATCAGACATGGATCATCCCTCTGCCCTGGTGAATGTGCTGATTTGGATGCGATCCGAAGAGATCAAGAGAGGTACATATCCGGGTGCAAATCCTTTCTGGAGATTTGAACGTACTATTCAAAGCCCTTGTAAGCAGGCCCTTGTCCAGGTGGTCAGGTTTTCTTCCCTCGCCGGGGCCATGTTGTGTAGGAAGAGTCGCGATTTTTTGGGACAGGAGGCTTTTTTGCTGTCCAAAAGGAAAGATAGAAAGAACCCCATCTGTGATGAGCTGGCCGGCTTTTTCATGGTTGGGGGATTCATTCTTCTTCTGATTATAGCTGGTTTTCTTTTCCTGTAGCTGATCCTCTGAGAGCGGTGCCCGGAAGATCAGGGAGAGATCTCGTTTTTTCGTATTCATTGTACCATGCTCCTTTTTTGGAACAGTTCCATTTGGGTTGATTTTACGATTTTCAATCCCTAATGGGGGAACAAGATCCATCCGGCATCTATTAATAGATACCGAAATGGGATTTTTGGATGAATTATTTGGTCACCATGGTGAACCTGAATTATGCGACGTGTATATCGGATAATTGAGATTGATTTGGAGATAGAGGTGATATTATTCAGTTTATTACACGTATGACAGAGTTTCATTCTGGTATTAGGATCTGACCCGGGATTGATGACGCGGGAATTACGAGAGTCCGACTAAGGGGTGAGGGATTTAGTATTGTATGAAAAAATCTTCTCAACAATATCAAGGGATTCTCAAATCAGGCTCAGGATTTCATTGAACATTTCGGGTTTGAGGAGCGCAACGGAAAACTTGAGAAGAACAACCGGCTCTACCTGATCGTCCAGAAGTTCTGTGAGATAGATACGTATCCTGAATATGGCCCGAGGTGTTGCCGCATGTTCGGGACGCATGGGTTGATGAGAGTAAGACAAAGATTGGGTACGTTATTAATTTTAATCGATATTTCTATGAGGACACGCCTCCCCGGTCGTTAGAGGAGATCGAGAGTGATCTTAAGAAGATTGAGGCTGATATTCAGGCATTGTGAGAAGAAGGAAAGAGATAAATAACCCAATGCTTACGCATTTTCATCGAGTGAATCCCCGTGATGCAATAATACTCCTGCTTTAGTCGGTGATACTTGTGTAATTCATGATATCCGAGAAAAACTACTTCTTTGTGATTTGATTTATCGAATTACTGGTGATGAGAAAATAATGGATAAAAAATATGTTAGTTTTTACTGGTTAAGCAAATCTGGCCGGCATCAAATTACTCGAGACGCGAGAGGTTCAAGTCAATCAATGGTAAAGATCTCTCAAGAGCACATATTATCGTGGGTAATACCTATGCCACCTATCCAAGAACAGATAAAAATTGTTGAAACAATCGAGACCTTTATTCAAAATTTATCAAAAATTCAGAATAAAATTTTCGAATCAAAAGTATTACTCCAAGAATATCATTCCGCTCTCATCTCCGCCGCTGTAACCGCAAAGATCGATGTCCGTGAAACCATACCCACTCGTTCAGAGGCCCAATCATGACACCCCACGTATCCACGTTCGAAACCGCAGAACCCGCATTATTAGAACTTCTTACTCACATTCACACCGGAAAAGCCCAGCTTCCTGATTTCCAGCGGGGTTGGGTCTGGGATGATAATCATATCCGTTCCCTGATTGCCAGCGTATCGCGTTCCTTCCCTATCGGTGCAGTCATGACGATGGCAGTGGGCGAGAACGTCAGATTCCGCCCACGACACTTTGAGGGAGCAGACGAAGCGAAAGGCAAACAACCGGAAGTCCTCGTTCTAGACGGACAACAACGGCTCACCTCCATGTACCTCTCCCTATTCTCGAAAGGGCCGGTAAAAACCCAGACTGAAAAGAAACAGGAGATATTCCGCTATTATTATCTTGATATCGCCAAATGTCTGGATCCAACAGAAGACCGGTTTGATGCGGTTGTCTCCATACCGGAGACGAAAAAACTCACAAGTGATTTTGGCAGGAGGATTGATCTTGACCTGAGCACCCGGGAACATGAATATGAGCAGGGAATGTATCCACTCCCAGCGATATTCGATCCAGCTGCTCATATGGAATGGACAAACGGGTATAAACTTCATCACCAGCATGAGCAGACAAAGACTCAACTCATTGACCAGTTTAATATGGAGATCTGGCTTCCGTTCCAACAGTACAAAGTACCGGTCATCAGACTGACGAAGGAGACCCCGAAAGAGGCGGTGTGTCAGGTCTTTGAGGCGGTAAACACCGGGGGAGTGTCATTATCTGTCTTTGAACTCCTAACGGCCACCTTCGCTTCAGACAACTTCCATCTCCGTGACGACTGGGAATCAAAAAAGAAAACCCTGTATGATATCCCCGCATTGAAAGGAGTGGACGAATCATCCTACCTCACCGCAATAACCCTCCTGACAAGTTATCAGAAGCAACAGAGTACAAATTCAGCTGTCAGCTGTAAACGCAAGGACGTTCTCAACCTCTCCCTTTCTGAATACCAGGAGAACTCAATCCTGATTATTAAAGGACTGAAAGATGCAGCACAACTCCTGGCAAAAGAGAAGATCTTTGATATCAAGACCATCCCTTACCAGACCCAGATGATCCCCTTATCTGCAATTTGTGCATTTCTTGGACAAAAACTGCAGAATGATACGATAAAGTCGAAGATCATGCAATGGTACTGGTGTGGAGTGCTTGGAGAACTCTATGGCGGTGCAAATGAAACCAGGTATGCCCTTGATATTACCGGCGTTCTCTCCTGGCTCAACGGGGGAGAGATTCCGGCTACAATTCGGGATGCAAATTTCAGCCCGCTTCGACTCCTAACGCTGCAGAGTAGGCTTAGTGCGGCATACAAAGGACTCATGGCCCTTCTTATGAAGAAAGGAGGTTGTGACTTTGTCAATGGGGATCCGGTAGACATCCAGACCTACTTTGACCAGGCAATCGATATCCACCACATATTTCCAAAAGCATACTGTGAAAAACAGAAATACCGCCGGGAACTCTGGAACTCGGTTATTAACAAAGCCCCTCTTTCCAGCAGGACAAACCGGGTTATCGGGGGGTATAAGCCCAGTACCTACATTGAGTCAATCCAGAAACAGGAGAAGATCAGTCCTGACCGCCTTGATGAGATTTTTCTTTCTCATCTGATCGATCCCGGAAAGATTCGATCTGATGATTTTGCCGGATTTATCGAACACCGGGCAGGAGAATTACTCACCATCATCGAGCAGGCTATGGGGAAAACCATCTCCGGTCGAGATAGCGAAGAATATCTGAGAGAGATAAAAAGGATACAATAATCGGGTAATCAGGTGGGTGAGATGATCCAACATACAGAGAAAGTATTCGAGGCCACCGCATGATAGGTCGTATCACCAGAGTCCCACTCCGGGAGGTCTGGAAACACGAAGCCCTTGACTTTACTACCTGACTTGAGGAGAATATCGACATCCTAAGCGAGACCATCGGGATGGCCCTTGAGAACGTAACCCGGGAGCAATCAGCCGGGGACTTCTCCCGTTGATCTGGTTGCAGAGGATGGGAATGGGAACCCGGTGGTAGAAACAAATTGCGAGTAAATTCCATCAATAAAGATACATAGCACGTAAAGTTCTCAAAACAAATCCCATAGATCTCAGCATCAGGTTTGAACCCCTGACAGAAGAAGAGGGTAAAAAAGAGGGTAAGCAGATATTACCAGAAGCCAACATGTTGACCAATAATGATAATATCCGCGATTAACAAACTCTTTTCTACCAGACCCGAGCGGGCACATGCCCACACGAGAAAGGTATGTACGATTTGTGATCGTACTACCATTGTAATTTTCTGGTCCGGGTTAGTTGTTTGGACGCATCTTCCCCGGACTAATCTTATGGTTTCTATTGCCTGCTTATTATCGCTTTTTCTTTGAAATGTTCATTTTCTATTAAAAGATGGAATTACCTCAATGAGAATCTTGATGAGTTATGCGCAACCCCTGACTACCCCTCTTTTTCCTCATGCTCAGAAACTCCCTTTTCATGTACTGTCAAACGTAACCGGTGAATCAGGGTAAAAACATAAGTTCCAGGCAATATACCGAAAAAGCATTCGAAGCTGCAATCGAAGACCATCTCCTCGCTCATGGATACCAGAAAGGAGATCCGGAAACCTTTGACCGCTCCCTCGCCCTTGACCCCGGAGAAGTCATCGCCTTCATCAAAGACACCCAGCCCAAAGACTGGAATTACCTTGAATCTCAGCTCGGAACAATGGCTCACGGATCATCGATGACCTCTCCAAGGCCCTGAACTCTGACTATGACGGATGCCTGAAGGTCCTCCGCCAGGAATTCAAAAGTTACGGAAGAACATTCAGGACAGCCTCCTTTGCACCGGCGAGTTCCTTAAACGCCGATATCACACGGCTCTATGAAGCAAACCGACTCACCATCATCCGCCAGCTCCATTACTCGGAGAAGAACGAGAACTCCCTTGACATTACAATCCTCATCAATGCTATCCCTGTCATCACCATTGAACTCAAAAACCCCATGATCGGGTAGTCCTACGCAGATGCCATCTACCAGTATCAGGAGGACCGGGATCCATAAGAACTCATATTCCAGTTTAAGAAGAGGACCTTTGTTCACTTCGCCGCCGACCCGGAAGAAGTCTGAATGACAACCCGTCTTGACGGTCCTCATACCCGGTTCATCCCGTTCAATAAAGGGAACGACGGATGAAAAGGAAACCCCCCGAACGGGACCAACTACAAAACCACATACCTCTGGGAAGAGATCCTGGCACGGGACGCCTGCTTGACATCCTTGCCCGGTTCATTCACCTGCAGAAAGAGGAGAAGACCAGGGAAGGGAAGAAACACGTCACCGAACGAATCATCTTTCCCCGGTATCACCTGCTGCAGGCAGTCAGGAATGTAATTTCAGATGCCAGAAAGAAATGGAGAATAACGAGAAGATCGTGAATAAATTTTTTGAGAGTGAGGAGTTCAAAGAGCAGGTTACGAAGTATATGATTGACAAAGTGTATGAAGAGATAATCGGGAGGTAACCCAAATACTTAACCGATATATCGGTGACCTTCGTGAACTCATCAAAAATCCTTGAAATATTATCTGCATATAACCCGTTCTGGATATCAGGGGCTATTGATGCGGGCATTCCCAGGGATCTGCTCCCTGCCTGCTGTGCACAAGTTCAATCCAAAGAAGTACTGGTTCTGAAAGGAATACGTCACTCCGGAAAATCCACACTCATGAACCAGGTTATTCAGGAGCTCTTAAAAACAGGGATCCTTCCTACTGCTGTCCTCCGGGTTAATCTGGAAGAGCCACTCTTTGCTTCAGAGTATTCCATCACCCTTCTCGAAGATATCTATCGGACGTATCGGGAAAGGGTATATCCGGAAGGGAAATGCTGGGTTTTTCTTGATGAGATACAACAGGTGACCGACTGGGAATCATGGGTTCGGGGGAGGCAGGATACAGAAGACATCAAGTTTTTTGTAACCGGCTCTTCAGCATCCATCCTTTCCCGTGAGATCGGAACGAAACTAACCGGGAGGAACGTCACTTTTGAGGTCTTCCCCCTTTCATTTATCGAATATCTACGGTTCAACGATGTGGATGTTCGAACAGAACTGGATTATTTCAATAAAAAAACCACAATACGAAATTTATTCCATGAATATCTCATGTATGGTGGCTTTCCAGAAGTGACACTCAAAAAAACGGAGAATGAGAAGAAGATCCTCCTGAAGAGTTACTTTGACGATATACTCTATCGGGACATCGTATCCAGGTATGAGATCCGGGATGTGACAAGTCTTCGAAATCTCGCGGTCTATCTGCTGACACAGGTAGCACGGCCCACAAATATCTCTAAACTAAAAAAGAATTTTTCCATATCACAGGATAAAACAGAATCATATATCTCTGCACTTTTGGAAAGTTACCTACTCTTTCAGATAACCAGCTTCTCGTATTCATTAAAACATTCCATGCGATCAGGATTCAAACCTTATGCAATCGACAATGGACTTCGTAATCGGGTTGCATTCTCATTTTCCGAAGACACCGGATGGCAGGTCGAAAATGTCATCGCCTGTTTTCTCAGGCAACAGTATGAGGAAGTGTACTTCTCGAAAAATGGAAACGAGATAGATTTCATCGTAAAAGAAGGGATGCATATCAGGCGGCGGATTCAGGTCTGGTATGATGACATTTCAGTCAGGGAGATACCTTCACGTGAATTAGCCAGGTTTATCATACCGCTTCAGGGAGATGATAATCCTGAATCCATTTTGCTTACGAACGATTATGAAGATGTTATCGAACATGATGGAATATCGATTCGATGCATACCGGTCGTGAAATATCTGTTATCATGGTGAGTGATTTTTGGCAGAGATGGTACCAGGTGACGGGAAAAATGGTTGAGAGATATTCAGGGGAGATGTAAATTTTGGTCTGAAACCCCCGTTCTTTCTTATTAACATACAAATGACCGCGGCTCCGATGGACTTCAGATAATATCATTTTATCCATTTTATCACCCTATTACATCATATGCCATCTTCTGACCTCATCCCTATCTATCATGCTGACACCGGAACCGTTCGGGAACTCAAAAAGGTCATCAGAACCGACGAAGAATGGAGCCAAATACTTGATAAACCCGTCTTTGATGTTGCGAGGAAAGGAGGGACAGAACCGGCGTTCACCGGGGCATTTTACGCAACCAAGATAGCCGGTCTCTACCGGTGTGCCTGTTGTGGGACAGACCTCTTCTCGTCAGTGGATAAATTTGATTCAGGGACCGGGTGGCCGAGTTTTTCAGGACCGGTGTCAGCCATGAACATCAGGACCAGGAAGGACTCAGGTTATGGAATGGAAAGAACCGAAGTTCTCTGTGGTCTTTGTGATGCTCACCTGGGGCATGTCTTTGATGACGGGCCACCACCCACGGGGATGCGGTACTGCATAAACTCGGCATCGCTGATCTTCTTTCCGGGAATTATCACAATTCGGCAGGAGTAGCTCAGGATCAACATCTCCTGAAATACTTCTCCGGCACAGTCATCTCAAATCTGACCCCTTTACCCGGTGTCCCGGTCTCTTTTATACTGATATCGGTGATAGAGAGGATCTCCCTGATAAGGAAGAGACCAAGACCGGTATTCTTTCCATATCCCCGTTTGAAGACCTTCTCTTTCTCATCTGCTGAGATCCCGGATCCATTGTCCTCGTAGATAATCCGGAGAAGAGACTGTTCATCCACATAGGAGATCCGGATTTCAGTCACTCCGCCACCATGACGGATCGAGTTCTCCACAAGGTTATACATCACCTTGACCAGCATCTGGTCGGCAAATATCTCATAACACTGGTCCGGGAGTTGCACGGAGATATCCTTTACAAGACCTGATATGGTAGGATTTGTAAAAATTACCGGGATACGCTGCCACATAGGTTCAAGAACCCCGAGATCCTGGTAACTCCTCGTAAACTCGATCAGATGCTGGATCTCCTTCCCGCTGAACTCAATCGCCTCTAGTTGTTTCTTCAGCTTCGGATCTGTAATCACTTCCTTGAGCAGGAAACAGTAATTCACAATCACCATCACATGATTGAGAATATCATGCCTTGTAATGGAAGAGAGGATATTGAGCTTGTTATTTGCCTGGGAGAGGGCAGCATATGACCGTTCGAGCTCTTCCTTCCGGCTGATCAGCTGGTCCCGGTTATCAGCAAGATTTGCTACCATCCGGTTAAAGGAAAGAGAGAAATCTCCCATGAAATCAACCCTTTGAGAGAGATCCCCCTCTGCAATCATCTTTGCCTGCCAGGTAAGGTGGCGGAGTGATGACTGAAGAGCCTTCAAGGGACCCGCGATATAGCCCCGAAAAGAGAGCTTTGCGTCCAGATCCCCTTCAGACATACGGGAGATAAAAGAATGCATCTCATGTATCTTTCCAAGAATTCGTTTGAGTTTCTCCTGTTCCTCCAAAGAACCGGGGAGATCTTTTGGAATATCTCCCCCTTTCTCAATCATATCTTCGATCAGGGTCAGTGCATCCTGACCTGAATTCTCAGTCATGGAAAACCTGTCAGGAACTGCGGACATTGGCTTCAAACCGGCAGGTCCTATCTCCGGTGCACCAGCAGTCAACCTCTCTGACCTCGTATTCGGATCCGGTCATCTCCTCAAGAATACCCCGGATAAACCCTTCGTCAAAGGTACATACCGGATAATTCAGCTCAGGAAGCCCTGAACAGTCAAGATCCTCCGCGACGGTGAGGGTAAAACTGCCACTCAGCTCATCTGCCTCCTCAACCCGGAGAATTCCGATACCCAGCTCCCGGAGTGATTCCTGGAATTTCCTGATGAAATCATGCATCCCCGTGCATCCGGAAAGCAGGTGGTGATAATACTCCCTTCCAGATAACCGTCCGGCTTCCCTGAATATTTTGTCTGCTTCAGCATCACCGTACCGCTGCTCAAGCACATCACGGAGCGTATATTGCATGAGCCGGTAGATCTCAAGCCGGGTAGTGTTCCCAAGATTCGGTCTGCCCTTCTCTATATCTCCTAAAAGCTCCCATTTGAACTCGTATTTTCTTGACTGGCCCATAATGTATCTCATATGTTTTGGTACCTATAATCACTTTCCTCTTCATTCATACCGGATTTTCAGATATAGAGTACAGCAACTTCTCCAGGGTCGGTCTGAAACATCCTGATATTATAGTGTTTTACACATCCGTCAGCTGAAAGGGGGACATTGTCTATGGAGTCCCGACCGCCTTCCATGGCAATCTTCCTGCAAATGATACATATCTTCCGGCCTTCATCATCTGGAAAAACCTCTTCAATCACTTTTCCAGGGGCACATCTCCCGCTCATCCCAGTCATCTCTTCAGCAGCCGGATTGCCACCATGACAGACCAGTCGTCCATCGGCCTCTATCCTGAATAGCTGCAGACCTACCGGCAGATGCTGAATAATTCTGATCAGCTTTTCTTCTGACTCTTTCTGAGGGGTAATATCCCGAAGACTCTCTATTGCTCCGGCTATTTTCCCATGCTGATCATACAGGAAAGATGCTCTGGCCAGGAAAAAGTGTTTCCTTCCGGCGATATACAACACTCCATCTGCGGTGATGATGGAATTTTCCCGGTGAAGTGATGGATAGGAAGCTTCAACACCAGGATCAGGGCGAAGGAGGAGATCAATGATCATGGGCCGTCGTGATCCGTAAAACGGGACTGCATGGGAATATGCACCCCTCCCGATCATGTCTTCAGCACGGGTACCGGTTATCCGCTCAATCTCCCGGTTCCAGGCGATGATGATCCCCTCAGTATTGATGGCAAAGGTTGCGTCCGGGAGAAAATTGATGATGTCATGGAACCGCTGCTCTGATGCTTTTATTGCCTGAAGTGCCCGTCTCCGCTCAACTGCAGTCTCTATCTTATGGGCAATATCTGCAAACTGAAGCTTTGGGTCGCCTCCTTTCTGGACATAAAAGTCCACTCCGGTGTTGACCGCATCCCCAGCAATTGCCTCATCACCGCGGCCGGTAAAGAGGATGAATGGGATATCACCACACTGTTTTCTCACAAAACGGAGGAGCTCAATACCATTCATTCCCGGCATCTGGTAGTCGGAGATGATCACATCATAGGTGTTCTCCTGCAGAAGTCTGACTGCCTCCTGCCCTGACAGAACCCCGGTTACCGAAAAATCTCCTGCCCGTTTAAGAAACAGACGCCCAATATCTACCAGGACCGGTTCATCATCGACAAAAAGCACAGAGATCATATCTGATGGAAGTTCTCGCGTATACGATGATTAAAGGTTGTGGCATTCATCATAAGAAGGGAGAGATCTTACCCTGATACCTGATCAATATCTGAACTCTCGGAGTATTTTCCGGATTTGCCGGTATACCCGATACGATAATGCTTTTCAAGAAATTTCAGGATCTTTTCTGATTCTATCCACCGGCTGTCCAGCTGGTCAATCATCTTATCTATCTCCCAGACCTGGTGCGTGATCCGGGGGTAGGATGTCTCATCCTGAAACTCTGCGCAGGCCAGAATTACCGCAAGCGGGTTTCTAATCCCGTCGTTGAGGATTGCAAGCTCTGCAAGGTTTCGTTTGAGCTGGAAGACTGCGGTTGCATTCTCCTCTTCAAGTTCTTTCTCCCTGGTGATATCGACTCCAAGAGCGATGGTTGCCCGGAGTGATCCTTGATTATCTTTAATATTTGCGGAATTCCACTTCAGTATCCTGATATCTCCGGTTTTAATCCTGACCGGTATCTCGGTTGATTCAAGATGCATGCCAAGGCTGGTGAGATGGATGATTGAAAACAACCGTTCGGTATCATCTTCGGGGAGAATGCACCGGATGGTCCTGCCAATCAGGTCATCCTGGGCATACCCGGTAAGATCCTCAAATGCCCGATTTACCTGGGTGATGTTCCCTTCCTTATCCCAGACGATGATCGGTGTCCCCGCATGGGTGATAAGTTTCTGGAGGTATTCACTCGTCTCTCTCAGCTGCTCTTCAGCCTTTACTCTCCGGGTGATATCTGAAAATATCATCGCAAAACCAGTTTCAAGCCAGGGAGATACGGATATGGAAAAATATTTTGAAGGCCTTTTGAGAAATTTTTCAAAGAAGATTGGGGTTTTTGATTCAACCACCGAACTGCATGCCAGAAGGCAGGGGACGTATCCGATAATATCTGATATACATCTCCCCCTGACCATATCAGCTGTATAATTGAATATCTCCTCATACCGGAGGTTTACATCTTCAAACCTGAAATCAACCGGATTCCCGTTCTCATCCCTTATGAGCGTGAAGAGAGCAACCCCTTCGGCCATGTGAGTAAATAAAAACCGGAACCGCTCTTCACTCTCTTTCCATCCCTCTTCAGATCTCTTCAGGGACACGACCTGATTGATCCGATGAGAGAGCATGGCAAAATTATAGGCAGGATCACCTTCTTTGGTAAGATATCCGGACAATCCATCATTAATCGCCTCTACAATCTCCATCTCCTGCCCACGACAGGATACCAGGATAAATGGAATGTGATTTCCTTGTTTTCTGAGTATGCGCAGGAAATCCAAACCGGATAACACCGGCATGATATAATCAGAGACGATGATATCATACTCGGTTTGTTGTAAGCGCGTGAGTGCCTCTTGTGCAGATGATGCCGTATCAACGACAAATTCCCCGGTTTTCTCGAGAAATGTCTTTGATAAGTAGAGCATATTTGGCTCATCGTCCACACAAAGGACAGAAATCATCATGATATGGATGTATGGATATAACTAAAAGATTTTGCACTGCATGGGCTGGTGAATTAACCACGTCTTTATGCAGGCATGGTGAGAAAATACCCCCGGAATAGCAAAATTAACAGGATATATCTGCAGATAATTCGCAATTATCCCTCACCCCATAATTAATCACTCATACGGGGGGATCAGCACAAGGAAAAGAACTCTGCCTGAATATTCTGGTTAAGAAAAGGGAGGAGAAATAAGAATAATTACAGATAATTATTCCGACGGAGCCAATCCCGCTGAGGGGGAGTGTACCGGTAGGTTATGTCGCATTTGTCGTCCTGAAAACTCCAGGGCACGATGATGATAATATCACCCTCCCGTATCCAGGCTCGTTTTTTCATCTTCCCTTTAATTCTGCCAAGACGGGTAACCCCATCAGAGCACCGGACCCTGATGTGATTTGCGCCCATCATCAGCTCCGCAATTGCAAACTGCTCATTATTGGATTTTTTAGGCAGGCGAACCCGGATAATTTCATCATCCGGACCGGCCTTTTCAGATGCACCTACTTCCTCTTCCCATTCATCGTCAATATTACTAATCAAACCCACTCCGGATAGTAATAATTGATGTTTAGTTTTTCTACCAGAAGAAAGTATGTGCAAAACTCATATCATCGATGATTTCCGATTCCTGATAAAATGATGGTCTGCACCACAGCGAGGGTAAACATTCATGGTTTTGCACCATTATAATTTATAATTAGAACCATGACATTAGACCTCCATGAGCTCAAAACGTTGCTTGATGATGTCAGTGAGGGCCACCGCCTGACAGTCGATGAGGCAGAGAACCTGTTTAAAGTCCGGGATCGTTCATCTTTTTTTATCACTGCAGCTGCTGATGCACTCCGGGAGAAGAGATGTGGCAACGCTATCACCTGGGTGAAAAACCAGAATATCAACTGTTCAAATGTGTGTGTGAATTCCTGTGGGTTTTGTGGATATTCCTGTAAACCAGGTGATTCAAAGGCCTTTGAACTGACACCGGAATTAGTCGGAGAGAAAGCAGCACTTGCAGCATCACGGGGAGTAACTGAGATATGTACCGTGAGCGGACTGCATCCTGCATATGACCTGAACTCATATCTCTCCATATATCAGGCAATCAGGGAGAATGCACCAGGTGTCCATATCCATGCCTCAAATCCGATGGAAGTTGCATATGCGGCGAGAAAAACAGGATGTTCTACACGGGAAGTACTTGAAGCTTTCAGGGATGCCGGTGTCGGAACATTGTGTGGAACTGCAGCCGAGATTCTTGTCGATGAGATCCGTGATGTTATCTGTCCGGAGAAAATATCCACCGATGATTGGGTACGTATCATAAAAGAGTCACATAACGCTGGGATTCGGTCTACTGCGACCATCATGTACGGGCATTGTGAGTCGGTCACAGACCAGGTCAGGCATCTCTCCATATTACGGGACATTCAGGATGAGACTCATGGATTTACTGAATTTGTCCCGCTGTCATTCATTCATCCCGGGACTCCCCTGTACCGGAAGGGTATGGCACGTCCGGGAGCGACCGGAAGAGAGGATATGCTCATGATCGCCATCTCACGACTCTTCCTGGATAATTTTACCAACATCCAGGTCTCCTGGGTAAAGCTCGGGCTTAAAATGGTTCAGATTGGCCTTATGTCCGGTGCAAACGATATCGGTGGCACCCTTTATGAAGAGAGTATATCATCATCGGCTGGTGCAAAGGCTGGTGAATACCTGGACCCTGCAGATATGCGATATATTTCTGAGGATCTCGGGAGAACTCTGGTAGAGCGGAGAACAGATTATTCTCCGGTGCATTAACTCTTTTTCCCGTCCTGATTGGGAAATTTAAAAAAAGTTGAATGATTAAACCGGGAAGATCTTTCTCCCGTATACTTCATTGATAACCTGTCCCATTCCGATGTAGAGGGCAAGAAGACCGGCAATAAGTCCTGCTCCCCCTCCAAGGATACCCAGTGTGGAGATTCCCGTCAGCTCACCGGCGACCAGAAGAGCTACTAATACCACGACGAAGAACAAAGTCACCTGCAGTACCCGGTGCATCCTGAATGAACAGACAAATAATCCAAGAGCAAAAAATCCCCAGACACTAAGAAATGCTGCCAGCTCGGGATTTGTAGGTGCACCAGATGATCATCTAAATGTTATTGCTTGAACCACAAATATGCTACCTGAAGAGAGGGATGAACCACCCTGTTCTCTCTATGGAACAGGCAACCTGATGACCTCAAGGGATATATCAATGTGCATGAAATTGAATCATCGTCCGCAGATGAGATGGGGACTAGGCATAATATGTGGGATATGTCTGTTTTTGATGATAAGCGGGGTCAGTGCTCTCCCGCAGGAAGAACGGGTACCAACCATCATCTCAATTGCCCTGGACCCGGCTCACCCGCAGATCGGACAACCATTTTACATTACCGGCACACTCATCTCAAGCACCGGAGAACCTCTCGGGAATAAATGGATAACGCTTGAATCAACCGCTGCCGGTGCAACGCCAGGAAAATTCCAGTACCTGAAAGTTACCAGAACGGAACGAGATGGATCCTATATGTTCTTCAGACCGGCCGCATCTCCCCCGGAGGATCTTCAGGTACGGTTCAAAGGATTGTACCCGTATGCTGCATCGGTGTCTGATGTGGTAACGGCAAAAAAATAATTTTTATTTGAGAAATGCGAGCATCGTCGCGGTCTGATTAAACCATACCTATATCCTCATTCCAGAGTTCCGGCTTTTCACGAATAAAGGTCTCCATCATCATCTGGCACCGATTCAGGTCATAATCAATGACCGTTACCCCATGGGCCTCCATAAACTCCCGTGCACCGGAGAAGGTCCGTGATTCGCCCACAATGACCCGGGGGATGTGAAACTGTACAACAGCCCCGGCACAGAGGAAACAGGGCATCAGAGTTGAGTAGAGGATACAATCCTGGTATGAACCGATCCGCCCGGCATTCTGCAGACAGTCGATCTCTGCATGAACCATCGGATCATTATTCTGCACCCGCCGGTTATGACCCCTTCCGATGATGACACCATCCCGCACCAGGACCGAACCTATGGGAATACCTCCTTCTTCTTTTCCTTTCTCTGCTTCCTGAATTGCTGCTTCCATAAAGGGATCGTCCAAAACCGGGGCTGTGGGGGGAATTTCACCAACTACTTCATCCTCTTCTCTCCAGAGCGGATCACAGATCGCCAGAAAGATGAGGTCTCGCGTGCCGGTGTTCTCAATCCACTGGACCTTTCCAGGTGGAATGTACGCCAGTTGCCCCTCACCGATCTCCATATGCTCATCCCCGATATGCATTATCCCGGTCCCGGAAAGGATGTAGTATACCTCTGAAGACCTGATAAGCCGGTGAGGAAGGGTTGTTACGCCAACCGGAACCTGTGCATGGGCTATACTGTACCGGCACTGTATGTCCTTTCCAATTCTGAGCGGATGAAAGAGCTCTGCAAGGAGGCAGTTATCTGCAACCCTCATATGGGGAATTCTGACATCATAGACATCCATACATGATATGTTCATGGAAACCATGTATGCCCTGTCATGCGAGATACAATCCGATGAATTTAAGTACTGATGCAGACTATTCCACAAACAGGAGGAAGCTCATGGACGATTCAAAAAAGTATACATTACCGGCCCTTTCCTTTGAGTATGGCGCCCTCGCACCATTTATCACGGAGAAACAACTGACCCTGCATCACCAGAAGCATCACCAGGCTTATGTCACCGGTGCAAATGCTATCTTTGAAAAACTGGAGATGGCACGACGTGAAGGAGGAGATCTGGATCAAAAAGCCCTGCTTAAAGAACTCTCATTTCATATCGGTGGACACCGGCTTCACACTCTGTTCTGGGAAAACCTGGCTCCGGCTGGAAAAGGGGGAGGCGGTGTTCCGTCCGGAATCCTGGCAGACTGGATAAACCGGGACTTTGGATCCCTTGACCGGTTCAAAAAGGAATTCACCCAGACAGCTTCCTCGGTAGAGGGATCAGGATGGGCAGTGCTCTCAGTCTGCCTGGGAACACAACGGCTGCTTCTCATGCAGGTAGAGAAGCATAATGTTCATGTATATCCCGGTTTTCGTATTCTGATGGTTCTAGATGTCTGGGAGCATGCATACTACCTTGATTACATGAATGACCGGGCAAAGTTTATTGAGAACTTCTGGAATATCATCAGATGGGATATGGTAAACCAGAGGCTTGAAGCAGCCCTGAAAAGCTGATCATTTCATTACCTTTTTCTTGTTATCCGCCAATTCAATCATACTATTTCTTAACTGGAAGAAGAATTGATTAATATGGCGGATTCATCAGATCTGAATACATATCTGTCCGGGTATCAGAATCAGGATTGTCAGTTGATTCTGAACGATATCCCGACTGCTCTCCTGGTACTGGCAGAGAACCGGATCATTTTTGGAAATGCAGCGGCAGTTCGCCTGTTTAAAGCGCGCCAATCCGACGAACTCACCGGTAAGTATCTCTCAGATCTCTCTCCTACCTCCCAGCCTGATGGATCATCATCAGCCGTCGTCATTCAAAACCTCCTTCAATCGGTTCAGAAAGGGAAGAATACCCGTTTCGAATGGGTATTTACCCGGTTTGACAAATCAGAAATTTCCGGAAAGGTAACAGTCCGCCAGTCTGAAGCATCCGGTTCTTCTTACCTCATCCTCACCATAGTCGATAATACCGCTGAACATCACGCTATCAAAGATATTCTGGAACTTGCAGAAGAGATGAAGAAAGGAAACCTCAGGTCACGGCTTTCTTCAGAGGGATATCAGGGTGATATGTACAAACTCATCACCGGTATCAATGCCATGCTGGACGGTATCCTCCATCCGTTCAGGGATATGAATAAGGTTCTTCAGAAGATTGCCAGGGGGGATATGTCAGGGGGAATTGAGCAGGTATACTCCGGTGAGCATGAAAAGATACGCAAAGCGGTCAACGGGGTTGCAGATATCACAAGGAAAGTCCATGAAGAGATATCCCGGATGGTCGATGCTGCAAAGCGTGGAGATCTTGCAAACCGGGGAAACCCAGACCTCTTTTCCGGTGAGTATGCAGCCACCATCAGAGGGATAAATGAGATGCTTGATGCAATTCTCACCCCCATCCGTGCCGGTAACCGTATTCTTCAGAAGATACAGAAAGGAGATCTCAGTGAGCGGGTGGAGATTGAATGCGTCGGTGACCATGCCAAGATACGGGATGCCATAAATGCGGTACATGACTGGCTGAATGGTCTGATCATCTATGTGACCAGGATAGCAGACGGGGATATGACCGCAGAGATCATGCAGGCATCTAATAAAGACCAGATACATGGCCCCCTTGTAAGAATGCGGGATAATATAAGGAGCGTTATCGCTGATGTTGATATGCTGGTAACGTCTGGGTCTGAAGGAAAACTGATGGTCCGGGCAGATCCCTCAAAACATAAAGGTGATTTCAGAACCATCATCGAAGGCATCAATAAAACCCTTGACTCCGTCGTAATCCCGGTTCATGAGGCGATGGAGGTTTCAAAAGGGTATGCCGGGTATGACTTTACCAGACGGATGAATACCAGTATCATATACTCAGGGGAGTGGAAGGCATTTCAGCAGGCCCTTGATGATGTCGGCCACCATGTTTCAGATGCAATTTCGATCATTACCAGCCAGATAGACGTTCTCAATAAGGCAACCGCACAGGCATCAGCCAGTATCAAGGATATCTCATCCGGTTCATCACTTCTTGCAGAGATCGCACAGAATGTGAGTATGAAAGCAGAACAGGGGGGTGAAGGGCTCTCCCAGATTCTGAGAGCGATGGAGGATCTGGCGGTCAATGTATCTGATGTTTCATCACGGACCGCTGAGGTAAACCAGATATCCTCCGATACCAACACCCTTTCCAAGAAGGGATCGGCTCTGGCTCATCAGGCTGAGCAGGGAATGAAGGAGATCACCAGTTCCACTGATGTTGTGACCGGTCTTGTCCATGAGATCATGGAGGAGATGGGGAAGATAAGTAAGATTTCACTGGTCATTTCAGATATCGCATCACAGACAAATCTCCTCGCATTAAACGCAGCAATTGAAGCAGCACGGGCAGGGGAGGCCGGACGGGGGTTTGCCGTTGTGGCAAGCGAAGTAAAATCCCTGGCACTTGAATCCAGGCAGTCCGCGGAGAATATTTCAGAGATGATCGAAGGCCTGACAAAAAAGACACAGGATGCATCAGATACCATGGATAAGAGTGTCATGGTCGTCAGGGAGGGAGGAAGGGCCCTTAATGAGACACTTGAGGTATTTAACCAGATCATCGATTCGGTAAATACCGTCAGTCTTCAGATGGATAATGTGGCAAAGGCAGCAGAACAGCAGGCAGCAGCAGTTCAAGAGATCACGGCATCCATTCATGAGGTAAATACGCTGGTTTCAGGAACCGCCAAGGACGCTGTTGCATCAGCTGCAGCAAGTGAAGAGGCAGCAGCAGCAATCGACCAGATATCAGAACAGATAGCACAGGTCCATAAGGTTGCAGAAAACCTGAATACTGAGACTGAAAAATTCTCAGTTTAAATATTATTTTCGGCCTGCTTCAGAGCAGAACCGGTTTTTTATATCAGCAGGGGAGAGCGGGATATTGGAGGCTTTACTGTTTCCCGGTCTGATGATCACATGAATAAATGATAATCCTCCCTGAGCTTGTGCATATGCCTGTTTCAGTTCATCTGGTGTATGCACTTTCCAGGTCCTGTGAAACCCGCTTGCCTGAGCCAGGAGTTCAAGATCAACCGTGCTGTGTGCAGGAGAGCACTGGTTCCCGGTGCTGCCATACACTCCGTTGTCAAGACCGATGATTATCAGGTTTTTCGGGGATTCGCTGGCAATGACAGGAAGGACAGCTGTTCCAAGAAGACTTCCGTCCCCATCCAGGACAACCACCCTCCGGTCTGTTCCAAGAGCAATTCCAAATCCGAGAGGACTTGCCTGTGTGTATGAACCAAGCATGTAAAAATTGGCAGGATTATCTCTTGCATGGTAGAGTTCCTTTGAAGGAACACCGATATTTGAAACGACCAGTTCATCGGTCATCATAGACGCAAGGACACGAATGGCATCCGCCCGCTGCATGACCGGGTTTGAAAATGCTCCCTGATAGGAGAGATGGACGGTTCGTTCCCGAATCGGGGCCTGATTGATTGGGGGGTGTTCCTCCTCTCCTTCCCAGACCTTTGGTGAGATGAGAGCAACATGAGGTCTGTTTTCGATCCAGGCATCACTGATGACCGAGGTGATGCGGTCAATATCTTCAGGCTCCCTGATGATCGTGCAGGGAATGTTGTATAATCTCAGAAGATCCGGGATCTTCTCATTAAACGGGATCTGTGCTGATATTTTCTCCTGATAATATCCCCTCCAGCTTGCAAGGATTGGCAGGGGAAGCCCGTACAGATAGGGAAGAGTCATCAGGGCATTGAGAGAATTTCCAAGGCCTGAACTCTGCATCTGTAATACGCCACGTTTTCCCATCAGGGACAGGCCGGACAGAATCCCGATACCGTCCTCTTCTCTTGAGATGGTGATGTACCGATACTCTTTCTCAAGGATCTCACAGAGATCTTTTGTCCGATCGCAGGGAAGCGAGATGATATACTCAATTGCTTCCTTTTTTAATATCCCGGAAACAGTCTGTTCATGCATAATATCTCATCCATTCCTGCACCTTTGCAGATATCTTCTCAAACGGTGTCTCTTTAGATACCATGATATCAGGCGCTTTTACAAACCGGGGGAGATCTTTTCTCCCTCTGGCGTATCCTCCCCCGGTGATATTAAGGAGGATCTTTTCATCCGGCTTGATTACACCTGAACGAACGGCCCTCATGAGACCTGCCACACACACCGCAGCAGCAGGATCAGGATCTATTCCTTCAGATGAAGAGAAGAGCTTTCCTGCCTCCTGTGCATCTGCTGATGAAACACCGGCCATAAGTCCGTTTGTTGCGATGAGCGTATCAAATACCCCTCCGACAATGCCATAGGGAGGTGTCCGGTTTGTCAGGACATCTGAATATACCTGGGAGATGGCTTGTTCAGCATCAGGCATATCCTCATCTTTTATCTCCCGTCTCTTCTCCTGCCAGGCTCTGACCATCGGAATGAACGGTTCGTTCTGGAAGAGAAGAAGGCGGGGCATTCTTGTCCCAAACCGGCCGTCTGCAATAAGCCTGAGCGAGGCCTCATATGCAGCGATGCCCCCGGTACCGCTCCCGACTGCTTGCAGATACCAGTCTGGAAGTGTTCCCATCGCAAGGGTTCCTGCCAGCATGACGGTGCCCATGCCATCCCGCCTGGCAACATTTTTTGCCCCTCCTTCCGGGAATATGCCAGGGAGGGTGCAGATCCTGCTTCCCAGATTGATGGCATCCGTATAATCTCCGGAGATGGTGATCAGGAGGGTATCATGTGCTGGTGAGGTCGTGAATAGCCGGTCGCGTGCTGATTCAGGAACGACAATGATAACCGGCTGACAGGTCTCTGCCGATACCTCGGCAAAGGCCCGGCCCGTATTCCCGGCAGAGGAAACCTGGATGATTCCCTTCGTCCGCTCGGAAAGCCGCTGCATCGTCGGGAATGCTTCAAACTCCTTAAATGAACCGCTCACGGCAAAGGCCCCCACTTCAGGCCAGTACCCGGAGAAGACAATCCAGAGATCTGAAAGACCCAATGCCCGTGCAAGACCTTCGCTTTTGAAACAGACCGGTTCAGCCCGGGTGCGAAGGACTCCTGTGACCGGAAGCCAGTCCATATATTTGAAAACCCCCGGTGCATCATGGAGCGTTATCTGACGTGCAGCATATTTCGCCCGAATAAGTCCCTGGCACCCACCCGGACAGGTAAGGGTGTAGGAATCAGAAAACTCCTTGTTACATACCGGACAGGTGAGCGTATATCCGGTCATATCTGAAATTCACCCCTGACCAGCATATCCCGCACTCTTCTGCAGAGTATCTCTGCTCTTCTCCGGTCAGACTGCCGGAGAACAATCGGAATGCCAGCTCCTTCATACGTGATAGAACCAAAATTTCCTTCATATACCGAACCCTTGCAGATCTGCACACAGGTTCCGCACACAAAGCACTGCGTCTGATTGATCGTCCCATCTTCCCGGATTGCATCAACTGGACATGCAGTTCTGGCATCACAGGGAGAACAGTGAAGACATCGCTCCGGATGATACAAGACCCGTGTTGCAGTTCCGGTCCACACCTGTTCATACGAGGCAGTCCCAACCGGCTGACGATCACTGATATCCACAACCGGCATGGCGATATCACAATCCAGGACAGAAAGGGAGCTGAGGACATCCGTGTCAACAACCGGAATCGCGGTCCCGATGCTGGTTATGCACTCAGGCCCTGCAGCGGTACGAAAACCGCCACAAAAATGTGCATCCATCTCCTTCAGGTCGGCATGGACAGAGAGATTGGGCCGATAAGGAGAACTCCGGGTTCCGGTTCCGATCACCCGGCCACCAGCCCCGTTTAGGATCACTGGAGAACCGGCAGAGAGGAACCGGAGGGTTGGATCATTTTCTACCGGGTTTATCTCCCCGCATCCGGAGACGGTAGCCTGTGTGCTGGTGCCCTGAAGTGGCAGGGCAGAAAATATGGTCTTTACCGGTCCGCTGCTCTGATTGATGATTGCAGAGTAGTTCTTAAACGCACTCCGGGTAGTAAATAACCGGGCAAACGGGAGGTCAGAAAGGGTTACATATGCCTCATAGTCCTTTCCGGCCGAGGTAACTGCGATATGAATCTCTTCTCCGGCAATAAGGTCATGGAAGAGATGTCCGCCTCCGTACCGGTCATCTGCATGGGCGGTCCCGAATACCATCAGATCAACAAGTCCCAGTCGTTCATTCGGGCAGGGGCCGGGAATTGCCGGCACCCCATTCAGTGAGATAGTATCTGCTCGTGAAAAGGTACCGGGAGGAGCAACCGGGACTGACAGGACCGCATATGTGCCTGACATGACCCCGCAGGTCCCACAGGTGACAACATCAACATCAGAGACGGTATCTCCCTGTGTAATTCTTTTCTTCAACTCCGATGCCGTCAGGATAACTGCAGAACCATCGGCAAGAGCAGTCCGGATCTCATCGATTGATCTCATAAAAGCCGTATATCCTCCACCCGTACCTGCAGACCTTCCTTTCTGGAAAATACCTGGTTCACAACGCCGGTATGAGCAAGATTCATCATGCAGTACGCAGGGAGAAACCGCATTCTCCTCCCAAATACCGGTACCTGGCGGACACTTTCAACCATTCCTTCAAACCCGATGATATGATAGGCCTCAAGATCTTTTACCTCTCTCCCCCGTGAATAGAGAGGGCCTATGACATGGGTTACGATTACTCCTGATACTTTATTTGCTGACAATACCAAAAGGACATGCTGGACCGGACATCCGGCTCCCATGGGCCGTCCGGTGAGGATATCACCCGGCTGAATCTCCCATTTCTCTACGAGATCAGGTCTGAAGGGAAGAAGGATCTTCCTGGCCGAGCATTCCCCAGGTAACGGATGCAGGATAAAATCGAAGGAATCTCCAAGGATGTCAACAGTCCCCGGAACTGCCTGAGTGCAGGGTATCTCCTGACAGAGGTGCTGAGAAGAGAACGGGCATTCCTCTTTTTTTCTTGTCCCGGACTGAATTGCGGCGAAGAACTCATCACAGGTCCCATACCCGCATGCACCACAGTTCCTGCCGGGTAATATCCAGTCCTCTCCCATCAGTCACCCCTGAACATAAGTGCATCTCCGTCAAGTTGACGAAGAACTCCCGTATGATGCTTCCATCCGATGTTCGTCTTTCCAATGCAGACCGTACAGACGCCGAGCGGAGGGATACCCCGGAGGGTGATAGTGGACAGGTTCTCAATATCCGGTGCTTCCCCTATCGCTCTTGTCAGGTATCGCATACCGGTCCCCTGCACGGCATTGGTCTCAACAATATCAATATCTCCCCGAATGCCCCGAATCTTCTCTCTGAACACTTCCTTCTCCGCTTGTGAGACGAGATCGATCCTGGTCACTACCGCGATATCGGCAAGGGCTATCATGGGTGCCATCTTTGCAGGTGACTGTATGCCGGAGATTGCAGATAAGACAACAATACCAAATGACTGGGTCGTATACGGAGTGCATCGCAGACAAAGACCTGCACTCTCAACGATGAGCATATCTGCCCCTTCTTTCCTGGCCCACTCTATAGCCTCATCAAGGATCATGATTCCGGCATGATCTGGACAGAGATCGCCTGAGTAGACCTTTTTTGCAGGGATATGAAACTCATTCCTGATCTCTTCATCTTCGGTGGCACAGACCACATCTATCTTCAGGTATGCAGATTTGAGCTCAGGATGGGTCCTGATTATCTGCCTGGTGACTGCAGTCTTTCCAGCCGAGGGAGGGCCGGCGATGATAACGAGTTTCATTACCAGGATCCCGGAACGGGCGTGGTGATCAGTTCACCGGCACGAATCATCTCTCTCATCCGCCCGATAATACCATCCATGTGAAGCATCTGCCTGATTGCATGCTCTTCTGCCCCGTCAGGCTCGATGACCTTTGATACTGCCCCATCCTGCATAACGATTCGCCGATCTGAAAGCAGGGAGACCAGGGGATCATGGGTGACAAAGAGCAGGGCCTTGTGATGCTGACGGAGGACTTCTATCACCTTTTCTTTGAATATCCCTGCATTCTCAACCTCATCAAGCAGTATTATCGGTGTGTTTGAGATGAGGATAGCATCTGCCACCATCAGGGATCGTGTCTGTCCACCAGAAAGGCTGGTCATCCGGACATGGGCGGTGATAGGTTCTCCGGTGAACTGATTTGCAAGATTGATGGTCTCCTGAATGCAGGACTCTTTCATATATCCACGGGAGAGGAGATGCATTCGTAAAAAGTCAGAGACACTAAGGTCACACAGGCACCGGGTATTCTGGGTGATAAGGGCAACCGGTTTTGCTGCCGGGTCACGGACATACCGTTCCGGAGGAAGTTTCCCATTGACCAGGATCTGTCGCCCGGTTACCGTATCCCGGTTAGCAAATATCTCGATATCGTTGATAAAGGCACTTTTTCCTGACCCGGTCGGACCGACGATGGACAGGGTATCGCCAGGTCTGATGTGTATCTCATCAAACGCCTCCTCTATCCCCTTACGGTTCCGTCCAGGTAGTATGGTTATATCCCTGATGGTTTCCTCTGTCATCCTGAATATATAGTAGGCGAGTCTGGATAATAACATTACCCCATTATATAATAAATTAATACAATGAGGGAATAATAATTGAGATAATACAATACTTTAGTACCATATTATCTTCTTCAATTTAGACCGATGCCCATAGAGATGTAAAATAGAACTTATATAGAGACATCATATCTCTCTATAGTTCTCCATAATCTCTAGAACATACTCTCATGTAGGTTTCAGGAGCATCATACAGAACCTGTGTAGTCCGGACCAGATTGCCAATGCACATGTTCATACCTCCGCATACAATAGGGTAACATTCAAAAGTCCGGAAACGCCGTGTTAAGGAGTCAGAGAGATCGTGACAACTGGTCAGCAAACCACCCTGAAATTCCGTCAGAAACGAAGACCGCTTGAAACGACCATGCATATCGTATGGTTTATCTGTGCCATTTCTTCGATCATCGGCATATTTTTCATCCTCATCTTCCTGCTTTATGATGCAGCACCGGCATTTCTAGATATCGGCCTTATTCCATTTCTCACCGGGGAACGATGGGATCCGACCAGTATCATGCCAAAGTACGGACTTGTCCCCCTCATCGTCGGGACGCTGCTTGTCACTATGGGAGCAATGGTTTTTGCCGTTCCTTTCGGTATTGCCTGTGCAATCTTCATCGCTGAACTTGCAAGCCCCCGGATGAGAAATATTCTGAAACCGGCTGTTGAGCTTCTTGCCGGGATTCCATCTGTGGTTTATGGATTCTTCGGGCTTGCCATCCTCGTGAAATTTTTACAGGATCTCCTTTCGGTCCCGAGCGGAGAGTCGGTCCTTGCCGGATCTATACTTCTTGGTATCATGTCCCTTCCAACCATTATCAGCGTATCAGAGGATGCCATCAGTTCAGTTCCCAGATACCTGAAGGAAGGATCCCTGGCCCTTGGGGCGACCCACTGGCAGACCATATCACAGGTCATCGTCCCTGCTGCACTGTCAGGTATTACCGCGGCTGTGATTCTTGGAATCGGTCGTGCTGTCGGTGAGACGATGGCGGTCATCATGGTTACCGGGAACGCAGCGATCATCCCGTCCCCAATCTGGAATATCCTTTCACCGGTCCGAACCCTGACCGGAACACTGGGGATTGAGATGGGAGAGGTTGCGGTCGGATCACTCCATTACCATGCTCTGTTCGGAGTTGCTGTTATTTTACTTCTCATTACACTGATCATCAACCTGACAGCCCTGACGGTCATGAAACGTCTCAAGAGTTCACAGACAGGAGGATGCTCACGAACAGGAGTATTCTCATGCCTCATGATCACAGACCGGCTGTCCGGGATCATACCGTATCTTCCGATTGGAGTGACAGCCATTCTCGGACTATTCCTACTTCTAATCGGATTATGGCAGGGAGCGGCAGGTATTCTGATCCTTTATCTAATTGCACGACTGGTGGACCGGTACTGTATCAGGCAGACAGTGCAGAAGATCTGGTTCTCTCTGATCACGATCATGATGGGAATTGTAACCTTTATCCTTATCTTCATCCTGTATGACATCTTCTCAAACGGTCTTCCTTATGTTACGCTTGATTTCCTGACCGAATCACCGCGAAACCTGGGTCGCGGAGGAGGTATATTTCCTGCTATTATCGGAACATTCTACCTGGTTATTGGTTCTATTCTCATCGCTCTGCCTCTTGGGATCGGAGCTGCTATTTACCTCGTGGAATATACGAAAGAGAACATCCTTACCAGGTTTATCAGGACGGCAACAGACCTGCTGAACGGGACTCCTTCTATCGTTTTCGGGCTGTTCGGGTTCACCTTTCTTGTTCTCTTCCTTGGATTTGGTATATCACTCCTTGCCGGCATGATTACCCTTGCCCTTATGGTCCTCCCAACGGTGATCAGAACGACGGAGGAGGCATTAAAGAGTGTTCCGGACAGTCTTCGTGAAGGATCGTATGCCCTTGGAGCGACCAGGTGGCAGACGGTCCGGCGGGTTGTCCTCCCCCCGTCGGTCCCCGGTATTATCACCGGTGCCATCCTCTCTATCGGGCGTGCAGCAGGTGAGACGGCCCCGATTATGTTTACAGCCGTCGTATTCATGCAGCGACGCCTTCCGGATTCGTTTTTTGATCCGGTCATGGCTCTCCCCTATCATCTGTTCATTCTGGCAACCAATGTCCCGGGCGCCAGAAATAACCAGTATGCTACGGCAGTCATCCTTCTGATCCTCGTAATCATGATATATGGAGGAGCGATTCTCATTAGAAATCATTATGATAAAAAAATCAGGTGGTAACCTATGAATGAAGAAATTATCATCGATGTGCAGGGTTTAAACCTCTGGTACGGGGAGAATCATGCTCTGCACAATGTAACTTTGCCAATCCCGAACAGAAAGGTCACTGCCCTCATTGGTCCCTCCGGATGTGGAAAATCAACCCTTATCCGATGTTTTAACCGGATGAATGATCTGGTTTCAGGTTGTCGTGTCACGGGGGATATTCTCTATCATGGACAGAATATTAACGGGACAGGCGCAGACCCGGTAGATCTTAGAAGGAAGATCGGAATGGTCTTTCAGAAACCGAACCCGTTTCCAAAATCCATCTACGAGAATATTGCATACGGTCCACGGATTCATGGAATAAAAAACAAGAGAGATCTTGACGAGATCGTGGAGTCATGCCTTCATAAGGCTGCACTCTGGGAAGAAGTAAAAGACCGTTTGCATGATTCAGCAATGAGCCTATCCGGAGGTCAGCAGCAGCGTCTGTGTATTGCAAGAACACTGGCCGTCAATCCTGAGATCATCCTCATGGATGAGCCATGCAGTGCTCTTGATCCGATTGCAACTTCAAAGATCGAGGATCTTATTGAGGAACTGAAGAAAGAATACTGTGTGATCATCGTCACCCATAGTATGTCCCAGGCTTCCCGCGTTTCAGATTATACTGCATTCATGTACCTTGGTGACCTCATAGAATTTGGGGAGACCAGACAGATATTTGAGAACCCACACAAAGAATTGACTGAGAACTACATCACCGGAAGATTCGGATAAGACCATGACTGAGAAAGAACGTTCTGAACTCTCACAAATCCACACCGATGCATGTGATTTAGGAACATATGCTATTACCATGCTCCGGGACAGTATTGATGCTTTTGAGCGGGGAGATACACAACTTGCCCAGGATGTCTGTAACCGGAAGATTGAGCTGAAGAAACGATTTATTGCCACAGAAGAGACCATGTTCAGACATCTGGCTTTGTATCAGCCGGTTGCACGGGATATGCGGGAGATTGTCGCTTCGCTTCGTATCATCTATAACTTTGAGCGTATCGGCAGGATGGGATATGATATCGGGGATACCATCAAAACCCTTTCACAATGCTGTGGTCTTGCAGATCCTGATAAACTCATCATTGTCGGGAGAAAAGTACTCTCAATGATTGAAGATGCATTTGATGCATTTGAGGATCGTGACGTGAACCGTATCAGGAATATGCGAGAGCGGGATTCAGAGATTGATCGTCTGTATTGTGAAGTTATGCGGGATCTCATCAAAAGAATGGAACAGAAAAAAGATGATGTTCCTATCCTCGCACGGTATGTCATCATTGACCGGTACCTGGAGCGATGTGGTGATCAGGCATGTAATATTGCCGAGATGACGATATATATGGTCACCGGCGAACGAGTAGAAATAACCTGATTTTTCCCTTTTTTATCATATTTTCATACTGATTTTTTCTGAACTTTGGTATTGGTTTCGTATCAGTATGAAATTGTACACCCATCTCGAACGGCTCTCTGACCAGAAAAATAGTAATGAGCCGGATGTCTCCATAACACCTGTTATATGAATATCAAAGGGAGAAATGAGAGGCAATAGACAGTACAGTCAGCGATCGTAAAAAAAGGAAAAAGGAAAAAAGGGGGCTTAATTGGTAAGGGGAACAAACCCTTCTTCAGTAACGATCTTCTGCCCTTCAGGACTGTCGATGAAGGCAATGAATTCAGCAATAATTCCGGATGGCTCACCATTGGTCAGGAAATTAAGCGGACGGGCAATCGGATATGATTTGTCCTTTACCGATTCAATCGAGGGGATTATTGATTTTCCATCAACAAGGATCGGCACTGCGTGGATGGTCTCATCGATGTAGCCAAGACCTACATACCCGATTGCTGCAGGAGTCTGTGCAACACTCTGTTTTACCGCACCATTTGAGTTCTTTTCAAGCTGAGTCGGAACAAAATCCTCTTTGTTCATAACCTTCTCATGGAAGAACTCTCTTGTCCCTGATGCACTGTCTCTGCCGATGACAACAATTGATGCATCATTCCCTCCAACTTCTTTCCAGTTGGTAATATTTCCGTTGTAAATAGCTTTTACCTGATCAAGAGTAAGAGAAGCGATCGGGTTTGTCTTGTGAGTGATGATGGCTATTCCATCAATGGCAATCTGATGCTCAAGTAACTCAGGATATTTCTCTTTCTCTTCTTTCTTCAGATCACGGGAGGCCATTCCGATCATGGCGGTCCCTTCTCCAGCCGACTGGACTCCAGCCCCGGAACCCCCACCATTGACCTGCACATCAACACCCGGATGAGTATCCATATAGATTTCTGCTGCCTGCGCTGCGACCGGAAGCACAGTGGTTGAACCGGTAATCGTCAGAACACCGGCTGCTCCGGGCTGAACCTTTGTTTCTTTCAGCGGGTTTTCACCGGTTGAAACCGGGGTGGTTTTTTCAGTTTCAGTTGTCCCTGTACATCCGCAGAGGAGCACGGCACAAATAAATAGTCCAATCAGGATAATTCCTGATACAATTGTAGTCTTACCAGCCATGGTAACTCACGTATCAACACCTATAACGAAACCAGATATTAAACTGATTATCTCCAGAGAATATAGAGACATCAGATATCTCTATAGTGCCATAGAGATATGAATGTCTGACATCTGGAGACTTATTTATAGAGATAGACGGTACTTTTACTATTCACTGGTCATTTTCAGGATCAGAATCTTCAATTATAATTTGCATAATTTTCATAACTCAATAATCTGGACCTCCCATGTATCGCGTGCTGTATGTAGATGACGAACCAGGTATCCTAGAACTGGTCAGGATGTACCTGGAAAGTTATGGATCAATGCTTGTTGATACATGCCCTTCTGCAGATGAAGCAAAAGATCTTGTCAGAAAGACAGGGTATGATACCATCGTTCTTGACTACTACATGCCTGATGTAAATGGTATTGATTTTTTAAAAGAGGTAAGACAGAGCGGACTTGACTGCCCGATCATCATCTATACCGGCAGAGGCAGGGAAGATGTTGTTATCGATGCTCTCAATAACGGTGCAGACTTTTACCTGCAAAAGTCAGGAGAGCCGGGCAGGGAATTTGCAGATCTTTACTCAAAGATCAACCTTGCCATTCAGAAATATTATGCGGAAAAACGGGTGAAAGAGACCACTGCGTTACTTCGTTCGACCCTTGAATCCACCGCGGATGGTATCATCGTCGTTGACAGCGAAGGAAAGATTTGCGCTTGGAACAGGAAATTTGTTCAGATGTGGAATATCCCCTATCATCTTGTGGAAGGAGGGGACTATTCTGCGATTCTCAGTTATATCCTCCCGCAGATAACAAACCCGAATCATTTTTTCAACCGCACCGATTACCGGATCAGAGAAGGAATCAGACCGGGGATAGATATTATTGAACTACGGAACGGGAAGATGTATGAGCGGTACTCCCAGCCCCAGATGATTGATGGGGAGATAGTCGGGAAGGTGTGGAGTTTTCGTGATATTACTGCGAAAAAAAGTGCAGAGGATGCACTTCGGGAGAGTGAAGAGCGGTTTCGTCTGCTCTTTGAACAGGCCCCGGTTCCGTACCAGTCTTTGAATGAAAAAGGGGAGATAATCGAGGTGAATGAGGCCTGGGTAAGACTGATGGGATATGAGAGGAACGAGGTTATTGGCAGATCGTTCATGACCTATATTCCTGAAAAGTGTCTCAATGATTTTCAACGGTTCCTCCTTGATATCTCTGAATTTGGATCAATGTATGAATCCGAACTTATCATCCTCCACTCGACCGGAAGAGAGATCCCGGTCATACTATCAGCAAAGATGCTGACAGGAGGGCCTGATATGGGAGTGCGGACGTTGTGGACGTTCACCGATATTTCAGAGCAAAAACGTATCGAATCCCAGAAAGAAGAAGTTATCATTCAGATTCAGAAAAATCTTGCCGAATTAGCCATATTAAATGACGGGGTCAGAAATCCTCTCACCGTTATCGCAGGACAGGCAGAACTGACTCTTGGTGATAGAGCTGGACCGATACTCGCACAGGTGAGGGAGATCGACCAGATGATAGACCAGCTTGACCAGCGATGGCATGAGTCCACGAAGATACTCAAATACCTGCACCGTCATCACGGAGTCTTTCTGATTCACCCGGATGGGGACCTGGATGGTGAATTATGACCCATAAAGACGCTTGATGTTCCTGATCATATTTTTTATCCCTGATTCCGGTATGGGAAACCCTATTGCCCCGGAGAGGGAACAGATCCGCAGATATGGACGTAACCCTCATTGATCTGATTCTTCATATTGATTCATCACTTGAGCAGATGGCCGGCGAATTAGGACTCCTCATCTATGCCGTCCTCTTTCTCATCATCTTTTGTGAGACAGGACTTGTCGTAACCCCGTTCCTGCCAGGAGATTCGCTTCTCTTCGTGTCAGGAGCCCTTGCCGGAACCGGGATCCTTAATATCTGGGTTCTGCTTCTTATTATCGGGCTTGCTGCAATCATCGGAGATACGGCAAACTTCTGGATCGGCAGATATGCCGGGTGTAAGATCATGGAGGGTCGGCTTTCTGCATTCATTCATAAAGAATGGCTGGAAAAGACACATCACTACTTTGAGAAATATGGGGGGGCAACCATCGTTATCGCACGGTTTGTCCCGATTGTCAGGACTTTTGCTCCGTTCCTGGCTGGGATCGGGAAGATGCACTACCAGTGGTTTCTGTTCTATAATGTCACCGGTGCAATACTCTGGACCGGAGGGCTTGTCGGAGGCGGATACCTGATTGGAAATATTCCGGTCATATCTGACCATGTCTCACTTCTGATGTGGGTCGTGCTGGGAATATGTATCTTCTCAATAGCCATGGTAATAAAAGCCATCCTTTCAGCCGCCCTCTATGACAAAAAGAAAGAAAAAACAACAGGAGATTCTGCTGCTGACTACTGTTACCGCCTTGAAGTGGAGAAATAACCCCTGACTTCAGTTCACACGACGGATGGCAGCAGGATCAAAGGAGTGAAATAGGCTCCCCCATATACCATACATACCAGGTTGCCTACTGCTCCAGTACGGGAGGAAATTGATGAGATGTGATCACAGACATACACAGGATCCTGCTTTTTCCCGGTATGCTGCTCTGACGATGCTTCCGCTCCTCCGATCATTACAGCAGGAGTTATCAGGAGTCAAAACGGCAGATGATATCGAATATGTCCATCGGGCACGGGTTGCAACCCGACGGCTCAGGGCATGCCTTACCATATTCTCCCCCTGCCTCCCGTCTCATAATGTTAAAAGATGGAGACGCACCATCAGAAACATTACGAGGTCACTTGGTGAGGCTCGTGACCTGGATGTCCAGACTGATTTTATCAGTTCATTTATTGCGAAACAATGCAGGGACTCCTGTCAGGGAGAGGTATTCTACTATTCCTCCCCATTAGCAGACAATAAACCTGATAATGAAGGGAATGAACGTTCGTATCACCCGCTCTTTTTCAGAGTGACAGAAGGGAAAACCGGTGAGGAATCCGTATCTGAGAGCCTTCTTTCATGCACCTCATTTGATATACACAGACCAGGTCTGGAATGTCTGCTCCACCGATTAAAAACCCGGCGTCAACAGATACAACCGGATCTTGTCAGCGCCGTCGACCAACTGGAAAAGACAGCGGTTCTTGAATCAATAACGACCTGCCTGCATGAACTGAAGGTCAGAGCAGAGATTGAGGATGGTGGAGACGTTTCTCCATTCTCCTATGAACAGGCGTTTGTCAATATCATGACCGCCATCTCCGATCTCTTCTGGTATGAACCCTGGCTTTTAGAACCTGATAATATCCATCGTCACCATGAGATGCGGATCGCTGCAAAACGACTTAGATATACCCTGGAGTCGTTCGCAGGTCTGTTTGAATGCGGATTGAAAACCGAGATTAAGACATTTAAAAATCTTCAGGATGTTCTTGGTGACATGCATGACTGCGATGTCTGGATTGAGAAAATCCCCCTCTTCATCAGGGATGAGAAGAAACGAGCACTCAGGTATTTTGGAAATTCTGACTTTTTCTCTATCCTCCAGGAGGGGTTATATAAACTCCTTGATAACCGGAAGAAGAAAAGGGCAGAACTTTTTTCCGAACTGCATACCCTCTGGGACTCACTCAAACAGGAGGGATTCTGGGACGAGCTGATGGAAAAGGTATCAATTCCTGTCCATCATTCATTCCAGGAACGTTCAGACCAGTGCCATGACGGGCCGGTTACGATTGCCCTGATATCAGATGTTCATGCAAATCTTCCTGCCCTTGAGGCGGTACTTGCTGATGCACGGCAGAAGGGTGCTACGGCAGTACTCAATGCTGGTGATAGTATTGGATATGGTGCATTTCCTGACGAGGTCATATCATCTCTTCGTTCATCACATGTCCTCTCGGTTATTGGAAATTATGACCAGGCAGTCCTTGTGAAAAAATGGAAGACAGGAAGGCCCAGGTCACGAGACAAGCAGATCGCGATGCGGTTTGCATACCATCATCTCTCAAAGGAGAATCGTGCCTACCTCGCAGGGCTTCCGAGGGAATATAGATTGAGGGTAAAAGGAACTACCATTCTGGTCACCCATGGAAGCCCTGATTCGCTTACTGAATATCTTGTCCAGGAGACGCCGGAGTCAAGGTTTCGTGAGATTGCACAAAAGACAAAGGCAGATATTATTGTAACCGGTCATTCCCATCTCCCGTCCATCAGGGAGATTGATAATGTGGTATTTGTGAACTGCGGGAGTGTCGGGAGAACAGAAGATGGCGATCCCCGTGCTTGCTATGCCCTGCTGACATTAGACCCGCTCTCAATCGTTCATGTACGGGTACCGTATGATATTGACCGGGCAATTGATGCCATCAGAAACCGCCACCTTCCTGATTCATTTGCCAGGATCGTCTCCGAAGGAAAGCCCCTGGATATCGTATCCGAACCGGAGGATTCGGTCTGATGAAGAGATCGGTCTGGCCGGTTATCCAGGACTATTCAGACAGGCTGGACCCGGATCCTCCTCATGCACAACAGGTATGCCGGTTATCAGGTATGTTATTTGACGATTTACGCCCCCTGCACCATCTGCCCCCTGATACCCGGGATTTATTAAAAGCGGCAGCTCTTCTCCACGATATTGGCTGGAGTATAGCAGATAAGCCCCATCATAAAGCATCACGGGACATAATCCTCAATGATACAACAATGAACCTGACATCCAGGGAGAGAAAGATAATTGCGTTAATTGCACGATACCACCGGAAGTCTCATCCAAGGCCTGATCATGCCGTCTTTAAAGAACTCTGTGAGGATGATAAGCAGATTGTTTCCTGGTGCTCCGGCATCCTCCGGGTAGCTGACGTCCTTGATCGGGCACATCAGAATCTGGTCAGAGAAATTCGCTGCTTTATTGCATCAGAAGAGATTGTACTCTCCTGTACCTGTAAAACCTCATTCTACTATGATTTACCAGTCTTTGCAGAGAAAAGCATGCTTTTACAAGAACTTACCCATCGCAGGATTTGTCTTTCATGCACCTGAATACTCCACGGATTATTGGATTTATTGATCTTGGGACGAATTCCGTTCGTCTTCTTGTTGTGAGACTGAATCAGAACGGATCATACACTCTCGTTACCCAGCAGAAAGAGGTAATCAGACTTGGAGAAGGGGAATTTACTGATAACCGGCTGACCGATGCAGCCATGCAGCGGGCTACAGGTGTAATCGTCCGGCTGATTGAACTTGCAAAAAGCAGGGGGGCCGAAGAATTTGTCGCTGTTGCCACATCTGCAACACGGGAGGCATCAAATGGTGAGGAACTCTGCAACCGGATTGAGGACCTTACCGGTGTGCAGATTCATATCATCTCCGGGGCAGAGGAGGCAAGGCTGATATGGCTAGGCGTATCAAGCGGGATTGACCTAAAAGGTGAAACGGCTCTCTTTATCGATATCGGGGGTGGATCGACAGAGATTATAGTCGGAGATCAGCATGAACCGTTCTTTCTGAGAAGTCTGAAACTGGGAGCTATCCGAACAACGGGTATGTTTGTACAGGCTGAAAAAGATGGAAGAGTATCACAGCACATGCTCTTTTCTTTGAGAAGGCGGATTGAGCATGAGATCGTGCATATTGCAAGGCACATAAACACCTGGAATATCACCAGGGCGATTGGTAGTTCAGGAACCATCCTCTCCCTTGAAACTGTCGCTGCATCACATAAACCATGTGTTTCGTCTCATATTCCCGGTTTTATCAGTATCGAAGAACTGGATATTCTTATCAGATATCTCTCAAATCTGCCGCTGCACATGCGCAAAGAGGTCCCGGGCCTGAATTCTGACCGGGCAGATATAATCATCGCAGGGGCAGTTATTCTTCATGAGATAGTAAAGGTGAGCGGGCTCAAAGGAGTGTATACGTCATCCCGCTCTCTTCGGGACGGCCTGCTCGTTGATTACATCACCCGGATCCCGGGCTTTCCCCATGCGGAACCTGTTTCCATACGGGAACGATCCGTACGGCACCTGGGCCGGCTCTGCCATATTGATGAGCCTCATGCTTCCCATATTGTCAAACTCTCTCTGCAACTCTACCACTCAGGGATCAGAGCCGGACTTTTTCCATCGTATGACGAAGCAGAAGAACTCCTTTCACATGCGGCATATCTCCATGACGTCGGGCAGTTTATCTCTTTTTCCAACCATCATCAGCACTCCTTCTATCTGATAACACAGGTTCCCCTTCTTGGTTTTAACCAGCATGAGGTTCTGATGATCGGTCTTATTGCACGATATCACCGGAAAAAACTACCGCGGCAACGGGACAATCCTTTTCAGGAACTGGACCGGACCGACCGGAGAATAGTCAGGGTTCTTTCTCTCCTGCTCAGAATTGCTGAAAACCTTGACCGTAGTCATGACCGGCGTATTGAGAAGGCGGAGTTCATCAGGAAAAAAGACAGGGTTGTTTTATCGGTCTCCTGCATATCAGACTGCTCACTGGAGATATGGGCCGTCGAGTCTGAAAAGGATTCATTCTTCAGAACCTTCAGAACCAAGTTACAGATTGATACTCACCGTGGATAACGGAAATCATCAGTGTTCTGACTTCAGTTCCCCGACAAGATCATGGACTACTGTTATTACATCATCTTTGGCCTCTTGATCTCTGAGTACTTCACCTCTCTTGTACCCATGCCCGTGTACTGACCTGATTATCTTCATCTCATGAGCCTGTGCCCATATGCGGATGGTCTCCAGGGCACGATCTTCTCCGGAGACCGCACTGACTGCGACCGGAATGACCTTTTTGCCTTTGAGCTGCCGGTCATGCCAGAGAGAATACGTCCGGTCGATGAAATTTTTTACACGACCAGATACATCCTGAAAATACACAGGTGAGCCGATGATGATAAGATCACTTTTGAGCATTTTTCTGGCAATAGAATTGAAATCATCCTTCACCACGCAATATCCGGCCTCCATGCATTTTCTGCATCCCTTACAGGGACCTATCTTTGCACCAGCCAGGGACACCGATTTCATCTTGAGATCTTCAATGGCGGCCTCTTCTATCTGCTCATTCAGATAACCGATAAGCAGACCGGTATTGCCCTTCTTCACATGACTTCCGGAGAGAGATAAAACGCGCATGTATATGACCAGGATCTGATACCATATAAAATTACTGGTATCCCTATTTTGATTACACAATATTCCCGGAGTTTCTATGGTTTCACTATAGAATAAAATATCACAATATATTTTTTGTTTTTATACAGAGAGATCGTATACATCCCTCTCATCCGGTGGCAATATTGATTACCATATAAAGCACAGTTCCCACAGAGAGGCAGGTACGGTGGCAGAATTTTCAGTCCTTATCGGAGGAAAAGCAGGAGACGGCATCTCACAGGCAGGTCAGGTTATCGGTTCTGTCTTCTCCTCACTGGGATATCATGTGTACCAGTATGTCGATTATCCCTCGCTCATCAGGGGCGGGCATAACTTCTGTATCATTCGTGCTGCAGAGTATCCGGTGACAGCATTCCGATCCGGGGTGGATGTCATCATCGCCTTTGATCAGCAGACTGCTGATCTTCATAAAGGCCGGTTGTCAGATGACGGGATCATCATCTCTGATGCCGACCGGGTGAAGGCACCAGGCCTTGAGATACCGCTTGGCCAACTGATAAACACCCACCAGGGGATTCCGATCATGGGAAATACCGCTATGATCAGTGCCCTGTTCAGGTATCTTGGTGTTCCATGGGACAGGATAGAACCGGTCCTGAAAAGAAAGAATCCTAAGAAAACAGAGAAAAATCTTGAGATTGCCCGGGCCGCCTGGGACATACTCTCACCATCCCGGAAACTGGGTATCCCCGGGGGTTCTCCAAAACCCTTCCTTTCAGGTAATGAATGGATTGGACTTGGCCTTCTGGCCGGCGGGCTTGATGCCTATGTGGCCTATCCGATGACCCCGTCGTCAGGCATCCTGCATTTTCTCGCTTCAATTGCAGATGAGGCAGGGATTCAGGTATATCATCCGGAGAGTGAGATAGCAGTCATCCTCATGGCACTCGGGTTTTCCTATGCCGGAAAGAAGGCAGCGGTCGGCACATCTGGCGGGGGCTTCTGTCTGATGACCGAAGGACTCTCCCTTGCTGGGCAGGCAGAAATTCCAATCGTCATCGTCGTCTCACAACGAACCGGCCCATCAACCGGACTGCCGACATATACCGCACAATCTGACCTGATGTTCATCCGCCATGCAGGACAGGGAGAATTTCCCCGTTGGATAGCAGCTCCCGGAACACCTGAAGAAGCAATCTTTCTCGGAGCGGAGGCGGTTCGTATTGCATGGAAATTTCAGGTCCCTGCATTTATCATATCCGATAAAACCTTCTCGGAGGGGCTCTTTACCGGATCGGCTGATCTGCCGGACCTCCCCCCTCACCGGGTCTCTGCTCCTGCGTTTCCCTATCACCGGTATGAGGATATGCCTGATGGTATCTCACCCCTTCTTGCCCCCCCACATCCTGGTGAGGTTGTAAAAGTAAACAGTTATACCCATGATTTCAAAGGCATCACAACAGAAGACCCCCAGATAACCATTGCCATGGTTGAGAAGAGAAAACGAAAAGAGCTGGCTTTGAAAGAGTATACAGACCAGCCGGAGAGTATAAGAATTACCGGGAATGAAAAAGCACCGGTATGTGTTATTGCATGGGGTTCTGTCCGTGGACAGGTGGCGGAGATTGCAAAAGATAACTCATTCCGGTTTGTATCCCCTCTTATCCTCGAACCCTTCCCGATAAAGACCTTTATGGCTGCTCTGGAGGGAGTTGACAGGATCATTGTGGTTGAAGAGAGTGCAACAGGGCAGATAGACAAAATTCTCAAAGAGCATGGTATTGTCCCAGATGAGATCATCCTGCGGTATGACGGAAGACCTTCGACGATTGAAGAACTGGAAACCAGGATCAGGAGGGTATTATGAGTCCGAACGCAACACTGGTATCTGAAGCAAAAAACACCTGGTGCCCGGGGTGTGGAAATTTTGCAATTCAGCATGCGTTTCGATATGTTATCGAAGAATATGAGAAAGAGGGTATTCCAAAAGAGAAGTTTGTCCTGGTTTCAGGCATCGGATGTCATGCCAAAATTGTGGATTATTTTAACTTAAACAGTTTTTACTCCCTGCATGGAAGGACAATCCCTGTTGCTACCGGGATTAAGATGGCAAATCCTGATCTGAAAGTCGTCTGTTTTGCTGGAGACGGAGACCTCTATGCAGAGGGACTTGATCATCTGATCCATGCAGCAAAACGAAATATCGACATTACGGTTATCTGTCATAACAACCGGGTGTATGGGCTTACTACCGGACAATATACCCCGACATCCCCGTATGGCTACCAGGGCCGGTCCACCCCGAACGGGATCCATGAGTACCCGCTGAATATTATTGAGGTGTTGCTCGGGTCAGGGGCAGGCTTTGTGGCGAGGGCATACTCGCGGAATATCCCCCTCCTCAAACGGGTTATACACGAAGCCATCTCTCATCCAGGGTTTGCCCATATTGACGTACTGCAGATCTGTGCAACCTTCTTTAACATGACCTCCGTCTATGATGAGCAGGTATACGAAACATCTGAAGCAAATGTTTCACAGTTTGATATGGCCTGCCGGACCGGGCAGCAATGGAACTATTCTGATCCAGGACCGATCCCGCTCGGTATCTTTTACAAAACAATTCGCCCATCACTGCCGGAGAAACGTGAGATCAAACAGACTGACCGGAAAAAAGTAATTCAGGAGATCCTTTCCAGATATTCCTGATTGTTATCCCTGCTCTTTTTTCACTGGCCGCTTTTTTATAACCCCCATGACACCGAGGATAATAATGGCAATGATACCAATTCCGATCATGAGATAATTCAGAACAAATATCGCCGGAGGTATGACAAAGGGAGCGTTCATCGCCGGCATTTCTATCTCCTCATGTGTCGTGGCTTTCCTGATCTCTGGATTCACCTTTGCAAGTCTGTTTAATGTATCACTATACTTCTGCGGGATGTAACTTTCATCCAGTGATATTGCTTTTTCAAATGCATTCAGGGCATTTTTCATATTGCCCATGGTAAAATGCACGCTTCCGAGGTTATTCCATACCTCCGCAGAATCAGGATAGATCTGAATAGACTGATTAAATGCAGCTATGGCTTCATCATTGCGGTACATCTTTGCAAGTACCTCTCCCTTTTTATTCCATGTCGCATTATTTTTCGGATCTATCTTCAGAGCTGAGGTATACGCATAATCCGCCTCGGTAAACCGGTTTAAGGCAGCAAGCACATCTCCATATCCGTCCTGATTCTGAAAGATATAGGGATTTAAAGAGACGGCCCTTGTATAGATATCCAGCGCTTCCTGATAATTTCCCAGCTCATAAATGGCACGACCTTTTTTTCCCAGGAGATCTGCATTCGTCTTGTCGATGGTGATGGCGCGATCATATGATTCGGCAGCTTCTGCATACCGCTTCAGTTCCATCATCGCATCGCCGCGTAATTTCCACCCTTCTGTGTAATATTCATCCAGAAGAAGGGCCTGATCATAGGCTGCGATCGCGCTTACATAATCCTTCTTTTGAAAAGCATCTTTTCCCTTGTTTATCCAAACCGTAGCGTCCTGAATATTCTGAGCAGGTACAACAGGACAGAGTACAAACGTGGTTGCCATTAAGAGAAGGATTGCCAGAACCATGCCTTGCCATCGGGTCATAGGTAATTCCATCGGTATTTTACTCAAAGAATCCAATGAGAGTGTGACGGATTCAATAAAGTAGTTTCTCTTTCCAAAAGAAAAGACCTCGTTTTATCATTTCTTGAAAGAGTATAGCATCTGATAGATTTCGATCCGGGATGCAGGTCTGCATAGTTTATTAGATGGAACGTGTATGTTGTTTTAGGTATCATGGAGATCGTGAAAATCCCCCGGATGGAGAAAGAAGAGTATGATGCGCTGATTCACAGCCGTTTTATGGCACGAATCGCCTTTTCTGGGGAAAAATATCCCTATATTGCGCCATTCCTCTATGTGTATGACGGAAACCACCTCTATTTCCTCTCCACAAAATATGGCAAAAAGATAGAGTACTTCAGAAAATCCCCATACGTCTCCGTGGAGATTGACAAGTATACAAAGGATCTCTCCTGTTACATGTTTGTGACACTCCAGGGATATCTTGAAGAGGTGAATGATTCTATCGAGAAGAAGCTCACGAGAGAGAGATTTGTGAACCTGATCCGTGAGCAGAATCTCTCCACCAACATTCTTGCAGCCCTCGGTCACTCACCGCAGGACCCGCCGGAGTCAATCTGTAAAGAGGAGCGCTCACTTGTCTGGCGCCTGAATGGTGTCAGAAATCTCATCGCCCTGAAAAATATGTAAACCCCGGAGATACCGCCGTAACTCACCGACCGTCGTGATGGGGGGATAACACTGCTGGTGTGAACAGATGTGAAGGGCAGGTGTGTCCCCCTGACAATGGACATACAGAGGGAGGAAGTATGAGTCAGATCTCTCCCTGATATGGATTCTTATCATACCGGGAAGATACGAGGACCAGAGAAGGCTCCAGATCTCATCGTCTCCCGTACTTCCTGATGTATTACAGAGTACAGCAGTGCCTCTCAGGTTTTTCTCGATAAGTCCACATAAAAAGGTGCAGCAGCCGGTTATCATCCGGGGATCCAGTGAACGTTGATACTCCTCTATCTGCCGGGATTTTTGACCATATAATTCATCCCCGGTAATGGTAAACAAGGCACAAAGTAGCAGGTAGGCGGCTCCGTTCGTTGAAAATGTCGGGCCGTCTGTCATTTCTTTCATTCTTACCGGCAGATCAGTCTCTGAGGGGACTTGGAAATATCCACCGTGTACAGAATCATAGAACCGGTCAGATGCGCTCTTTTCCAGTGATATAGCTCGCCGAAGCCACAGCGAATTGCCTGTTGTCTGATAGAGTGTAACACAGGCCCATGCAAGATGGACATAATCACCTGCAGTTCCTTCAATACCGCCCTGACCATTCCGCCACCGGTGTAGCACACTCCCGTCAGGACGGACCATGTTCGAAAAGAGAAATTCTGCTGCAGATATTGCCCTTGTGCAGAGTGATTCGTCATGAAAGACCATACCGGCAAAGGCAAGTGCCTGGATTGCAAGGGCATTCCAGTCGGTCAGGACCTTGTCATCAAGGGGCGGTCTTTCCCGCTCTTTCCGTGCATTCGTGAGCGTATTGAGAATTGAGGCATAGGTTTTTTCCGGGTCTCTGACTCCCGCTGCCGATAAAATCTCCAGGGGATCACGCTCTGGGAAGAGAACATTATCTCCGGGTTTCATCCCATGCATCCCGGACACATTCCCTTCCCTGGTGATACCAAACATGGTGCAGACAAGCCGTGCTTCTTCTCCGAAGATCTTTTCAATTTCATCATACGACCAGAGATAATATGCCCCTTCTCCACCCGGACTGTCGGCATCTTCAGATGAGGAAAACCCGCCGGGCGCGTCAGAGAGGACAGTAGTCATGTACTCAAGAACTGAGCGAGCTAGCCTCCGGTACCGGTCCTGTTTTGTAACCTGCCAGATCTCAGTATAGATTATCGCACACATCGCCTGATCATAGAGCATCTTCTCAAAGTGAGGTAACTTCCAGGCCGTATCGGTTGCATACCGGTGAAATCCTCCGTCCAGATGATCTCTCATGCCACCCCAGGCCATCCGGTTAAGTGTCGTCGTAATCATATCAAGAATGGACCGGTCCTGATGTATGACCGCATACCTGAGGAGGAAGAGGAGAACGGGAACAGAAGGGAACTTTGGAGCAGGTGAAAAACCACCATATTTTTTATCGTACAACGCAGTGAGACGCCTGGCAGCAGTGTGAATCAGTTCATCAGGATCATGCAGGGTGCCCCGCCTGGTCTGTTCCTGTATCGCTGACATAATCTGGTCAGATAGATCACTGACCTTTTCTCTCTCATCTCTCCAGACTGATGCCAGATATGGGAGGAGATCAAGCATACCGGGCATATTCGGACTGCTCATTTTCGGGATAAAGGTGGCTGCATAAAATGGACGTTTATCAGGAGTAAGAAAGACATGCAGGGGCCATCCGCCAGACCCGGTCATTGCCTGGCAAACGGCCATATAGACCTGATCAATATCCGGTCTCTCCTCTCTATCCACCTTAACTGAGACAAAATGAGTATTGAGCAGTGATGCAACCACCTCATCCTCAAAACAGACGGTCTCCATCACATGACACCAGTGACAGGCAGCATATCCAATCGAGACAAAAACCGGCATATCATTCTCTAGTGCTCTCGCAAATGCCTCATCACCCCAGGGATACCAGTCTACTGGATTGTGTGCATGATGACGAAGATAGGGACTGTGCTCTTTTACCAGCCTGTTTGGGGAGTGAGTCATAATGCAGGATGCACTGTTTCAGGATTTAAACATTGAGGAGAGGCCACCTGATGATAACAGGCGATGGAAGCACGTAAAAAGATACGATCTGAAAACCTGCATCCTCAATAAACCACAGAACGATTGGTTTCATTTTTGAGAGGGCATACATTAACTATTTATTATGACATAGACAACCTCTTTCCATCGATGGACAATACCCATTATTACATCTCACGGATCGCTGATTTTTTACGTGAGAATCGGGATGGAATGACAATATCTGAAATTTCAACCGGTTTGTCCATGTCACGGAACACCATTGGGAAATATATAGAAATGATGTTTCTCTCCGGAATGGTGGATGTGCGAACGGTCGGAAAGGCGAAGATATTTTTTTTATCCAAACGCATCCCGATCACAACACTTCTTAATTACCTTTCATCTTCGGTTATTCAGACTGATGACCGGTATTACATTCAAAGTGCAAATATCTCTGCAGCTGAATTACTTGACACCGACCTTACTCAGATGACCGGGCGTAATATTCTGGACCTTCTTACATTACAGGGTTTAAAACCGGAGGTCAGGACAAGAATACTCTCCCCAGACCGGTCCCTGGTCTTTGCTTCAGATATTGAACTTGTCAGGTCAGATCAGAAACGGTTTGTCTGGCTGACTGTTGCAGATGTTGTCATGTATGACGGAGCAAAGGGGCATTATTTCGTCATTGAAGATGTGCATGAATGGAAAGAGGCAGAAGAGAGTAAGAGAAGATATTATGCTCTCTTTCACGCTCTGGCAGCAGAAACCGATGATCGGGTTTTTGTCATGACGCCGGAACTTGTCTTTACCTATGTAAATCCCCGGTTCGGACGGGCCTTTCATCGGGAACCAGAGTCATTCATCGGGGAGAGCCGGACAAATATCTGCGATCATCATGCAAAACCACTGATTCAGGAAGCTGCAAAGTATGTATGCAGCAGAAATGAACCGTACCGGATTCTTTTCTCGATACAGGAGCGGGATCAGGTCAGGTGGTTTGATGAACGATTATTTCCGGTTCAGGACAATAAAGGGGAAGTCAGAGAGATCATCGGGTTTTCACGTGACATTACCGGGTTTCAGGAAGGAGGTTCTGCCTCGGTTCTTCTTGCATCCCTCATGGATCTGCTCCATGAAGCGGTGATAACCACAACTCCTGCTGGAAAGGTCCTTTCATGGAACCGGGGTGCTGAACTGATGACCGGGTATCCCCGTGATGAGCTGATCGGCAGCACGGCACTCTCAATAATCACCCCTGATTTGAATGCCGGCAGAGACCTGGTTCTGGAAACCTGTAACGGAGAGGAGATACGAGATGTAAAGGCGATTATCAGGGCAAGGGGGGGGAGAAAGAAAAGAGTTCTGATCTCTACTTCCCGATTGTCTTTTCAGGAAAATATCGTCAGTGGAGTGTGTATCGTTATTCGGGAACATTGAATCTGTGACGAATGTATCAGCTTAACCCTCTTTATTAGGACTATCACATGCAGAGCACATGGTATCTCCATCACGGATCAGCACACATATCCTGCATATCCGATCACGTGGATCACTGATCTTTCCTGATACGAGATCCCTTGCCAGTTCGGCGATGGCATCAGATACCTTATCTGAAAATACAATCCGGTATCCTCGTTTTCCGGAGAGATATTGTGATACTGCCGAAGGTGCCATGTTCAGGATAGTTGCCACCATCTTCTGTGAAAGCCCGCACCTGACCATCTCTCCTGCTATCGCGGCACGTATTGCCGGGAGCGAATCCCACACTATTGTCTCACACGGAAGTTTTGGTACTGGCCTCCTTTAGAACTGAACATGGTAGTTTAAAAACTCACTCCAATTCCAAAGATGATCAGTAATACTTTCTAACATTGCTGGAGACTTGTGACTACTTTTTACTTCGATAAAATTATGCACAAATTGAAAGATATTTAGCGCTGAAATGAATCTATTGAGTTTTTTTGAAAAAGAGGCAGTTTTCCTTCCAAAACGGCTCAATCGTTGTCTGATTTTATTATTGTAGCCCTCAATGACTGAGGTAGAGATTGCTTTACTATCTGGATTTCCCATAATTTTCTCTCGAATGACATAAACAAGTTTATTCTTCTCTTTTACTTTGATCACCTGACCATAATCCAAGCATGGCTCACAATATAATTCAGGTAAACAAATGCTATATTGGACGTTTCCATCAGTAAAAATCGATATTTTGTTTTCTGGCGTTGGAAGTTCCATTCGGTTAAAAAATCGAACTAACATATCTGCACAAGTATCAATATTTCTTTTTCCAGATTCAAATGCTAAAAATAATCCAGAATCCCTTTTAAAACAAGTATAGGACCAACAATCACCTAATTCTTCAGAGTCAGTTGTTAGGAGATTCTTGTTTTTTTTTGAACAAACTCCCAAATTTCATCCATCTCACAATCCCCCGCGGAAATGTCATGAATAAAATAATCGTTGAGTTTTTCAGCATGTTCACCGATTAAGTGATAATATCGAGATATAGTGTCGCGATGGTGTCCGGTAACTCGAGATACTCCTCGAATTGAAGTTTTTTCAGTCGAGTGTTTCGCAATTATGAGAACAGCAGTTCGTGGTAAACGAGAATCATACAGAGGAGTATTTTTAGTTTCAATAAAAAAACGTCGACAGTGATGGCAATAGTACTGTTGATTGCCTGCAGAATTATGCCCATTTTTAGTAATATTCTTTCCATCTTCAATTTGAAAATAAGTACAATCCGGATTTTGACACGTAATCAATATAGGACCACGTTTTCCAACCATGAAAATAATTATATCTAAACTTATATTAATTTTTAGTACATAAAATTTAATACTTTATTTGCACTTAGTATTACCAGCTTGCTAACAGGGCACTACCGAAGTTTTTCCATGTCATATCTCCGGTGAGAACATGTTTCACGCCGTGAATTATCAATATGTGTATCTGGATGACACAGAACTGCATCGCATTGCAGTAACTATATCGGATACTACCCCAACTCATTCTTATGGCACCACTCCGGTTATGGATACTCAGCTCCCTGTTAATATTGGCATTGACAGGTGTTGGGATCTCTGAAGAACTCTCCAATCAGGCAGAACCAACCGGGTTTATTCCCGATGGCTATGAAGATGACAATCCCCCGTATTATCCGACTGACTACCCGACCAATTCCCCCACCTATATCCCGACAGATATACCCACAGAATATCCAACTATTACCATTGAACCAACACCACAGGAGCAGTATGGATGGGTTTTAATAAACTCGGTCCCGTCTGGTGCCATGGTCACCTTTGATGGATCATATCAGGGTCTGAGTCCGGTAACGGTGCAGGTCTCACTGACTGAATCCAGGTTCCATCAGATCTACATCTCAATGGACGGATACCAGGACTGGAGCACCTCCCTTTCAGAACTCCCCGCACCAGGCCAGACAATTCCGGTCAATGCAATCCTTGTGCCGATGGAACCGACAATAACCCCTACGTATACCCCGACCTGGACTCCTACCGAGACACCAACATGGACCCCGACGCCAACCCCCACTATGATCGGTTCTGATTATGGATGGGTGTATATTGAGTCAGTGCCCTCCGGTGCTGAAGTAACCTTTGATGGTACCTACCAGGGCTCTGCCCCGGCTCTTGTCAAAGTGTATACGACTGGCACCCCATCACACCAGATCCTCGTCAGAATGACCGGATATTATGACTGGACCTCGTCCCTGAGAGAGAATCCGCTTCCGGATCAGACCATCCCCATTACTGCCACTCTGGTCCCGAAGGCACAGTATGGGAGTATCCGGGTGACGTCACATCCGACGAAGAGTATTGCAATCCTTGATGGAGGAAACCAGGATCTGACACCCTGCACGTTCTCAGACCTGATGCCCGGGCTTCATACAATCAAAGTTATCAAAGACGGATATCAGCCATTCATGTCGCAGGTCCGGGTAAACGCAGGATCACAGTCACAAATCCAGGCTCAGCTGAATCAGATAATCCAGACCGGAACACTCTATGTTTCCAGCACTCCTTCCGGTGCAGACATCCAGCTTGATGGCATATACTACGGACAGACACCATATACCCTCTCTGCATCTGCCGGCAGCCATAGTCTCATGCTCAGGCTGGCGGGATATAACACCTGGAAATCCGGTGTAACAATTTCTGCAGGTCAGCAGAACCAGATTTCAGCCAGCCTTGAACCACAGGGACCGCAGTTAGGGGCAATCCAGGTTGCAAGCATGCCCGGATCCTCACAGATTTTCCTGAATGACAATTATGAAGGGAAGACGCCCGATATCGGATACCTGGATATCCCCATGCTCAATCCGGGTATATATGCAATCAGGATTAGCCATCCCCAGAACCAGGATTACCAGGGAACGGTTGCTGTTAATGCAGGACAGGTGAGTACGGTCAATGTTGCCCTGCAGGCAGCACCTGTTCCGGCAACTGTTAATGGGACCCTGATGGTGCAATCCAATCCTTCAGGGGCAGCAATATTCCTTGATAACCTGTTTAAAGGGGTCACACCACTGAACCTTCCTTCAGTACCCCCTGGTGAGCATGCCCTGACCCTTCGGATAAATGGATATGATGATGCTGTCAGGCAGGTCAGCATAACTGGTGGGAATACCACGGATGTTGTTATTGAGATGGTACCGACTGCACCTTTGACTCAGGAACCGACACAGACCTCTGAGCCGACGCAGACAAAGTCACCCGCACCAATGTTTGCACTCTGTACCGGAATCGGCCTTGCTGCAGTAGCTCTCGTATTGTCCCGACGATCTGATCGGTGAGAAGAACTATCCCTTTTTTTTACCTATAGTACCAGTGTGAAGCATCCGATCACGCTCATATGCATCATCATCCTACTCGGGTTAGGTAGCATGGTTCTGGCAGAAGAGGATGATGTCACGAATTCATCACCCGTGATTTTTTCCTTTTCCGCTGCAAGTCCCGTGAAGGAAGCCCAGATCAATTTCACGCTCAATACCACCAGTCATTACTCAAAAAACGAGTCAATTGAAGCGTATTATAATAACCTCAGCATGGAAACCGACACAAGCCTTCCAAAATTAGTGCTGCTTGGGATACCAATGGAATGTCATTTCTGTATGATAATCCCATCAGTCATTCTTACAGGGTAGTCAGCAGAGCTATCCATCACCACGAACAATATCATATACCACGTGAAACCGGTCCGGAGAATAGGATCTGACATACCGGTGTTCGACGTTTTTTGCAGGAAATGTCCGTAGAGTATCAATATATTCATCCTCCCGGCTCACCAGGGCATACAGGTGTATCGTACCACCCGGCCGTGTCATCCTGAACGCTGCTGTAAGAAACGGGATCGAATGGAGGGGCAGGTTCATGATAATCCGGTCTGCAGGGTGCATAATGATGTCAGGAAGATTGATGGCATCCGAAAGGATGGGAACGACATTGGTCAGGCGGTTTCGTGCAATATTTCTGACCATGAGAATGACTGCTTCAGGATTGATATCTCCCGCATAGACAATGGAGGCTTTTTTTGCAAGGGGTATCGCAAAAGGCCCGACCCCGGCAAACATGTCAATGACACGCTCTCCTTCATTCATCAGTGAGAGAATACGCTGGCGTTCGCCGGACAGACGGGCCGAGAAGTACGCGAGAGCGAGATCAATGGAGAAATGATGACCATATTCGATGTATTCAGTCGCTGTGGTATCTCTTCCGGCAAGCACTTTGAACTTTTTTGTCCGGAACGGCCCTTCAACCGCACTCTCCGCAAACAGAACGGTATGATACGTCTTTTTTGACGCAAGAATATCAGCGGCACCAGAGGGATCATCATCCTGCATAATGGCAATTCCACCTACCTGTTCAAACCGGGGGAGATCTTTTTTCTCCTGTTCACAGGTGAATTCCTGACAAACCGCGCCCTCAATTTTTCTGATAACCGGGATGAGCAGATACTCCCCATCCGACCTGATCCGACACAGACGATCAAGCACCCCCTCTTCAAGAAGCCTTTTTCTGGTCTTCTCCCCTTCTGACCGGTGCACCTGAAGGCACCAGCGTTTTGTCTGCATCCCTCATGTGTTATGGCCGGGCCGGTATAACAGGTATGCATGGATGAGTACCTCCGCAGACTGCGGGATGGAACACTGAAATTATATGCGCTTGAGAAAGAACTTGCCCCCGCTGATGCTGTTTCCATCCGCCGGAAGTTTATCGAAGAAGAGACCGGAGTTCCGCTTGACCGGATTGGTGACTGTACCATCTCTCTTGACGCAGTGGTAAAGAAGAACTGCGAGAATATGATTGGCACGATCCAGGTACCACTCGGGGTTGCAGGACCTGTCAGGATAAAAGGAGAGTATGCAGACGGAACGATGTATCTCCCGCTTGCAACCACAGAAGGGGCACTTATTGCATCAGTGAACCGGGGCTGCAGCCTTATTACAGCAGCAGGAGGAGCCGATGTCAGAATATTAAAGGACGGTATGACCCGTGCCCCCGTTTTTGCTGCTGACAGCATTGTCCATGCAAAGGCCGTGTGTGACTGGATACATGCTCATGAGGGAGAGATCAGGGCGGAGGCCGAGTCCACGACCCGGTTCGGGAAACTGACCGGGATAGAGATGACAACCGCAGGAACATCTGTTTTTGTCAGACTCTCCTTTGTTACCGGCGATGCAATGGGGATGAATATGGTTACCATCGCATCAGCAAAAGCAGCAGATCTTATCAGCCGGGAGACCGGGGCACGCCTTATCGCCCTGTCCGGTAACTGGTGCACAGATAAAAAGCCGGCAGCGGTAAACGTTGTCATGGGGAGGGGCAAGACCGTCAGTGCCGGAGTTTTACTCTCCCAGGAACTGATAAGCAAGGTATTAAAGACCGATGCAGCCTCCCTCCTTGAAGTCAATACCAGAAAGAATCTGGTTGGATCAGCCCGTGCCGGTTCATTCGGGTTCAATGCTCATGCAGCAAATATCATTGCAGCGATGTTTATTGCCTGTGGACAGGATCCTGCCCATGTGGTGGAGGGATCACTCTGTATAACCACCGTGGATCCAGCTCATGAGGGGGTCTATGTTTCGGTCACACTCCCGGCTCTTCCAATTGGGACAGTCGGGGGCGGAACCAGTGTTGAAACCCAGGCAGAGTGCCTCCGGATGCTTGGCGTATCCGGCAGTGGTGACCCGCCCGGCTCACATGCCAGAAAGTTAGCAGAGATCGTTGCATCTGGTGTTCTTGCCGGAGAATTATCCCTCCTTGGAGCACTCGCGGCTCAGCACCTTGCCCGTGCCCACAGTACTCTCGGAAGATAATCTGTATTAACCTCTATCTCAGCAACTCTTTCTTTTCATATGGTACACCCTATCATATGACAGATTACGGGTGTATCAGACACCCTGCATTATGCAGGATTTTTCTGTTTGGTCTTCTCATTGCAGGACTTGTTCTGTGCATGATTCCGACGGTGAGTGCGGATTTTCCTGAGACACACTCATGGAACCCATACGAGGGATGGGATATTGAACTTTCATCAGTAGCAGGAATCGGACTATTTCCAACTGTAGAGGTTGACTGGACGCCAAAACCAACAGCAGGACCTCTCCCGAAAGTATCCAGCGACACCTGGGTGAAACTGGCCTACTATCCGCCCGGAACTGAGGCAGGTCAACCCGCAATTCTTGCAGGATATGTGGGTGGCAGGAACTACAATGCAGAGGTTACCATCACCGGCAAGATGAAGGCCGATGATGAATTTCATGATATTGTAACCACTAAAGCCCAGGAGAATGGTGTTTTTGTCTGGGCGGTACCAGATGAACTGAAATCAGTACCCTACTTCCAGGCTGTTGCGAAAGTAAGTGGGGCGATGGCAAAATCAGAGATTGTCCAGACCAGCGGGCTTTCCGGGTATGTTCCGGCTGAGTCATCTGTTCCGACATCACCATCACCCGGGCCTGTCATTGCAGCCTCAACACAGGTACCTGCACCGGCATCTGACCTTCCAAAGATTACCAGCATGACTCTTTCTGCGAATAACCTCCGCCCCACAGTGGGAACAGACGTGGAGCTCACCGGCCGGCTTGTTGATAGTTCAGGAAAAGGAGTGCCTGGTGTCAGCATCACAATAGAGGTCCCGGATTATGGAACTGATTTCCTGCCGCTGCTTACCACGTCTACCGATGGTGATGGACGATTCTCTGCAACCATCAGTACCTGGGAAGGCGGAGGCGTTCCGGTCAGGGCAGTATTTGAAGGAAATGATAAATATCTTGCCTGTACCAGTAACACTCTGACGTTTTACGCATCAGATAAAAAATCCACAGGTTTAACCGGTGGCGGGACAACACTCTAAAACGATAAATAAACCTTTTTTACGGATTTAAAAATCCGACATCAGGGAATGGCACGGTCTGATCCAGAAGCAGAAAGACGATCTGCGGGACGAAGAGCAGAATTACAACCAGCACTCTGAGTGGCGCATGCTCTATCTTCCGGTAGGCATATATAGTAACCACGAGCAGGAGCATCATTGCCAGGATCCACATGTATGTATATGGGGCAGCTTTTCCCAGACTTATCGTGAGCACTGCATAGCTGACCAGCGAAGTAAAAGCCATGGTTCCGCATACAAGTGCAACTATTGCGAAGAATAACTCTACCAGTATCAGCGCTCTGTTCCGGGCAGTCACGATGAATCATTCCCGCTCTTTTTATAAAATAATTGTGATGAGTTCTTCATTTACCCCATGATATTGGAACTGACTTTGATTACCTTGGCTTCCACCTCAGCCTGTCGTTCACCTGATGAGAGTTTTCTGAAATTATCAGGTGTCATCTGAAGTGACAGCGTTCTTTTTACCGATATCGTGCTGCGTTTTTCAACCGTACCGACCGGAATATTCTCATGAATAAACCGGTACTCAGGGAGGTCCTTTGGTGTACTTACAAGAGCCATGATCTCAACATCATATGCATTATTTCCCCCGGCATTCTCTATATCAAGGCTGACCTCATAGGTGATGGTATTCGTTTCAGGCGATATATTCACCTGCTGTATGGCAGGGACGATATTGAGTTCAGGAGGAGCATAACTGCTACATCCGGCACACAGGACAAACCCGGCAAATAGAATAAATATTGATACAATGAGGATTCGTTTCATGATTCGCGCCCCAGTTCTGTAATCTTTACTTCAGCTTCAGCCAGCCGGTCCTCACATTGCCTGACCAGAATCATCCCCTGTTCATACAGGGTAATCATCTCATCAAGACTCGTGTTGCCGTCTTCCATCTTTCGTACAATCTCTTTTAACTCGCCTATCAGTTCTTCATACTTTTTTGTCATGATACACCTGCGTTATTGCTGCATCTGCGGTTCCATCCCTCAGTCGTATCGTCACCATCTTACCAGGGGTAAGTTCAGTACAGGATCTGATTACCGTCCCTGCTGAACTGACCATGCAGTACCCGGCCTGAAAGAGGGCTTCAGGACCCCGTGCTTTGAGAATGGCAGACAATGATGTGAGTTCGGCACGCTCTGCCTGAAGTCTGACCTGAACTGCACAGGAAAGCCGCCCCTTTATTTCAGCAAGGAAATTTTTTCGTTCCGGAAGTTCGCGCCTGAGATACACCAGCGGGTTTCTCCCCTCAAGGCGGCCACGAAGTTCAGCAAGTCTGGATTGTGCTCTATCTTTTAATCCCTGAGCTCCCCGTTCCATGCGGTCGGTCAGATCTGCGAGAGCCTCCTGCCGCATCCTTACTTCACGAAGTAATCGTGGGGAGGAGAGGCGATCTCTGATCCCATTCAGGTCTTCCTGTGCTGATTCCAGCCGGTTCATGAGCTGTAAAAACATCCGCTTTCTCATATGTATGAGGGCATCGAGCTCACTCTCCCGGTCGGGTACGCACTGCTCTGCTGCATGTGAGGGGGTAGAGGCACTCACATCAGCGGCAAGGTCGGCAAGCGTGATATCCACTTCATGACCGATTGCGGCAATCACCGGCACCGGGCACGTGACGATGGCTTCGACCACACAGGGGTGATTGAATGCGAAGAGATCCTCATAACTCCCTCCTCCCCGACCGACGATGATAACATCCACCATATCCTGTACCCTGATGATTGCCCGGGCGATCTCCTCATGAGCAGATGCTCCCTGCACCATGGTTGGTGAAAGGATTATTTCAGCAGGAAACCGCTTCGAGATGACATTCCTGATGTCATGGATCACCGCACCAGTCGAGGAGGTGACTACTCCAATCCTGACCGGATACCTCGGTGGAATGCGTTTTCTATCAGGGCTGAACCATCCTTTCGCGGCCATCTCACGCCTCCACCCCTCAATTAGGAGTGCCCGCTCTCCGGCACCTGACGGCCTCATCTGGGTTATCTGAAAGGAGTACCGGCCTCCTGGTTCATAATGAGAGATAGAGCCATAGGCACGGACCTCCATCCCGTCATCGGGTGTAAAATCCAGGTATCGTGCGGCACTTTTCCATATGGCACATGAAACCACAGACTCCTTTCCGGCAATCTGTTCGGACAGGGAGAAATAGAGATGACCAGAACTGTGTCTCTTAAAATTGGTAATCTCCCCGATTATCCAGATATTCTGCAGGGATGGATCCTCCAGGAGCCGGGTAATCATTCTGGAGACTTCTGAAACCCGGAGTGTCACGGGGCCGTCCTTTTTCGTCCAGTTGTCGAGTGTTGCCTGGTCCATGATCACCTGATCGATTATCTTCATCCGGATAGATAATGTCTGGTAATGGATATTTCGTTCTCAAGTATGTTCTTTCATGATGCACCTCTTGAGGATATCTTTCGTTCCCCTGAACAATCAGGGGCAGACTGCCTAGAGTTCTGGCTTGAAACGCCTGACTTCTGGCTGAAAGGTCTCTGTCTTGATGAATTGAAAAGACAGGTAAAAGCCAGTCCGACCAGATCTCCTCTGTCAGTTCATGCACCGGTACTTGACCTGAATCCCTGCTCAATCAACCCGGATGTGCGGGAAGTCTCAATCAGGTGGATTGAACGATCAATCGAACTTGCTGAGCAGATCGAAGCATCTGTCTGCACCATCCATCCTGGTCGGAGAACAGCAAAACGGCCTCCGAGTATCACCGATTATCAACGGCTCGGTTTTATGCTTGACCGGATTGAACGGATTGCAGACGAGGTCAGGGTGAAGATCGCCATAGAGAATATGGAGCCTGCAGTAAATGCCCTGCTGACCACTCCGGATGAGATAATAAAAGTTCTGGATGAGCGATCCTGGCTCTATTTCACCTTTGATTATGCGCATGCGGTTGGGAGCGGACCTCAGGTGGTCTCGTCCTTTCTTGATGGAGGTGCCGGAAAAATAGTAAATATCCATATTTCAGGAGCAGGAAATGGACAGATGCATGGTCCGGTCAGCTCAGATGAAAATGCCACTCCTTTCCTTAGAGAGCTCAGGGATAACAGGTATGACGGGCAGATAACCCTTGAGATCAATGACCTGGTTCTGCCATCGGCATTATCATACCAGGAAAAAATTTCGTTGCTGAAGCAGGAGATAGCAGTGATAAGAAAAGCGTTCAAAGGGGAGGTGGAATTGACAGGGGCGATATGAATCATATTATAATGAATATTCTGTCAGTGCTGGAGTATACCTGTTTCATTGTGAGATCAGGGGGTATCTTTTTGTCTCTGGTTACAATATCATGTAGGAACAGTGAGGCAGAGGTATAATCTGTCAGGTCATACCTCTCATACCACAATTGTCTATGCCGTATTCCGGCGTGATCGCTGAATGATAGAATACTACCTTTATATAATCATCTTCATATTATGCCTCATTTTATCCGGTTTTTTCTCCGGATCGGAGGTGGCATTGTTCTCAATTACGAGAGCCAAAGTCAGAACTCTTGTCAACGAAAAAGAACCAGGATCAGAAGCTCTTGCTACCCTGAAAAAAAATCCGGACCGCTTTCTCATCACCATCCTTATCGGGAACAATATTGTCAATATTCTTGCGGCATCAGTCGCAACCGCAGTGGCAATCGGATTTCTTGGAGAGACGGGCATTGCTGTCACAGTATCAACCATCATTGTGGTATTACTGCTGCTTGTGTTTGGAGAGATTTGGCCCAAGATGTATGCATCCAGGAATGCAACCAGTTTTTCATTACGGTTTTCGCCGATCATTCTATTTTTATCCCGGATCTTCTCCCCGGTAATTTTCATATTTAATAAAATAGCCGGGAAGATGACCATGGCCGGAGCTTTTGCCCACCATATGATAACAGAAGAAGAGATCAAGGAATGGATTGATGTAGGACAAGAAGAAGGAACGATAGAGAAGGATGAACAGGAGATGCTTCATTCAGTCTTTGAGTTCTCTGATACCCGTGTGCGCGAAGTTATGACACCCCGGATTGATGTCGTTATGCTTGAGGATACATCCAGCTCTGATGAAGCCTTGGAGATCTTTAAAAATACCGGATTTTCGCGTCTGCCAATATGGCATGGGAATATCGATACTATCAAGGGGATTCTGAATGTCAAAGATGCCATCTTCTCAGTCCTTGAGACGCATGAATCCATTCCTATCGTAGAACTCCTGTCTGAACCACTCTTTGTTCCTGAAACAAAGAATATTGATGATCTTCTTCGGGAGTTACGGGCGAAAAAGACCCATATGGCCATTGTCCTTGATGAGTATGGGAGCTTTGTAGGGATTGTGACCGTGGAAGATATCCTTGAGGAACTCGTAGGGGATATCCTTGATGAGTTTGATACCGAAGAGCACGAACTTGTCAGAGTGGCAGAGGATGTCTACTCAGTTGATGCACGCATGTGGGTGGAGGACCTGAACAAGCACTTGGATCTGCATCTGCCAACGAGTGAGACGTATGAAACCATTGCAGGTCTTGTCATTGAACGGCTCGGTAATATCCCCCGGATTGGGGATGTATGTGACCTGACCGAAGAGGGAGTTCGCCTGGTGATTATCCAGATGACCGGAAAACGAATCAACCGCCTGAAACTTATCAGGATACACCCGCCAGAACCCTCTGATGAACAGGAGATGACAGGTTGAACCAGGGAAGGTTTGTAGTCCTTGCATCAGGCAGGGGATCCAATTTTCAGGCGATCATCGACCGAGTACATGATGGATATATCAATGCTGAATGTTCCGGGCTGATCACTGACAACCCGGATGCATATGCGATAAAGCGAGCTCATAATGCGGGAATTCCTGCGGAGGTCGTCCCGTACCGTAATTTTCCGGATAAAATCCAGTATGAGAATGCCCTCATGGAAGTTCTTGCGCGGTATAATCCTGACCTCGTGGTGCTGGCCGGTTACATGCGGCTTCTCGGTGAGCGGATCGTTGATGCATACACCGGGAAGATGATGAACATTCATCCATCTCTTCTCCCTGCATTTCAGGGTCTTCATGCGCAGAGACAGGCCCTGACCTACGGAACAAAGGTAGCCGGATGCACCGTCCACTTTGTCACCCATGACATGGATGCCGGACCGGTGATCATACAACGGACAGTCCCGGTCCTTGATGATGATGACGAGGAGACACTCGCTGACCGGATCCTTGTTGAGGAGCATCAGGCATATGCAGAGGCCATCAAACTCTTTTTTGAAAAGAGGCTCCGGATTGAGGGTCGGAGAGTACGGATTCTTCCCGATTCATGAGCAGGAAGGGGACGCGTTCAGATAGAAAGCATATTGCCATGGAACGGATCTCCATCCTGTTCTCCCAGGCAGAATCTTTCTTTTCTTGGAACCAGGAATACAGTCACCACTGTGTCAGATCCGCCCGCCTGATAGCCATGAAGGAGCGGGTAAGAATCCCCCCATGGCTGAGAAGAAGATATTGCAGAAGATGTAATGCATACCTGGTACCCGGTGTAACCGGACGAGTGAGAATATACCGGGGAAGGGTGATCATCACCTGTCTTACCTGTGGCTGGCATCGAAGAATACCAACTACCAGGAGTACCACTACCAATGGAAAAGAAAAGAAGTGATTCGGGATTTCATGACCTGAAACCCACGATATGGATCGGCAAACAGGGCATGAGCGATACCATACTGGACGAGATACAAAACCAGATCAAAGTCAGAAAAGTCATTAAAGTGAAGTGGCTTTCCAGTGTTGAGATAGATCCTGAATCGGTTGCAGCACAAAGCAGGACAAAACTCCTTCAGGTCCGCGGAAGAACGATGGTACTTGGAGATTCCAAACTCTACCAGTGATCGAAACCTCGAAATATATATGTACACTCCACGCGAATAAGTAGAGACTACGATCCGTATTGAGAGTGTGGACTATCGATGACTACTGTATATGATGTTCCGGCCGACAAGCTCATCGCGAAAGCGGCAATGGAACTGAAGGAAAAAGCCGAAATAACCGCGCCTGAATGGGCACCATTTGTAAAAACCGGTACACACCGTGAGATGCCTCCGGAAGATCCTGAGTGGTGGTATACCCGTGCAGCAGCAGTTCTCAGGCGTGTATATGTTGATGGACCGGTCGGTGTTGAGAGAATGCGTTCGGTTTATGGCGGTAAGAAAGACCGTGGTTCCAAGCCGAGCAAGTCGGTAAAAGGAAGCGGCTCTATCCTCCGTAAATCACTGCAGCAGCTTGAAGCAGCGGGATTTGTTGCAAAACAGAAGAACGGAAGAGTCATTACCCCTGCAGGCGCTTCATTCCTTGATGGGATCGCCTATACCGTCAGCAAAGAGAACCAGTAAACAGGAGTGGTGAAACAGATGGCTGAAGATGAACTGGCTGAGATCCGCCGGAGAAAAATGGCAGAGATGCAGCAGCACGCTGCAATGCAACAACAGGATATGGAGCGTCAGCAGCAGTACGAAGCTCAGATGCAGATGGCACTCATGCAGATTCTTGAGCCGGAAGCCAGGGAAAGACTCAATACCATCAAACTCACCAAACCGGATTTTGCCAGGGCTGTTGAGCAACAACTGGTAATGCTTGCACAAAGTGGCAGAATCAAGAACAAAATATCAGATGATCAGCTGAAGGTCATCCTCCAGCAGGTGACCCCGGCGAAACGGGAATTCAATATCAGGCGGAAGGGATGAGGGCAGCCGTCCTCTTTTCAGGTGGAAAGGACAGCTCGCTTGCTGCCATTCTCCTCTCCACCTGGTACGAGGTCGAACTGAATACCTATCTCTTCAGCCAGGATACGAACATCGACGCGGTCAGGAAAGCCGCAGGATCACTCGGTTTTCCGCACCATATCCGCCAGTTCAGGGAAGAACTCCTTGGTGAAATGGTAGATCTCATCATCAGGGAAGGATTTCCAAATAATGCAATCCAGCAGGTTCACCGTGAGGCTATCCGGTGTTTATGCGATGAGTATGAAGTGATTGCAGACGGAACCAGGTTTGGTGACCGTGTCCCCCTCCTCACCGATGATGAGATTCGAAGTATCGGGGACCGGTACGGATGCTCCTATATCAGGCCCCTGATTGGATTTCCAAAAAAAGAGGTTGAACGACTGGTTTCCCGACACCTGATCATCACAAACGGAGTAACCGGTGAGATAGAGAACGGGGATTATGAAACCGGGATTCGGAGAGAACTCGTACGAAGAGGTCTTTCTCCTGAATCATTCTTCCCGCCTGCACACCAGCAGTCGCTTGTCACCGGGAGAAAAACCAATTCATAGGTGTATCATGAGCAAACTGACAAAATGCCGTAAGATTCGGTTATCAAAAAAGACCACACAGAACCGCCGGGTTCCCCAGTGGGTTATGGTAAAGACAGCCAGAGCAGTAATGGCCCATCCACAGCGTCACAGCTGGCGGCGGAGCACCCTTAAGGTGTGAGAGATATGGTAGAGAAACTTCAGGAACAGATGTATGTGATTCCCCTCGGGGGAGTGAAGAGAGTACCGAGATGGCGCCGGAGTGCAAAGGCGATGAAGGATATCCGTGCATTCTTAAGCCGTCATATGAAGAGTGATGATGTCCGCCTTGGCCAGGATATCAATGAGAAAGTCTGGTCCAGGGGTACAGAAAAGCCTCCTGCACGGGTCCGCGTCCGGGCTATGAAGCTCGAAGACGGGCATGTACAGGCAGAGCTGGCTGAGGAGTAGATGGACCGTTTTGTCTCGATAGCCGGCGATCCCCATATAGGCGTTTTCACCCGCGTATTTGATGATATCGCGGTTGTTCCACCAGATGTACCTGAAGAGGTTACCACCAGGTACGAAGAGGCATTAAAGGTTGAAATTGTCAGGACCACCATCCAGAGAAGTCCGATCATTGGTTCACTTCTGGTCGGAAACAATAACGGACTGGTAATCACGGGAATGGCAACCGAAGAAGAAATAGCAACCCTCTCAGAATATCGTGACCTGATGCTGCTGGAAGAGGGTATGAATGCTGCCGGGAATATTATTCTGGCAAACGATCACTTTGCGGCTGTTCATCCTGAAATGGATGAGGAGTTCATGGATGCCTTGAGTGACTTTCTGAAAGTTCCGGTCATTCCCCTGACCCTTGGTGATGTCAAGACAGTCGGGATGGCGGCAGTCGCAACGAATTCAGGTGTTGTTGTCAGTCCCCGGACTACCCCTGGAGAAATACAGAGACTGGAACAGGTATGTTCCCTGCCTGTCGGGAAAGGGACTGTTACCATGGGGAATGCAATGGTCGGGACAGGCCTCGTTGCAAACCGTTACGGGTATCTGGCCGGAGTCGGGACAAGCGGATATGAACTCGGCAGAATTGAAGACATTTTAGGTTTTGAGGAGGAATAAAGATGGATGAGAAGAAATTCGAAGTAAAAGGAACGTACCAGGAGAAGCGTGACTTCTGGAAACCATATACAAAAGTTCTCTCTGCACCAAATGCCACCCAGGCAAAAGAGCGGATTTTTGCAATCATTGGAAGCAAACACCGCCTTGCACGTCCTTACATCAAGGTTGAATCTATCTCCGAACTGAGTGGAGAGTGATACCCGTGGCTGCCCCCGTTGACCCCAGGGAAGTTCAGTCTCTTCAGACCTATCTGAACCAGTACACCCAGCAGGCAGAGGTATACTCCAGGCAGCTTGGGATGATGGAAGAAGGTATTCGTGAGGCAAACGCTTCAATTGAGACGCTGAAGGCCCTTGCAGAGGCAGGGGAAGCACCGGTATTCATGCCGATAGGTGGCGGACTGAATATCAGGGCTACCATCATTCAGCCAGATGAGGTCTTTGTCAGTATTGGCTCGGATATCATTGTTCAGAAGACGAATGAAGGTGCAATATCGTACCTGCAGGACCGGATTAAGGAGATGGAGGCAACAGCCAAGAATCTGACTGAGGTGCTGCAGAAGATTGATGCACAGGTAAAAGACATTCAGAAACGTCTTGAACAATTATACCGACAGGCCCAGGCTGAACAACAGGGTGCAGGTTCCCTCTGAACTCCTGCCTTTTGTTTGGCAGCAGGTGACGGAACATGTTCAAAGCACTGAAAGAAAAACTCTTTTCTGCCAGAAAAAAACTGGAACATTCTATCGAAGTAAACACTCCGGCCCAGAATGAAAAACCTCAGGGCATATCCAGAGCAGAGCAGATACACCCTCAGCAGGAAGTAGAGACCCCTGCTCCTGAACAGGTGAAGAAGGCTTCCCCAAAGATCACTGATAAGATCGTCTCTTTTGTCAGGGATCGTGAGTTTATCATCTCTGAAAAGGATGTCAATGATATCCTTGATGAGCTTGAGATGGGGCTGCTCGAGAGTGATGTAGCCTTTTCTGTAACTGAAGCGATTCTTGCAAGAATTAAGGCTGATCTCTCCGGATCGAAACGGAAGATAGGAACATCCGTTGACTCGATCGTCCGGAACGCACTATCTGATGCACTTCTTGGAGTCCTTGGAGAAGGGGTTGATATCTGTGCATTTATCAGGGAGCATGAACGTCCGGTCAAGATTCTCTTCACCGGCGTAAATGGCACAGGAAAGACCACCTCGATTGCAAAAGTCACCCGGTTTTTACAGAAAAACGGATTTTCTGTTGTTCTTGGTGCCGGGGATACCTTTCGGGCCGGTGCCATCGAACAGATAGATGTTCATGGTGAGCGGCTTGGAGTGAAGGTCATTCAGCACCAGGAGGGATCAGATCCGACCGCCGTCCTCTTTGATACAGTGGAATATGCCCGGGCACATAAGATTGATGTGGTTCTTGGTGATACCGCCGGACGGTTCCATAACCGGGCAAACCTGATGAACCAACTGGCAAAGATACGGAGAGTTATTAATCCTGACCTCATCGTGTATGTTGATGAGGCAGTTGCCGGAAATGATGCCGTCATCCGTGCTGAAGAGTTTGCAAAATCTGTCGGGATGGATGCCATCATGCTCACCAAAGTCGATATGGATCCAAAAGGAGGGGCTGCAATATCTGTTGCATATGCCGTTGGAAAACCTCTCCTCTTTATCGGAACCGGACAGGGGTATGATGATGTCATGGCATTCAACCCCCGTCTTGTTGTTGCTGACCTGCTGGGTGATGCATAATGCTTGACAACCTGGGATCGAACCTGAAGGATGCATTGCGAAAACTTGCCGGCAAGACCGTTATTGACCGGGCTGCAGTGGAAGAACTGGTTAAGGATCTCCAGCGGGCGCTGCTTCAGGCGGATGTGAACGTCAAGCAGGTGATGCAACTCTCACAGACTATCAAAAAGCGGGCCCTCGATGAGCAGCCGCCAAAAGGTGTTACCGCACGGGAACATGTTCTCCGGATCGTTTATGAGGAACTGGTCGCCCTTGTCGGTCAGAAGGTTGAGGTAACCCTTGGAAAGCAGATCATCCTGATGGCCGGTCTGCAAGGTTCAGGTAAGACCACAACGACTGCAAAACTAGCCCGGTTTTTCAAGCGAAAGGGGATGCGGGTTGCAGTCATCTGTGCCGATACCTTCCGTCCTGGTGCCTACACTCAGATAAAAACCCTCTGTGATAAGGTACATGTTCCCTGTTATGGCGATCCATCTGAACATGATGCCAGAAAGATCGTCAGGGAAGGCCTTGCCCAGCTGAAGGAAGAGGTCATCATTGTTGATACCCAGGGTCGTCATGCCCTTGAAGATGATCTTATAACCGAGATCATCGACCTGAACGAGATTACCAAGGCAACACACCGGTGGTTGGTTCTGGATGCTGCACTTGGTCAGCAGGCACGCGAACAGGCCAGGCGCTTTCACGAGGCGGTCTCCATTGACGGTGTCATCATCACCAAGATGGACGGTACCGCAAAAGGTGGTGGTGCTATGTCGGCAGTTGCCGAGACCGGATCCGGTATCGTCTTTATCGGTCAGGGTGAGACAATTGAGGATCTTGAGTGGTTTGATCCGAACAGCTACATCTCCCGACTTCTTGGCATGGGTGATCTCAAGGCTCTTGCCGAGCGGGTTCAGGAGTCGATCGATGAGCAGGACATCGATGTGAATGCCATGCTCTCCGGCAAGTTCACACTCCGGGATATGTACCGCCAGCTTGAAGCGGTCAATAAGATGGGGCCGTTAAAACAGGTCCTTTCCATGCTGCCACTCGGCGGGATGGATCTCCCCACCGAAGCGCTTGATGTGACCGCTTCAAAGATGGGTAAGTACCGGGTTATCATGGACTCGATGACCGCGACTGAACTTGATGACCCAACCGTCCTGAATGGATCACGTATCCAGCGGATCGCACAGGGTGCAGGTGCCCAGCTTGAAGAAGTCCGTGAGTTGATCAAATACTATAAGATGATGAAGCGGACATTCAAAGGCCTGAAGGGAGGAGAAAAGGGAATGCAGCGACTGATGAAGAAGTTTGGGAAAATGGGCTGATGACATCCTTTACCGTCATCGGCCATACCGCATGTACAGATGCATCGTTCCCGCTTGATGATCTTCCCGGAAAAGGGGGGCGAATGGACCTCCTCTGCCGGGCCGTCGCATCCTCCCTTTTTTTGTCTCATGGCATCCGTGAGGATACCACCTGTGATATCATGCTTCTTGGTCAGCCGCATCCTGGCCGGATTATCCGGTTTGATGGCTCAGCACTCAGAAGCCTCTCTCCTGATGAACGGAATATCGCGTCGTCAATTAAGAGAGCATTAGCGATCCCTGCCGGAAAAACCTTCCGCGAAGCAGGACCAGGTCTTCTGACCAGAAAAGGAACCTTGGCAGACCAGCTTTCAGAGAAACATTATGCCGTTCTTGATGAGTCCGGAGTTGATATCAGGAAGGTGGCCACTGAAGAACTGCCTGATGCATTTCTCCTCTCAGATAACCGGAACTTTTCAGATGACGAGATGGAACTTATAAGGGATATCCCCAAATATTCTCTCGGACCGGCTATTGTGCATGCAGACCATGCGATTGTTCTTATCCTCAATGAAATCGACCGAAGGAGATCAGGATGGATCTGACTGAATTATACCAGAAAGTAATAGAATATGGAGATATTTGTGACCACTGTCTTGGTCGGATGGTCGCGAAACGATCCTTTGGCCTCTCAAACGATCAGAGAGGGAAAGGCATCCGGATTGCAGCTGCACTGACTTTGAACCAGCCATATCAGGAACAGAAGGAACCCTGCTGGATTTGTGGAGACTTTTTTAAGTCCGCAGATGCATGGGCTGACCGGGTCATTGACGCATTTTCAGGCATTGAAGGAAAGACATTTGTCATCGGATCAAAGGTTCCTCCCCTCATGAGTGAGTCTGAAGAGATGGTGTGGAGTGATCTCGTCCTCTCTGATCCTGAACCACTCAAATCTGAGATAAACCGTGAGGTAGGAAAACGTGTTGCAGCAAAATCCTCCCTTGTTGGTGATACGAAGAACCCGGATCTGATTGCAGTCCTCAACATCAGTGATGGCACCATTGAGGTACAGATTCGTCCGCTCTTTCTCTATGGAAGATATTTTAAATACGAACGGGGGATCCCCCAGACTCATTGGGCATGCAGAGCCTGTAAGGGCGCCGGGTGTGAAGCGTGTGACGGGACCGGAAAACAGTACCGGGACTCGGTGGAAGAACTCATCGGTGCACCTCTGCTCCCCATTTTTAAGGCAGAACGGGTGTTTCTTCACGGCGCAGGACGAGAAGACATCGATGCGATAATGGTAGGGTCAGGAAGGCCGTTTATCCTGGAGATTGTGAATCCCCGGATCAGGGATGCTGATCCAAAAGCCCTCGAAGATGCCATTAATAAGTATAATGAAGGCCGGGTAGGAGTAACTGACATCAGATGGAGTGCCCGATCAGAGGTGGAAACCTTAAAGAGTCACAAAGGGCATAAAAAATACAGGATTCTGGTCGATATAGACGGTTCCGTCCCGGATACTGCCCTTCAATCAGCCGTACAGCAACTATCGGGGGCTTTAATTCGTCAGCGCACGCCGACACGAGTAGCCCACCGGAGAGCAGATAAAGTACGTGAACGGGGCGTTCTCGATATCAGATATACAGGAAAAGAGGGAAAGGACTTCGTACTTGAGGTCACCGGTGAAGCCGGCCTGTATATTAAGGAGCTGATATCCGGTGACCAGGGACGGACGACGCCTAGTCTGACAGAGGTCCTGAACACTCCTGCACGTGTTGTACAGCTCGATGTCATTCACGTAGAAGGAATAGATCAGGTGAAATCTCATGGCACTTCATAACGGTCCACGAAAAAAGACTCGGTATAAATTCAAGAAAGATCTCAGATCACGTGGTGTTCTTCCGGTAACCCGGGTCATCCAGCAGTTTGAACTAGGACAAAAGGTTCATATCGTTTGTGAACCGAGCATTCAGAAAGGAATGCCTCACCGCAGATTCCATGGCAAGACCGGCTCAGTAGTCGGTCAGCGGGGCCGTGCCTGGCTGGTTGAGATCCGTGACGGTAACAAATTCAAAACGGTCATCTCACGCCCCCAGCACCTTCGTGCACAGCAGTTCTAAAGGAAATAGAGGAAGATTGGCATGAAGATAAAAGGAATCCTGCAGGAAAAAGCAATTACTCTCCCCGAATTGAAAGAAGAGCTCCTGAATGTGGAAGCTGCACGACTTGAAAAGGGCAAAGAGATGTCATATGAGCTTCGGCGCAGTATTGAACATGCCAATCAGATCTCAAAAACATCTGCAGAGAAATCCAAGGAACTCGTGCAGGCACTACTGCAGCTGGATAAGGTAAAACCTGACGTGGCATACCGCATTGCAAATGTTATGCCACGGACACGGGATGAAGTGCGGGCAGTATTTGGCAGGGATAAATTTTCTCACACCCCCGAAGAACTCGATGCAATCATTGATCTGGTGATTTCTCACTTCAGATAGGCTGGTACTCATGAAAGAGGAAAAAAAAGAGATCAATGCAGTAGTTCTGGATATCCTTCCCAAAGGATACCCTGATGATCCCAGACCGATGTATAAAAGGGAGCCGGTTGTTCAGGCAGTCGGTGTAGAACAGTTCAAACTTCTTGAACTGATCCCAAAAAACCTGACTCTTGACATCGGTGAACTGGTTTACATCGGGGGTGGAGAGCGGCCCAAGATCGAACGGGTGAAGCGTCGACTCAGGTACGATGAACTGACCCATAGTGCAGTTCAGGAGCTCTCTTTTGCAATTGAACGGATAGTAAAGGATCGGGAGAAAGACTTTGTCGACTTTTACAACCGTGCAATTCCGATCACTCCGAAACTGCATATGCTCCACCTGCTCCCCGGTATCGGGAAGAAACTGATGTGGGAGATCATCGAAGAGCGCGAGAAGAAACAATTTGATAGCTTTGCAGATATATCTCAAAGAATCAAAACCATCCCGCACCCTGATCGGATGATCCTGAACAGGATACTGGAAGAGATTCAGGATCCGAACGTAAAATATCATCTCTTTACGTCACGATGAGAGCATACCGGGACCAGCATTTTCTGACTGATCCCCGGATTGTTGCCCGGATAGCAGATATACTTGACATTTCCGGCCGGATTGTCCTTGAGATAGGTCCGGGCGAAGGCATTTTAACAGAGGCCCTTCTTGAACGGGGTGCCAGAGTCATATCTGTTGAACTTGACAGAACCCTTATCGAACGATTATCACGGCGGTTTGCATCTGAAATTGCAGACGGATCTCTTACATTACTCCAGGGGGATGCCGTAAAGGTGCCGCTCCCGCCATTTGAGATCGTTATGGCAAACCTTCCGTATTCCATATCTTCTCCCATAACTTTCCGGCTGCTGGACATCGGTTTTGAAGCTGCAATACTTATGTACCAGAAAGAGTTTGCAGACCGGATGATGGCCCATCCGGGGACCCGTGACTGTGGGAGACTTTCTATTATGCTCCAGACCTATGCACGGGCGAACCGGTGCTTTGATCTTCCACCCGGAGCTTTCTCTCCACCGCCTGCCGTCAGGTCAACGGTCATGTGGATTGAACCCAGAGAACCATTATTCCCGATTCATGACCGGAAGATATATGAAGACCTCGTCCGCGAACTTTTCACCAGGCGGAGAAAGACAGTGCAGTCCACCCTGAAAGCACTGGCAGGGATGTTTGGAAAAGAGAAGATTGATTCGGTCGTCAGGGATCTAAATCCGGAAATTCTCTCATCACGACCAGAGGCACTCTACCTTGAAGACTTTGCCACCATCTCCAACCAGCTCAGTTCCTGATGAGGGGCAGATATACCCGCCCAGAGAAGATACCTTTTTTCTGCTCAGAATGGCTCAGGCGGAGGTAAAACCAGATGATATCGTCCTTGAAGTGGGGACCGGGAGCGGGTATGTTGCCTCATCCATTCAGGACTGCCGGATGGTCTTTGCAACCGACATAAACCCTCATGCCGTGCTCTCTGCTCATGAAAGAGGAATCCAGGTTGTAAGAACAGACCTTATCGCAGGACTTCGCCGGATTTTTTCTCTTATTCTCTTTAATCCCCCATACATACCTACGAGACCTGATGAACGATGCCACGACTGGCTTGAGTATGCCCTTGACGGAGGGCCGGACGGGAGAGGACCACTTACCCGGTTTCTTGATCAGGTTGCCGATGTTCTGATACCCGGTGGGCGGGTTTTGATTGTAATCTCCTCACTCCAGTATTTTGAAAAATGCGAGGAGATCTTTAAAAAAACCGGGTTTTCATATACTATCGCCGATCATGAGATCCTTGAAGATGGCGAGGAACTGAGAATATACCGCCTGAAAAGAGATTGAGGAGATTATTGCATATTGGTATACCGGTGCATAATCTCTTCAATGGAACAATGTTTCATCTCAATCAGGGCACTGATAACAGAATCTGCAAATATCATGGCAGTAGTCTCAAACAGGGTTCCGAGGGGGGTACAGGCAGCTGATATTGACCGGTGTTCACCACGGAGCTGCCTGAGGTCAAAATGATCAGGACCGACATGGCAACTCTCTTCTTCGGTATCCAAAAGAACCACGCAATCCGCAAGCTCTGCCATTGGTGAGACCCTGGTCCCGGTTATCAGACAGATCTGACCGCCTATCTGACGGGTGGTCTCACATGCCTCCATGACTGATTTTGTCTTTCCTGAGCCGGAAAATGCAATGAGGGTGTCATTCTTGTGAAATGAGGGGGTGACGGTCTCTCCTACCACATAGGAGGTCAGGCCCAGATGCATCAGGCGCATTGCAAAGGATTTTGCTACAAACCCTGACCGGCCGGCACCGATGACAAATATCCGGTCTGCCGACATCAATGCAGATATAAAACAATCAACCTGATCCTGCCTGAGAGTCTCGGCAATCTCACCGATGCGGGAGATCATCATGGACATGATATCCCGGAGGGGGATACATGGTTCAGTTGTGGATGGTGAAGACATGAAATATGCAATATTTTTTTTGGTTTTGGAAGTTCATGTTCCTTTGCTTAATGTCTGAAATACCTGATTCCGGTAAAGACCATTGCCATCTTCCTCCGGTTTGCCTCAGCAATGACTTCGTTGTCCCGGATTGATCCTCCTGGCTGGATAAGGGCGGTGGCCCCTGCTTCGGCGGCGACTTCAAGGGTATCAGAAAATGGGAGGAATGCATCTGATGCAACAACAGAACCCTTCAAGGAGAACTGCGCCTTCGAGATGGCTATCTTTGCACTGTCAACTCTGCTCATCTGGCCGGCACCAATGCCAAGGGCCCTGTTTTTATCTGCAAAGATGATAGCGTTACTTTTCACATGCTTACAGACCTTCATGGCAAGCATCATCGCCGCCTCTTCATCAGCGGTCGGATCCCGGTCAGTTACCACCCGCCATTCCTCTCTCTGAACCGGTGTCACCTGAACGAGAGCACCACCATCAATGGTTCTTATCGCTGCATGTCCTGCAGGATCGGTGAGATGAAGAAGCCGGAGGTTTTCCTTGGTCTTAAGAATCTCTCTCGCCTCTTCAGAGAAAGATGGGGCAACAAGCACTTCTATAAAGGTCGAGGCTATCTCTTTGGCTAGATCTGGGGTAACCTCCCGGTTAACCGCTACAATGCCACCATACGCGGAGACGGGGTCCACATCCCTGGCTGCAATATAGACATCGCGGATGATCTCCCCGGTCGCAACCCCGCAGGGATTATTATGTTTGACAATAACTGCTGCACATTCATCAAATTCACGGAGAAGCCCGACTGCAGCATCGACGTCAAGATAATTATTATATGACATGGCTTTCCCCTGGAGCGGAAGACTGCCACCAATCCCACTCTCACCATAGACTGCAGCAATCTGATGAGGGTTTTCACCATACCGCAGCATCCGGCCATTCCTGAACTGAACCGAATAGACAGAAGGCAACTCTTCTTCAAGACCATACAGATAGTTGCTGATGGCTCCGTCATAAGCGGCCATACGTGCAAAGACTTTCCTGGCATAGGCAAGTCGCTCTTCCTTGGAGAATGACTTTTTAGATGATACAGCATTCATGAGAGCAGGATAATCTGCCGGATCAATCACGACAAGGACATCCTGAAAATTTTTAGCTGCAGCACGTATCATTGCCGGCCCGCCAATATCGATGAATTCAATCAGTTCATCGAGGGGAAGAGACTGCTTTGTCATCTCCTCAAAGGGATAGAGATTGACCACGACGAGATCTATCGGCCCGATATTGTGCTCTTTCATTATGGCATCGTCAGTACCTCTCCGGCCGAGAATCCCTCCATGAATTTTCGGGTGTAATGTCTTGACCCGCCCGTCCATCATCTCAGGAAACCCGGTATATTCTGATACTTCGATGATGGGAATGTTTGAGGCAGTGAGTACTTTTGCGGTTCCCCCGGAGCTCAAAAGTTCAATCCCGGCCTGGTGCAACGTCCGGGCAAGGTCGATGATGCCGTCCTTGTTCCAGACTGAAAGGAGTGCACGCTTCATGTAGTACTACGTGAGTCATCAGGTATAATGAGGATACTGGGACATCCGGTCTGACGACCAGAACCGGATCAAAATCAAAAAAGTTGGGATATTTGTATTATCTTCTTTTTGCTGCCATCGTCATCATCACTGCCACAAGAGAAAGAAGGCAGACTACAACGCCAAGCGGCTGTTTTTGTGCTGATGGTTTTTCTTTGGGTGGAGAGGGAAGCGGAGGTTTCGTCGGTTTTGCGGTCACATCGATAGAGGACTGAGTGATGATTGGAGTAATATCAAGGGTCAGTTCTGGAACCGGTGTTTCAGTCGGAGTAGGGGTCGGTGTCGGGGTGGGAATATCGGTTTCTTTCTCTGAATTATCTGAATCAGTATCTTCAGATTCAGTTCCGGATTTTTTATCTGAACCATCTTTCTCTGACTCCTTCTCCTTTTCTGGTTTTATCTTGCTTAACACAAAGGTCGTTTTCAGACTGGTTGTCACGCCGTCACCTGAGTTCTTCTCGGCGATATCATTTGCCAGAATGGTGGCCCATGCGGTATATTCTCCTTCAGGATACTTGTCATCATCCTTAGTTTCCCAGACTGCACCGGTATCAAAGGGACTATAGTAGATGAATATTTTCTCTAAATTATATGTCCCGGTTGGTGACTGAAGCGTCGTGAATGTCGTCTCATTCGGACCGGTCAGATTAATCCTGACTGGAACTCCTGCTGAACCTGGCCGCTCCTGTAACAGATACATATTGGATGATATCTTAAATGAAACGAGGTTCCCCTTTTTGATCCATTCCGGCTCGTGATCAATCCCCTGCTCTACCACATCAAGCTGAATCCAGGGATCTTCAACCTTGAACACGGGTTTTTTACTGATGAGCCCGTACCATGTTCCGGTTTTACCGGAAAAGAATGCAGGATCCACAAAAAAATGCCGGGTATCCATTACTTTCGCACGGGAGTCAGGTGTTCCCTCAGGGGAGCCTGAACTCCAGAATGCGATCTCATCCCCGGCCCTGACATTACAATCTGATATATCAAGGTCATTTTCTCCGACAAATACCGTCCCTTCCTTTGGAATTTTTGAATCCAGTGCATATGCCCCGGTCCCGAAGAGCAGAAGAGTGAGTATGAGTATCAGGAAAAATCTGGACAAATCCATAATAAAGTATCATTTTCGCTTTTTTTAGATATTTGCGTGCTGAAGGACTTTGGTAAGGCGAGAGCATCATATTCCATGAAGGAAGAGTACTATCACGCAGTTCGCTCTTGTTATTCTGGGTCTTGTCTTTGTCCTGATTGCAATCCGTCAGGTCGGCCGGTTTTCCTTCTCGATATGGCAGGTTATGCTGGCCGGGGCAGTTCTGACTCTTATTACCGGACAGATATCACCGTATGATGCGATCCTGGCCATCAACCCCGGAGTCATGCTCTTTTTGTTTGGCATGTTCATCGTTGGAGAAGGGGTAAAAAACAGCGGACTTTTGGAAGACTGTATCACGTGGATCTGCCGGCATGCATCATCAGGTACCATGCTTCTGGTTCTCATCATCGGGACCATGGGACTATTATCAGCAGTTTTGATGAATGACACCATCGCTATTATCGGAGCACCCCTCATCCTGATTCTGGCCGGGCGACTTGGGGTCTCAAAACCCGGAGCAATGATTGCCCTCTGCTTTTCGGTTACAACCGGAAGTGTATTCAGCCCTATCGGAAATCCCCAGAATTATCTCATCGCCTCATATGTTCCAGATCTGTCCCCGTATCTCCTCTTTTTTTCAGGCCTTTTTATTCCGACTCTCCTCTCCCTCGGTGTGATCTTCCTCTTCCTGCGTCCGCTTTTCAGGGAAGTCAGTAACCCTGCTGAAGGATGCAGATTCGGGGAGATATCTCCGGATACCAAACCATGGCCGGTGTATCTCTCCTTTCTTTGTATATTCACCGGTATCGGACTGCAGATTATCAGCGGGCTTTTTCAGATGGGGTGGGCAGTTCCTATCGAGTGGATTGCAATCACCGCCGCCATTCCGGTTCTGGTTTTTTCAAAAGAGCGGATAAGACTTCTGAGAAATATCGACTGGCACACCCTCATCTTCTTTGCAGCGATGTTTGTCCTGATGCAGAGTGTGTATAATACCGGGTTCTTCCAAGGGCTGATACCGGAGACAGGAGGGACGGACATTCTGCTTGTGTTGGTTGCAGGGATTCTGTTCTCACAGGTTATTTCAAATGTCCCTTTTGTAGCTCTCTTCCAGCCGCTCCTGTTATCATCGGGAGTTTCCCCATCAATCGTTCTGGCTCTTGCGTCAGGAAGCACCATCGCAGGAAACCTTACCATTCTCGGTGCAGCCAGCAATGTCATCATCGTCCAGCAGGCAGAGCGACAGGGAGTTCATATTTCCATGAGATTATTCTGCAGATATGGTATTCCGGTGACATTCTTTCAGATGTGTATCTATGCGGTTTTTCTGATGGCAATACCCTACGAAAGCATCTGACTGGGCACACGCAGGTATTGCAGGGCATATCTTTAAATATGACAAATAAAAGACGATGATTTATTCCCAGGATTGTCCCATGTCAGGAATACTGGTCGTTGATGACAAGCCCGCGCACCGGGATCAGATTGCGGAGATACTCACCAATGCCGGATATCTGGTAACCGGTAAAGCCTCGTCAGGGGCTGAAGCGATAACCATGTTTCATCAGATGGAACCAGACCTGGTAACACTGGATCTTATCATGCCTGATATGAACGGTATGGATCTCCTCAGGATCATGAAGGGGACAAGTCCAATGGTATCATTTCTCATCTGCACGTCCATCTGCCATGAGATGATTGCAGACCTTGCAAAGCGATCCGGTGCTGATGCTCTTTTTCACAAACCTATCTCTGATTCATCACTTCTTGCAGCAGTTTCCAAAATCCTGGGAGCACCGCACCAGGAAAAGGAAGCTTAATTTAAAATTTCATGAGTGATGATCCGGGAGGGGATCCCGGACCTGAAAACAAGGTTTATGGGGTGTATCCATTTCCGGTCCAGTGCAGTTTATTGTGCGGGGAGTGCTGGATGGGGGGTTTTTTGGATTGCCTGAACCGGTCATGTCTCTTCTGGTTTTGTATTATCCTCTGGTGAGGATGGCATACCGGATGGGTAGGTGTGGGGCTTTTTGCGTTCCAGCTTTGGTATCACCTCCGAACCATTCGTGCAGGACAGTTCCTGCGCATGTATAGTTATATTTACATTCTGTTATATCTACTTTCCTCATGGACAAGGACTCTCAGCTTTTTGTCAGCAATTATGCGCATTTTCAACCCATATTCAAGGAGAAGATTCTTCAAATACAAATATCTCTTCGATGGTAACATGGAACCGGCGTGCCATTTTAAAGGCTAACTCAAGGGAAGGATCATATTTTCCCTTCTCTATTGCAAGAATGGTCTGTCTTGTCACGCCAACTTCCCGTGCAAGGTCTTCCTGAGTCATGTCATGCATAGCTCTGAAAACCTTGATCTTATTCTTCATCCTCCCCTCCGGCACCAAATTTCCGCTCGTACCAGGAGATGAAAAGGATGTACACGATGATCATCAGAAAGACAATGAACATGAGGAGGAATGAAAACCGGGCAATCTGGTACGAGAATGGTCCAAACGTGTCTCCCCCGAGACTGATTACCACGCCACCAAGGGCATATGAAAAAAGCGTTATTCCCATAACCTGCAGGGTTCGCAGGGAAGCTTTCTCAGTGATCAGGTGTGAGCGTTCATCAGTAATCACATCATCAACCATCTGCCTTGAAATCCAGGCTGCCAAAACCCCGATTATAACCGCTCCTGTCATAACCAGGGGTTCAAGGTTCTCTACCGACCAGAAAAATATCCCGACTTCAAGAATTGCGATGACACCAAGGAGAAGGAAATATGTGTATTGCTTCATAATGCTTTGTAACGGATTAGTGTATCTACGCCGGAGAGGATAAGTATATTTGTCACGATAACTGGCAAAATCCCAATCGGGCTGTTGGATGCAGTATGCTAGGTAAAAATATGGTTTCTGATCCTCCGATACGGGTGCTCTTTGTGGATGATGAACCCGGGATGCTCCAGGCAATCCGGGATTATCTCTCCATAGTTCATTCCATCGGGGTTGATATCTGTAATTCCGGTGCTGAAGCCCTTACCAGGGAGGATCTTTTTGGATTTGACTGCTTGATTATTGATTACGAAATGCCGGACATCGACGGAATTGTTCTTTTAAAAGAGATTCGTCAGATGAATACTGATATTCCCATCATCATCTTCACCGGAAAGGGACATGAAGATGTTGCGATGGAGGCCATCAACGCCGGGGCTGATTTTTACATCAAAAAGGGTGGGAATCCAGAGGAACTCTTCACTGAACTCGCGCATTTTATCCGCACAGGTGTCAGCAGACACCGGGCTGAGCAGTCACTTGTGGAAAAAGAACGCCGGTACAGGGCGGTTGTTGAGGATATGACCGAATTCGTCTGCAGGATGAATGCAGAAGGAGTCATCCTTTTTGTCAACTCGGCCTTTCCAAAAAGTCTCCAAATACCATTTGATACTCTGAACGGAGTGACATTTTACTCACTCTACCCGGACCATAAGCGGGAGATAGAAGAGGTCATCTCCCTCTGTGACCCGGACAATCCTTCAGCCCAACTGGAACTGCCATTTCAGGGAAGTCATGGAAAGACCATCTGGCACAGCTGGGTAATCAGAGTCATATTCGATGATCGGTTCGATATCCAGGAGATACAGGCAGTTGGCAGAGACATATCAAGACAGAGGGAGCTTGACAGGCAGGGAACCATACTCAGAGAACTTGGGATCTCACTTGCCAGTAGTTCAACCCTTGAATCTGCTCTCAGTTTCTCTCTGTCTGCAGCGATAGAGATAGGCGGTCTTGAGACCGGTGCAGTCTATCTGTATGACCATACCTCTGGCAAACTCTCCCCGTTCCTTGACCAGGGGCCATACCGGGCAGCATTACACAGACTCTACGAGGAATTTTCCAGGATTGGAGATGAAATGATCCTCAATACCGGAGATCCGCTCTATATGAGCATGACTGACCTGCACCGGTATGAAAGCAGGTTTACTGCACTTGCATTCATCCCAATTATCAGATATGAAGAGGTAACCGGCTGGTTCATCCTGGCCTCAGACAACCTGATCGAAGTCCCATATGAGATAAGAAGTCCTCTTGAGGGAGTTGCGTCACAGATAGGAAATGTTATCTCACGAATTGAGGCTGAAGAAGCACTTCGGGATGCTCTTATTGAAAGTGAGGAGCGATATATGCAGCTCTCAGAGACATCTCCTGATGCCATTGCAATTTTATCAGGTAATTCTGTAGTCTATCTGAATCCTGCTGCGAATGCACTCTTTGAAGTGGACAGCCCTGATGTCTTTATCAAACAACCACTCCATGATTTTCTTGATACTGACCTGCAGAACTGGTTTCATGAGATCCTGAAGACCAAGGCCAGAGAGAAGAGTCCAAGAGCAGGCGAAGGATTTCTCAAAACGAAAAATGGCCGACAGATATATGGTGAGCTCATCAGCGTTCCTATCTCCCATGCAGGAGAAGATGCAATCCTTCTGCTTATCCGTGATAAAACAAGTCAGCGGATGCAGGAGCAGGCATTGATTGAGAGCGAACGCCGGTTTCGTGAGATGGCTGATCTCCTGCCCGAACCACTTTTTGAAGCTGATACAAACGGAAAGCTAACCTTTTGTAACCGTGGCGTTTTCGCTCTTCTTAGTGCATCACATGTTCCGGGTACCGATATCACCATGGCATCAGAACTGGTTTCCGCGCAGGAGCAACTCAGGTTTTCCACCATTCTGAAAAAGGTCGCAAATGATCTGATGCCGGTTTCCGGGGACTTTATTGCTGCAGGAGACCCTTCGGATCCGCGAATTATTCATCTTTCCCTTGCCCCCATCCTCCGTGACGGGGTTTTCTCCGGCACCCGGGGTATCCTCATTGATATTACCGAGAACAAGCGGTATCAGGAGAAACTCCACCATATGATCGAGGAGAAGGATGTGCTCTTTCGTGAACTGCACCACAGGGTAAAGAACAACATGCAGATCATATCAAGCATGCTCCAGCTGCAGGAAGAGTACATCACCGATGAAGTCATCCTCTCAGCCCTCCATGATTGTGAACAGCGGATCGACTCAATGGCCCTTGTCCATGAGACATTATACCGGACCGAGTCACTTGCAGGCATTCCCTTCGGGCAGTATCTTGAGGATCTTGCACAGGCAGTGACCGAGGGATTTGCAACCGTAAGGGATATCAGGACTGATATCGATGTCGGAAGTATCATGCTCAATCTGGATACCGCTGTCACCATCGGACTTATCGTAAATGAACTGATGGTAAATTCCATGAAATATGCCTTTGTGGACCGGCCTTCAGGGCTTATCACCATCAGGCTGACGTGTGAGGATGAGGGATGCAAGATGCGGTATTCGGATGACGGAGTTGGTCTCCCACCAGGATTTGAGATTGAAAAGATCTCCAGTCTTGGGATGCGACTTGTGCGTATCCTTGCAAGGCAGATACGCGGATCATTATGTATTGAGAGTGAACCTGGTGCAGGAATGATCTGCACCGTTACCTTCCCGAAACAGGCAGGAAATATATGACCCAGGTGCTTATCGTTGAAGATGAGGCAATTGTGGCTGAATCTATCGCATCCAAACTTCGCCGGTACGGATATGAAGTGGTTGATACTCTTCCGACCGGAGAAGAGGCAGTAGATAAAGCTGGAAAAACGAGGCCTGATGTGATCCTCATGGATATTCATCTGGCAGGAAAGATGGACGGGATACAGGCCGCAGATCGGATCTCAAGCCAGTATCATATCCCGGTGATTTTCCTAACTGCCTATGCTGACGAACAGACCATAGCCCGTGCAAAAGAAGCAGGTCCCTTTGGATACCTTGTAAAACCATTCAGAGAACGGGACCTGTACGTAACAATTGAGATGGCACGGGAGCGATCCAGGCTTGAAGCAGAACTTGAGGCGGCAAACCGGGAACTTGATTCGTTCAGTTACTCAGTATCGCATGATCTGCGGGCACCACTCATTGCTATTGATGGATTCTCCCGTATCCTTGAAGAGACCTATGCCGGGTACCTTCCCCCTGACGGTGTTGAATGTCTGTCCAGAATCAGGCAGGCAGCAAACCAGATGGACCAGCTTATCGAGGACTTTCTGCGGCTCTCACGAGTAACCCGGGCACCACTCCAGATGGAGAAACTTGACATCTCCCGTATAGCACGTGATATCCTGGGTCAGCTGGCAACGCATGATCCTGACCGGAGGGTTCACTGGAGGGTTGAGGAAGGACTGGCAGCATATGGAGATCCTGGCTTGTGTGAGATTGCCCTTAAAAATCTTATCGGAAATGCATGGAAATATACGATGCATACTAATAATGCACAGATCCAGGTAGGTAGCCTGATGCAGGGTCAGACACGGGTGTTCTTTATCAAAGACAACGGCGCAGGTTTTCCATCCGAGAAAGCAAACCTCCTCTTCATCCCTCTGCAACGGCTTCACTCCCACCAGGAGTTCCCTGGAAATGGCATCGGCCTTGCAACAGTACAACGGATAGTGCACCGGCATGGTGGACGGATATGGGCAGAAGGGGCTACCGGTGAAGGAGCAACCTTCTTTTTTACCCTTCCGGAAGAGGCGGGATAAACTGGAGGATATATGCCAACGGTACTTATTATTGACGACGAGGATCTTGATCGGAAAGTCCTTCACTCCATTCTGCTTTCTGCAGGGTATGAAGTAGTCGGGACAGCACGAAGCGGAGAAGAGGGGATAAAACTCAGTCGAACACTCAAGCCTGATCTTATCACCATAGATCTTATGATGCCGAAGATGAACGGGATGGAGGTCCTCATAAAACTGATGAAGGAGAATGCCAAGACAAACGCTTTGATCTGCACATCAGCCCATTCTGACCCGGTTGTTGATCTGGCCATGCGATATGGGGCAAAGGGATATATCATCAAACCATTCCAGGCCAGATCCCTCCTCGCAACCGTAAAGGAAGTAGTCGGAGCACCTGACCCTGCACGGATGAATGTGTGGAATTTTTAAAGATTCAAAAGCGAGGGATAGATACAGATGGGAATCCTGATTGTAGACGATACAGACTTTGATCGCAATCTCCTCAGATCCATTCTGCTCTCTGCGGGGTATGAGATATCAGGCCTTGCTACCTGTGGTGAAGAGGGAATCAGGCAATATCATGCATTAAAGCCAAATCTGGTCATGCTCGATCTCATTATGCCAGACATCAACGGAATTGAGGTCCTGCGAAGGATCAGGATCGATGCCCCTGATGCAAAGGTAATGATGTGTACATCAGTCGGTGAGGAGAGCATGGTAGACCTTGCCAGGCGGATGGGTGCACGGGGATATGTAGTAAAGCCCTATATCGCGGATAATCTTCTTGGTGCAGTTCAGAAAATTCTCGGTCCGCCGGGAAAATCCAGAACCTGATACTTTGCATTTTCTTTTGCTCCTTTTTACCGGTTATTTGACAAATATTCAAAGGCTATAAAGAAGGAACAATGATACTATGTACTACGGTTCCTTTCCCATGCTTTCCTGACAAGGTCAGACCGACTTTATAGGTTCCCGGATTCTGATACCGGTGAACAGGATTCTCCTCCCACGAGGTATATCCATCACCAAAATCCCAGAACCAGACGTCAGGATCCCCACCGGATGTGGAATGAAACCTGATGGTGGCTGGATCATTGGGATCATCTTCCCAGGTATATGATGCACGATACACATCAACGACCCCCGTATCCCGTGCCTGGCTGCAAAGATTTGAGACCGTATAACTGACGAGATATCGTCCGGGGTTTTCATACCGGTGAAAGAATGGATCTGATTCTGACGTTGTTGTTCCATCTCCGAGATTCCATGTCCCTGACAGGGGATTGTTCGTCACCGACCCGGTTGAGCGCTGGCTGAATCTGACCTCAAGTGGCGCATATCCTGATACTGGTTCGATAGTAATTATGGTATTTACTTCAGGGACCGTCCCGACTGATACTTGTTTATTCATCAAAGACCAGGCCTGGTTGGTTGCATCAGCAGGGTATGTGATCGTGAAGACATCGTGGTGAATTCCAGGCAGAAAAACAACCGGCTGACCCCTGTCTGCAGAACCGGGATGAAACATATTTAATTCCCCGACCGGAAGGGAAACCGGGTGATCATGTCTGGATATATACCCGAATCTGGCAGTATAAGAACCATCGGCATTTCTGCATACCACTCCGGATTCAGGAATCAGCATCCCCGGAACCGGTGTCCCGGATGGAACAGGAGTCTGGGTAGCGAGAGGGGTGGCAACCGGCAGAGCTGACAGGGAAGCCATCAGGCTGTATCGGTTCAGGACAGATGTTACCATCTCCTGGTCCATGATGTAGCGCGCTCCCTGTGTTCGTTCAGTACTCCCGTCCCAGGAGAGAAACCGGATCATGGCTGCCTCTGCCCCGGGAGGAGGATCTCCTTGAAAGGTATACACATCAGGATCCGGTCTTGTTTCTTGTGGATAATCCTGAAAAGAGTAGGTTCGGTTCTGGTGATCGACCCATAAAATTCGTACAATCCAGCTATCAGCAGAACTCAGGTCCTGTCCGGAACTGTCGGAAATGTGAGGAAGAAGCGATGTATTGCTGCTCTGTTCCGGACCTGGTCCAGCGGTAAATAAAACAGATATTCCTGCAGCGATAATGAGTGATATAACAATGATGATAAGAACGAAATGATAGTGGTTATCAGACGGATCCATTGCAGTTCTTACATCTTTCATGTCATAAGCCAAGAGGGCTTCCCATCAGTTCATGTTTTATAAGGAATATCCGATTATGAATTCCAATACTATCATCTTTCAGAATACATCGCGCGAAAAACATTCAGTAATTACTATCAGGATGATGTCACACTCCACCGTAGTTCCCGTATCAGTCCTGATCACTATTCTGGTCCTGACCGGTCCGGTGCTTGGCACTCCGATCTCCACAGCAACGCCGCCAGGTATGAACCTGTCAATTGATCCAGGAGAGGATTTCTTTTCATACGCAAATTACCACTGGATTGCCGACCATCCGGTCCCTGAAGATCAAAAATTCTATACTGCTTTTGAAGAAGTAAAAGAGTTGGTTGACAGCCGGGTGAGAACGCTTGTAGAAGAAGCAGCATCAGATTATGATGCAGAAAAGGGAACCCCCCGGCAGTTACTCGGATCATTTTACCGTGCAGCCCTGAACGATGAGTCAAATGCAAGGACAGGACTTACCCCGGTCCAGGATGAACTTGAGGAAATTGCACAGGCATCGGATCGGAGTGAGATTCGCATTGTCACATCAAATCTCACCGCACGGGGACTTGACCCATTTTTTATCCTGTATATTGATGAAAACCCGGAGAAGAGAAAGGAGCTTATCGCGACCATAGAGACCGGTGATTTCACCATCCGGTTCCCTCCATTCTATGAACTTGAATTTGATGAGGCCATCAGGGTTCAGAATCTGATGAAAGAGTATGTCACTACAACCTTCATGGAACAGGGAATGGATCGTGAAAAAGCCCTCCATGCAGCCGATGTGGTATTCAGGATTGAACGACGGATGGCTCAGGCCGAGATGGGTATGAATACTTCCCATGCAAACTCCTCTGAAGAACTCAAAGCCGGAACATACCAGGTAGCGGATCTGCGTACCCTCTTTCCAGGTATCAGCTGGGATGCTCTTCTGGAGAGATCAGGAAGACCTGATCTTCAGGAGATTTACATTATGAACCCGCATTACCTTCGGGAAGTGGGCAGGATACTCTCATCAGAACCGGTTGAAGATCTGAAACTCTTCCTGACCTGGCGGGTTCTCCAGTATGCAGCACCTTATGCCACCCCTGAAATGCAGGAGCGGTATTATGAATTTTATGATGTGAAACTCTCAAAAGGGGAGATAACACCTCAAAAGGATCGGATTTTTGGCATCATGAACCTCTACCTGGGAAACCCGATCGCCCATCTGTATGTGGATCGGTATTTTAGTGCTTCTGACAAGGCAAAGGCAGAAGAGATCGTCCGGAATATCAGGGAGGTAATGAGGGAACGGGTGCAGAACCTCTCCTGGATGAGTCAGGAGACGAAGGATATTGCCCTTTTAAAGATGGATTACCTGAAAGAGCAGGCAGGATATCCGGAGGAGTGGGGGCAGTACCGGAACCTGACCATCGAAGACACGTCATACCTTGAAAACATGCTGGCCCTGACTGAATACTTCACCAACGGGAGCCTGCAGCTCTCTGGTGAGCCCTCCGACCCGGATGTCTGGTATGTATCCCCGCATGGTGTTGAGGCACACTATGATCTTGTCCATAACCGGATCATTGCCCCGGCTGGATTTTTAAACCCGCCCTTCTTTGATCCGAAGATCGATGATGCCTGGAATTACGGTTCATTCGGCTGGGTGTACGGCCATGAACTCATTCACATGATCGACATTGGTGGCCAGCAGTATCACCCTGATGGTAAAAAGGAGAATTGGTGGACAGACAGCGATGCTAACGAATATTTCCATGCGGCATGGCCTCTGATAGTGCAGGTTAATTCAACGCAGGTTCAAGATAACCTGACCCTGAACGGGACACAGATGCTGATAGAGAGTTCAGCAGATCTTGGAGGCCTTACGCTTGCATATAATGCATTTCTCAAATCCCGATCAGATCCCGATACACTTGATATACCGGGAATTGACGGCCTGACTGATAGGCAGCGGTTCTTTGTTGCATTTGCCCAGGCCATGCGGGGGAATATTACCGATGAGAATCTGCGTAATGTTACCGCCACAGAGGATCATCCCTGGAATAAATTCAGAGTAAATACAATCCCTTACCACCTGGATGCATTCTATGAGGCATTTCCTGATATCAATCCTGGTGATTCACTCTACCTGAACGAGACTGAGCGGGCACGACTCTGGTGATATGATGCGAAATTTTTCAATCCTCTATGAAATAACTGCGATGATGATGGTCATTGCCATCCTCATCCCTTCGATACCCGCAAACCCGGTACGAGGAGCTGATGATCAATTCCTGAATATTCAGGCAAAAACAGATCGGAGTTATTATAGTCCGGGTGATATTATCAGGATAAAAGGGACGGTTTCAGGAGAGGAAAATATCCCGGTGCAGTCACGACTATTGTTTCAGTTTCAGGGCATGAATACAACAGCAAACACAACATCTAATGGATCATTCTCTGCACGAGTTCCTATCTCGCTTATTGAACCTGAGAGCATGTATCGCCTTATTATTTCTGCTCATGCGGACGGGTATGAAGAAAAAAATCTTTCAATCCCCATTATAATTATGGGGGAGCCCTCTTCTCTTGCTCCCGCTCCTGTTATTCCGGATGAATTCTCCTCTATCTGATTTTAACCAGGGAGACATCCACATTTCTAGCCTTGTATGGGTACTGCCGTTCAAGGGTTGAACGAAGTACAGGGGTATTCTGCCCATCCCTAACCCATCCTCCATCATATGAACGGCGGATGATATCCGTACCATACTCTCCGGTCTTCGGATTGTAAGAGAGGATGAGGAGCTGTGCGGCATCTGCACCCCGGTCGCGGGCAACGATATCACCTTCCCGATATTTGGGCTCTGTACCCGGAGGAGAGGAGTCTGCCCCTATTCCTATCTGGCTGAGAGCGATCCGGTTTACTCGGGCAGGATAGGTGTGTTCAAGATCGGCCCTACTCATCCATTCGGCAGTGGTATCAGGACGGTATCCCCATTCTCCCGTGTAGTACCTGCTGATTGTATCAATTGCATATTCATCGGTTGCCGGATCATATCCCAGGACAACACGTACCTCCTGGGTGGATCCTGATGACCGGGAGATGAGATCACCGGGAACATAGAGAGGGTTTTTTCCTGCTGCAGAGGTCGTGGTGCTTCGTGCCTGATAGGGAGTTGCAGGTTTGAAGACTGAATCAGCCGGTACCGGCAGCTCTGCAGTTTTCTGATAGAGCAACTCGTACTCCTGCATGCTTCCATTCCTGGCAAGGCCTGGCTGAACTACAAAATACCCGTCATTTCGTCTGATTAATTCCTCAATCCGGTACTGGTTATCTGGCAGAAGTTCAGAGATGAGCAGGTAGGTCCCATTCTCTTTTCTGAGCAGAACATCCCCGGGTTTAAACAGCGGATCATGGGGGATGAATACCGGTTCTTCGATAACCGGTTCTTCCTCTATCACCGGGAGGGTCAGGGTCTTTGTTATTACCTCACGGGAAGATTCATCCTGGAACAGTGCAGTCACCCGGAATGTGACAATATTATTATCAGAGACAGGATAGAGGTCATCAATAGGTATTGCCAGGGTTGAGGGAGGATATGGATTCAATATCCGGGGGACGGGGCCGAGTGAGTCCATGCTCTGATTGTTTACTGTTATCTCAAATTTCTGCACCTTTTCTAAACCAGGGCCACCGGGATTATTGATGATCACCAGATCTTCGGTGATATCAATGATCACCGGGATCTCTCCAGATGATAGTGCTTGTGGAGGAGGATTGAGAACAGGAGGGAGAACCAGGGCTAGCATGACGATAAGGGCGATAATGCCGACAATCCCGATGGCACGATATAAAACAGGAATTTCTGAAAGCTGAGGGAGTTGTAATGCGGAGAGGTGATCCTTCACACTTTTTTTCATATGGCCTTGATTCTTCTCCCTGTTTCTCATGTATACTTCATTGGAGGGGTCAAGAGTAAGGGCATTCTCAAAGCACACTTCGGCATCTTCATATTTTTTCATCCTGGTAAAGACCACCCCCAGGGCATTCCAGGCACGATGATCTTCTTCTGATGCCTCAACCACCTGCATCAGGAGATCGGATGCCTTTTGTAATTCTCCTCTCCGATATGCCTCAATTCCATTTTTATACAGTATCTGAATATCATCATCCATCATGGAACACACCTGACCCCCAATCAAACCTTACTTATTATATGGTTTTCTCACGAAGAAAGGGTATCCCCAATCAATACTGCTTGTTTACGCTCTGTCATGCCATATGGCCGGAACGATGACATAAAACGTCGACGTGAGGGAGGTATTACGGACTGAACAGGGAGGCTGGTGAAGAACCTTTATATTGACTTTCTCCGAATATTTCAGAATGGGGGAGAGAATCGTGCTGAGGCATTACTCGTTGATACTTTTCGGTGTCCTTGCAATACTCCCGGTAATGGTATGTGGGGCAGCGCCAGGAGATATACTGAAAAACCAGGTATTCGGACTTCCGGAGGGGGCTGAATGGGGGTATGGCCTGGATACCTCACCTGATGGGAATACAACCGTATGCGGTGTAGCATATCCGGATCAATCAATTAATCTTGAGCACCTGGGGAATGGCGATGCCTGGGTCCTCAGATTTGATACGAACGGGTCTATCATCTGGGAGAAACTCTTCGGGGGAAATGAGACCGATTATGCGTTGTCTGTGAGGAATCTTCCGGATGGGGGGGCGGCAGTCATCGGTACCACCGGTTCATACAATGGTGATGTAACCGGCTATCATGGAAACGGAGATCTATGGTTCATTAATCTTGGACCAGACGGAAATATCCGCTGGGATCGGGCCCTTGGTGGCAGTCTGACTGATGAGGGATCGGACGTTGTTTTACTGCCGGACAGAGGATATGTTCTGTGCGGGTATACCATGTCTTCAGACGGATATACCAGACGACAACTCGGGGGGGGAGATCTCTGGCTTATCAGACTGGACAGGAATGGAACCGTTTTGTGGGAGCAGACCTATGGCGGGAGCAGACGTGACAGCGGGGCCAGTATTACCCTGACCGGAGACAATAGCCTCGTTGCGTGTGGAAATACCAACTCAACCGACGGTATGGTATCCGGAAACCGGACCAGCAGCGATGTATGGGTGATAAAAACCGATCTGAACGGGACCGTGATCTGGGAGCGTTCCTTTGGGGGTTCGGGACTGGAATGGGGCCATTCGGTCATCGAACTTACATCAGGAGACCTCATGGTTGCTGCAGTCACTGCATCGGGGGATGGTGATGTCGGGAAAAACCATGGAGCAGGAGATGTCTGGCTGATGCGGATTACCCCTGATGGAACCCTTGTCTGGAAACAGACCTATGGCGGAAGCTTTAGTGACAATGTCTGGAAACTTGAGCCGTCACCGGGAGGAGGAGCATACCTTGTTGGAGACAGCTACTCAGTTGATGGTCACTTTACCGGTAATCATGGTGAGTCGGATCTGCTGATAGCTGAAGTGGATGGAGACGGGAACCTGCTCTGGTACAGACAGATCGGAGGCTCATCAGTTGATCGGGGATCCTGGGTGAAACATACCAACGCCGATACCCTGATGATCACCGGTATGACTGCATCATCAGATGGTGATATATCAGGGGATCATTCGAGTGGTGATCTCTGGATCCTTGAGGTGGAAGGGAGTACTGCCCAGCCGGTTTCAGAGTCTGAACCACTGCCAGCAATGACGATTCCGGCAGAACCTGCGATCGGCCCACTGGGTGGAGACGGCCCGGTTCCGACCGATCCTGATGGTGATGGCAGATATGAGGATATGAACGGAAATGGCAAGACGGACCTGCAGGATCCAACGGTATTCTTCAAGTATTTCTCCTGGCTGCAGAGTCAGGGATATGTATCTGCATTTGATTTTAATGAGAACGGAGCCCTGGATCTGAGCGATGTCCAGGCACTATTTACGGAGATTCAATCATGAAAATTTCCCCAGTATGTATTATCCTGATTATTATGATCGGGTTTGTTATTTCAGGAGTTGAGGGCGCGACAGTATCCATACAGCCTGCAACACTTTCGCCTGGAAATACAGGTACGGTAGATATCCTGCTTGACTCGGCATCAACAGGAATATCCGGGTACCAGATGACCGTGCAGTCTGACAATGCTGCAGTAGCTGTGGTGACCGGAGCAACATTTCCTTCCTGGGCTGCTCTCTCAGAAGCAGTACCTGGTGACGGGGGATCGTATGCTCTCCGGGCTATTGATCTGAACAGCGGAGTAGAGGCGGGTGCAACACAGGTCACCCTTGCCACCCTCTCAGTACAGGCGGCCGGTAGCGGGACTGCACAGATTACGATTCAGAACCTCCAGATCGATGATGATGCAGGAAATCCCCTTCAGGCAGAAGCAAAGAGCGGGACGGTAACGGTATCCGGAGGCGCACCTCCGACAGAACCATCAACCCAGGAGATCCCGGTTACTCTTCAGACCGGATGGAACCTTATCAGTATCCCCATGCAGCCTGCTGCCGGTTTTGAGTACGCGGATATTTTCAAAGATGTTCAGAGTGCCGGCCATTCGATTCTGACATATGATCCTTCAGCCGGGTGGATAACTATAGGGAAAGGCGACCGGCTGATCCCCATGACGGGATACTGGATATACACAACCAGTCCGGTCACCATCCCTCTGACCGCTCAGGGATCACCAACCGGACCGAAGAACCTGAACGCAGGTTGGAATCTTGCAGGGATCAGCGGCACCTCAACGCAATCTGCTGAAACTGCCCTGTCAGGAATCTCATCATGGTCATATGTTGTCTCGTACGACGCTGGCAGGCAGCAGTACCGGGATGCAGGCATAAAAGGGGGACAGAACCAGATTATGCTGACTCCGGGGGAGGGGTTCTGGATTTATCTTGATGCACCCGGCACCCTCAGCCCAGGTACGTAAAACAAACCCTATATTTTTATACTCCCTTTTCTTAGGACATATTCAGAATGGAGACTTGGAACATGATGTACAAAACCGGATTATGCTTTCTGTTTATTATCCTTCTCGCCGCAGGAGTATCAGCAATTCCTCCGCTGCCATACGAATTCTATGGTAATGTATCAATAAACGAAACACCCGCAGAAGTTGGAACAATAATTATCGCGAAAGTAAATGGGACCGAAGTTGGTAACATCACCACTACTGCTCCTGGTGCATATGGGGGAGCGGGGACTTTTGACCGCCGTCTGGTAGTCAATGGAGCTGAAGACCAGATAGGTGAGTACATCACCTTCTGGATTGGAGAGAAGCAGGCTGCCCAGAAGGTCAAACTCTATGCAGGTGAGTCTCAAAAACTTGATCTGACCTTCACCCCTGGAAAAGAGGGGAGCATCGATGCATCAGTCACCCCGTCCCAGTCTGGAACCATTGCCAATGTCCCGACCGGTGAAGAAACACCGGTAGCAACAGAGACACAGACGAAGGCACCGCTCTTTATCGCCCCGATAGCAGCAGGACTTGCATTAATCATTCTTGCCCGCAGAGACTAATGCTGCACCCCGCTTCTTTTTTTACGTGACCGACACATACCTATCTCATATGCCAGAGGTCACGGTCTATTCAACTCAGAACTGTCCATACTGCCGGCTTGCAAAAGCGTTTTTAGACAGAAATAATATTCCATACCGCTCGGTAGATGTGGGAATTGACCGGAAAGCAGCCAAGGAGATGGTTGAACTCTCAGGACAATATGGGGTTCCGGTCATCGTTGCAGGTGAGGAGGTCATCGTCGGATTCGATACAGACAAACTCAGGGCCCTGTTTACCACCGGAAAAAAGCCGGATATGTTTGATGTGATTATTGTCGGTGCAGGCCCTGCAGGCCTGACTGCTGCGTTATACTGTGTCAGGAAGAATCTGAAAACGCTTATGATATCACCGGACATCGGAGGTCAGGCTCTTGAGAGCTGGAATATTGAGAATTACATGGGATACCGGATGATCACCGGTGATGACCTGATGGCGAAGTTTGAAGAGCAGATCCGGGAACTGGAGATCAGGATTGAACTTGATCAGGTCAACTCTCTTCTCCCGACCAGTGGCGGATTCTCGGTGAAAACCGTATCAGACCAGGAATATAAAGGAAAAACAATAATCCTTTCCCAGGGAAAAAAGCCAAGAAAACTCGGTGTGGCAAGAGAAGAGGAGTTCATCGGAAGGGGTCTTTCAGTCTGTGCAACATGTGACGGGCCGATCTTTAAAGAGAAGGTGGTTGGAGTTGTCGGTGGGGGGAACTCAGCGCTTACGACTGCACTTGAGATGAGTGGTATTGCAAAAGAAGTGCATCTCATTGTCCGGAGCAGCATTCGGGCTGATGCAGTGTACACCTCACAATACGCGCAAAAGCAGAACATCATCACCCATACCGGATATGAAGTGACCGAACTTATCGGAGATGACCGGCTTTCAGGCATTATTATTACAAACCGGGAGACCGGTGAGAAGAAGACCTTAAAGCTTGACGGATTGTTCACGGAGATAGGATGGATTCCAAATACTTCCTTTGTTGAGGGATTGCTCAAATTAAATGATCAGAAAGAGATTGTGATAGATATTAACTGCCGGACCAGTGCTCCTGGTATATTTGCTGCCGGGGATGTCACCTCAATTGCAGGAAAACAGATCATCATTGCCTGTGGTGAAGGGGCAAAAGCAGCTCTTTCAGCATTTGACTATCTGATGACACAGTAGTCAGACTGATAGGTAAACCATTCCCATGCAGGGATCACCTGAATTTCTTTTTCCATATTTCCTCCGTAATCTGGAATTGTCCTCTGATTCATCGTGAGAAGAATTCCTGCTTCTGCTCCAGTTTTTTCCAGCGCTTCCGTAAGGCCGTTGATTTCCCGGGAAAAATTATCTGGCGTAACTTCATAGCTGACCTGGATGGCGAGCATTGAACCGGGTCTTCGGGCGATAAAATCGCATTCACCCTTATCCCGAAAATACCAGACCTCATATCCCCTCCGGATGAGCTCGATATACACCTGGTTTTCAAATGACTTTCCAATATCCTGTGAAAATTTCAGGGATATGGCATTTCTCATCCCGGAATCTATTGCGTAGATCTTCTTTCCTTGGGTAAACTGCCGTTTTAACGAGTAATCGTATTTCACACATTCAAACAGGAGATATGCATCTTCAAAAAATCGAATGTAATTTCTGACTGATGTATCACTTTTCAGTCCTGACACCTGAACAAGTGAGGTATACGCATATTCACGGGTGAAATTTGTCATCAGGTAATGAGCAAGAAGTTTCACCGCACTGACATCGCGGATTCCATACCGTGCCACAATATCCCGATAGAGAATATCCTCATATGTCCGGATTACAAATTCTGGTTCCTGGTAGTGGATAAACTCAGGAAATCCCCCGTCACTCAGAAATGTTTCAAATTCTTTCAGAACCAGGGCGAGGTTTTGCGTTGTTTTATCACTCGGATCAATTTTTTTCCCTTGGAGGATCTCCCTGAATGAAAAGGGAAATAATTCAATCTTCACATACCGGCCGGTCAGGTGAGTGCCCAATTCTGAACTGAGGAGATATGCATTTGAACCAGTGATGAAAATTTTATAACCCTCATCATGAAGTCTCCTGACAAAACGTTCCCATCCCGCAATATTCTGGATTTCATCAAAGAAAAAAGCATCAGCATTTGGATTTAACTTCAAGAGCAACGTAAGGAGCGTCTGAAAGTCATCATGCGTGAATCTGATAAACCGATCATCATCAAAATTCACATAACTGACGTGATTATAAAAATCTTTGAATTGTAAGAGCAGGGTTGATTTTCCACACCGGCGGATACCGGAGATGATTACTATCCCCTGGTGGGCAGAATATTTTTGAAAATCGATGTCTCTCTGAATTCCAGGGTCTTTATTGAAAAACCTGTATTGTTGATCCTGGATAGCCTGATCAAGAGAGAAGAGATCTATCATCCCATTACTAATGGGAATTTAATGCTAATTATTCTTTTTACTAAACCGAACGCATACCTCATTCAGGGTTCTTAAAAAATAAAACAATCCGGTTGGTATTCGTCCCTACGGACATGTTATTCACGCCCCAGATATTCGCAGTCTTGGTAAAATCCTGCTGATTGATGATAACGGCAGTACAGGTAAACCCTGCTGTGATCCCAAGGGGGATGACATGTTCATCAAGTCTGACAGAACCATTCCTGACTTCACCCACCTCAAATGCCACATATCCGCCAGGTCTGGTAATCCTGAATAACTCCCTGAATACTTCCCCCATAACCGCTTCCCAGTCGGCAAGTTTTCTGGTGATGGTGATCTGTTTTCCTATCTCCTCTGCATCAAGACCATTAAACCAGCACCGCAGCCAGTTGTCGGTGGCATATTGCACGATATCAAGGAAGGGAGGAGAGGTTACAGTCAGAGATACCGTATTATCCGGGATTTCAGGAGTACGTCGTGCATCACCAGTGATGAAGAGTGAGGAATCTGCCGCACGGATGAGGTTCTCCCGTTGTTTTTGATCAATCCCCTGGAGTAATGACCGTGACTTTTTCAGAATTATCTCTCTGACATCCCGATAGGGAGGTATCTGGTTCCGGTCACGGTTGATGGTAATCTGACGTTCCGGTGATACCGCCTGATTGGGTGGAAGAGTGTAGACTGAGAAAAAACCTGGTGAATGACCGGAAAGCCGGTTTGTTGCTACCATCCTGATCCATGCATCGGTTCGATCCAGCTCCCCTCTTTTCTCCCGGTCAAGCAGGTAGCCACGGATACTGCACAAGGTGCGAAGGGTATCAGGATGATAGAACATCGAGAGATCGATCTCGCTGGTTTCTTCCGGATTGTCAGGGATTGCATACAGGCGTGCTTTGATCTCTTCATACACCGGCAGAAAAAGCCGGGGTTCAGTCAGGATGCGGGAGAGCGGATTGATATCATTAGAGATGATCTGACGGCCAAGCAGTGCTGCCTCCAGTGGTGTTGTGCCCCTGCCGGTAAAGGGATCATAGACTCTCTCTCCCGGTTCAGTCAGGAGACTTATGAAAAACCGGGGGAGCTGAGGTTTGAAGCAGGCACGGTATGAGATCTCATGAAGTTTTGATGCCTGCCGCTGCCGTGCCGTCCAGAACTCATTGGTATACCTGCAGTACTCATCGTCGTTGATACACAGGGTATCACACCGGGTTGTCTGATCCAGCTGGAGAGTGGTCTGACCATCCTGATCAGGCAGGGAGAACATCCGCAGATACTCATGGACAAAGAAAGGATCCCGCTTCATCACAGCGTGGTGGGTTTTTTACCCAGTGCTTCCACCAGAACCGTCATGAGATTTTTCACCGGCCGGTCACTATGCTCCTGGATGTGGTATTCACAGAACGGACAGATAGTCACGACGATATCAGCCCCGGTTTTATTGATAGCAGCGCGTCTGAGTTCTCCAAGTGCCGCTGCTTCATCAGGCAGTCCTGACCTGACACCGCCACCAGAACCACAACACTGTGCAGGCATCTCAACAAACCGCTCAACGGCCTTTTCCAGAATTTCACGGGGCTGATGTGTAATCTGCTGGCCATTCATCAGGTGACAGGGATCATGATAGGTTGCCGTCACCGGGACTTTTGTCAGAGGTGGAAGACCAGTTTCGGTTAAAATCTCTGTTACATCTTTGACTTCGAAAGGAGTCTCATAGTCGTGCTTGAGTGTCGCGCCACATCCTGCGCACATGGTCATGACCGTCTGAATTCCCCGATCCTGAAATGCCCGGATATTCTTTTCTTTCAATTCATTCAGGAATGAGGTCTGTCCGGTTCTGATAAGCGGAGACCCACAACAGACCTGTTCTTTTGGAATGATCACCCTGATACCGGCATTTCGCATAACTTCAAGCATATCCATGGCACGTTCAGGAAGCCGTGCATTGAACATACAACCGGAGAAAAATCCCACTTCACGCTTCACTTCTCCGTATGGCTCAATGACCTCATCCACGAGATCAAGGAAGATCTGTTTTCCCGGCTCAACGCTCCTGCCTGTCGTTCTGACCAGTTCAGCAACTTCCAGGTGTCTGGGCAGAGTGAGTCCTTCACGGTTTGCAATCTCTCGGAGTTTTTCAATGGCTTTTCCCGGTGTCTCGATATCTTTCGGACAGACCCGCCAGCATCGGTTGCAGCTGGTACAGGTAAAGAGCCCCTGAGACAGGGCTTCGCGGATCCGGTTTCCTGGCTCACGGGGATCAAGGGCTATCCGCATCTGAGAGCGCATAGAGGTAGGCCCCAGAAAATCAGTGACTTTCATCGCCGGGCAGATCGAGACACAGGAGAGGCATTCGATGCAGTCACGAAGTGGTTTTATACGCTCTATCTCTTCCTGTTTTGGAAGAATGCCACACTCACAGGTATGGATTCGGGGAATGGAGGATATACCTGATACCAGATCCACCATCAGGTCTTTCATAACCGGAAGATCAAGCGGTTCGATGACCATACCATCCCGTGCCTCTTCAGTGCAGGCAAGGACCGGTTCTCCATTCACCCTGACCGCACAACTCCCACACTGACCTGCGCGACAACTGGATCGGTATGCAAGGGTGGGATCCCGGCTGTGAATCGCATCCAGAACATTGAGAACCCGCGCGCCGTCTTCAACCTCCACGGTCCAGGGTTCAAGGCGGGGTTCTGCATCGGTGTCCGGGTTAAACCGCGCGACTTGTACTGAAACGTGCATCAGGATCTCCTCCGCTCTATTGTCGCCCCGGTCCTGGTCAGGATCGTATGCCCGAACGGGGACGTCTGATTATCCCAGTCCTGTGTGACATCAGTCCTGACATGTGCTCCCCGTGACTCCTCCCGAAGAAGTGCCGCGGTCACGATAAGCCGCGCAGTATCAATCATGTTCCGGGTCGTACAACAATCTATGAATCCCGATGGATCAACTGCTTTGAGCCTTTTTCTTGACAGTACATCGAGTGCGGCCCTTGTTTCCTCAAGTGCAGCCTTGTTTCTGAAAATTCCTGCTCCCTTCCACATGATCCGCTGCACTTCACCCTTCATCTGGTCAGGCAGGATATCGCCGTTGAGATATCCCTCGAGCATCAGGACTGCAGAGGAAATCTGATCATCCGGGACCTCTCCTTCCCGACGGGCATTTCTCCCTGCTGACGCCCCTGCCCGCGCCCCAAAGACCTGTGTTTCTGCAAGGGCATTTCCACCCAGACGATTCGCACCATGCACCCCTCCGGCAACCTCACCACAGGCATACAAACCAGGAAGCGTGGTCTGACAGGAGGGATCAATACGAAGACCACCCATGATATGATGCGCAGTAGGAGCGACCTCCATTGGTTCGGTCCGGATGTCAACCCCGTACTTCAGGAACTGTTCCAGCATAACCGGGAGTCGTTCCTCAATGGTCCGGGCGGGGAGATGGGTGACGTCAAGCCACACACCACCATGAGGAGTCCCTCTCCCCTGCATGATCTCGGTTGCACAAGCGCGTGCTACGACATCCCGTGTTGAGAGTTCCATCCGATCCGGATCATACCGGGACATGAACCGCTCACCAAGGGAATTCTTGAGAACTCCCCCTTCTCCCCGTACTGCTTCAGTGACCAGCCTCCCCCGTGCATCCCAGGGATATACCGCACCGGTCGGATGGAACTGCACCTGCTCCATATCGATCAATTCTGCCCCGGCGCGCCACCCCATCGCATATCCGTCACCAGTCCCACTCGTGGAGTTTGTGGAGATATCATAGACCCGTGTCCCACCGCCGGTTGCAAGGACCGTGGCATCAGCAAGGAACGTATAGAGCCTGCCTTTCCGGTCAAGACCCAGGGCGCCGATCACCCGTCCTTCAGAGATGAGCAGATCAAAGGCGGCAACCTCATGACATACACGGACCGGTGTGTGTGCCAACCGTTCCATCAAAGTTATCATCATCTCATGTCCGGTCCGGTCTCCGGCATAACAGGTCCGTGGAAAACACTGGCCTCCGAAAGGTCGCTGACAGATCGTGCATGAGTCGGTGACATCAAACACCGCGCCCCAGGAGATGAGATCCTGCATCCGGTCAGGGGCCTCTTTAGTCAGGACATGCACCAGATCCTGATCATTGAGATATGCCCCACCCTTCATGGTGTCAGCAAAGTGATCGGCGATAGAATCTGCCTCATTCATCACCGCATTATACCCGCCTTCAGCCATGATTGTGCATCCGCCTTTCCCGGCAATGGTCCGGGAAATGAGTACACAGGTTCCGTGCGCAGAGGCCTCGATGGCAGCACGGACTCCTGCACCTCCGCTCCCGATTACCAGAACATGGGATCGGATGATCTCCTGAATCTGCATTATATACACGTCACAGTCAGAACGACTTTGATGTTTTGGTAGGACAGTCTCTCCTCCAGCCACGCCTGTAGCATCCCTTTTGAGAAAAAAAGATCCATAGTAACGGAGAGTTGCACCTGCATGAAGCTCATCATGAAGTTTGGGGGCACTTCTGTCCAGAACGCGGAGTCAGTCAGAAGGGCTGTAGATATTGTATATGATCGCTATTCCAGACATGATCGTCTGGCAATTGTAATCTCTGCACGGCGGGGGGTTACTGATCGGCTGATCACCTGCGCAGAAGCAATGGTCACTTCCCGGGATGCGGCTGAAGTAACAGATCTCGTCGAATATCTGACTGAAGGGCACCTCTCAACCCTGAAAGAGGTAGCCCCGGACTTCTCCCCTGAAGTCAGCGGGATCATAACGAGGCGCATTGAGAACCTTCGTGATTTTCTCTATGCGGTCTACCATCTCAGGGAATTGACGGTCAGATCCCGTGATTATATCATCTCTTTTGGTGAGCGACTGAACGCACCGATTATCAGTGCCGCACTCCGCCAGCGGGGGATCCCGTCCATGGTTCTTGACGGATGCGAGGCAGGTATCCTTACGACAGAAAACCATGGTGATGCCATAGCTCTCCCGGCAGGTGAGGCGCGTATCAAAAGCCGGCTGGAACCGGTCATAGACCATTCTGTTCCGGTGATCACCGGGTTCATGGGCTGTACAGAGAAAGGAGTCGTTACCACGCTGGGCAGATCCGGGTCAGACTATTCGGCAACCATCATCGGCGCTGCTCTTGATGCTGATGAGATATGGATCTGGACCGACGTTGACGGGATCATGACCACCGATCCCCGCCTGGTCCCTGAGGCACGGGTCATCCCCCGGATTTCCTACATCGAGGTCATGGAACTCTCGTACTTTGGTGCCAAGGTCATGCACTCCCGATCCATTGAGCCGGCCATGCAGAAGGGGATCCCGGTGTGGGTGAAGAACACTTTCAATCCCAGTTATCCAGGAACCGTCATTGAGGGCGGTGAGCAGAAAGACTCCAGGGTAGTGAAGGCCATCACCTACATAGACAAGGTCGCTGCCATTACCATCGCCGGAGCACAGATGGTTGGAAGACCAGGAGTTGCACGGCATATCTTCACGCTTCTTGCTGAACATCAGATCAATGTCATGATGATTTCACAGGGATCATCTGAAGCAAATATCACCCTGATAATCGAAGCAAACCAGGTCCGAACCGCGATGGAGGCTTTATTACCCCTCAAGGAGCGGTGTGTGTTCAGGGATATCACAGCAAACGAGGATGTTTGTGCAGTGGCAGTCGTGGGATCAGGCATGGCCGGGATGGCAGGTACGGCAGGAAGGACTTTCTCAGCCCTTGGGAAGGCAGGGATTAATGTGATGATGATCTCACAGGGGTCATCTGAAGTGAACATTTCATTTGTCGTCCGCCAGCAGGACGGACCACGTGCAGTCAAGGTCCTTCATGACGAATTTAATCTCATGAATGAGGAGGCATGAAGATGGAGCAGGATGCGTACCGGGAAGCGGGTGTGGATATTGATCTTGAAGCAGCAGCCGTGAAAAGCCTCATCTCCGAACTGACCTACCGGAGAACAGACCAGTTCGGTATGGCATCGGAGATTGGACATTTTGCCGGATTCATCTCATTTGGCAAGTATGTCCTGGCAATGGCGGTAGACGGTGTAGGGACAAAGATGCTGGTTGCCGATGCCTTACAGGACTGGTCCACCGTTGGTATCGACTGCATCGCGATGAATGTCAATGACCTGTACGTCATGAACCTTGAACCGGTGGCCTTTGTTGATTATATCGCAACCTCAGAACTCTCACAGGAACAGATGCGTCAGATTGGAAAGGGCCTCAATGAAGGAGCCAGGCAAGCTAACCTCTCCATCCTCGGTGGTGAGACGGCAACACTCAAGGGTCTTGTGACCGGGCTTGACCTTGCCGGGGCATGTCTGGGCATTCAGGAGAAAGAGAAAGTCATCTCCGGATCTGCCATAACTCCAGGTGACTGCATGGTGGGAATCCCTTCATCAGGAATTCACAGCAATGGCCTGACTCTTGCCCGCCGGATGGTCGAGCAGCACGGATCCTATTCTGATCGCCTGCCATCCGGGGCTACACTGGGTGATGAGCTCCTGCGACCAACCCGGATCTATGCAGATGCCATCCAAGTCTGCGCGGAGACAGCGGTTCATGGGATGTGTCATATCACCGGTGGAGGGCTCTTAAACCTGAACCGGCTTGGGGAATTTGGTTACGTGTTTGATGCGCCACTTCCACCCCAGGAGATATTTGAGTGGATTGCAAAGGCTGGTCAGATATCAGAACCTGAAATGTACCGGACCTTCAATATGGGGATGGGGTACGTGTTCATCCTTCCAAAAGAGGGAGTAAAAACCGTTCAGAAATATTTCCCTGATGCGCAGATAGTAGGGCATATTACCGGCACACCGGGCATTCGTCTGAATGGAAAGAAGTTATTCTGATTCAGGACAATATATCTCTTTTTTTGCATTGTCCGAATAGATGAGTGAATTTCCGTGAGGATCTTCAATAATAAGCGTGATGCTCTCTTTTCCATCCCGGATGTTTATAATTCTCTCCTTCAGGGCACGTGCTCTTCTCCGTTGTTCATCTTCGCCATCGATCAGAATCCCATCAAGAACCTTGTCAACTCTGAGCAGAACCCCTTCCACATTTGACACGAACCCTTCACAGGCCGGGCCGGGATTGATCTCCACCCCAAGTTCAGGGATGGTAATCTTTGCAGCACTACTCCTGACAACCCTGACCGAGAGGTCATCCTCACAGCACGCACAATAGATGTACCGGACCGGCTCATTCGTGCTGATATTCTGCACGTCTGAAAACCGATACCCGCACTCAGGACATGAGCAGGTAATAATCAGTATATCGGAAAAATAGGGAATATTCTCCGTTTTATATGTCCAGTCAACCTCTTCCCCGCAGGCCGGACAGATCCCTCTGACATCCTGTTCCAAGTTCAGGCACCGCCACCGATGCGGTCACGGGAGATCTTGACGTTTTTTGGGGTGATGATCACGTATTGCTGATCACCAAGGCCGACAATATCTCCGTCAACATCACGGGCCACCTGGTAGAAGTCTTTCATGACCCGTTCATAATTGATCTTGTCCATTTTCAGGCGGGTAATGTCAACAATAACAATATTCCCGTCATATACCTGATCTTTGACGATCTGACTTTCCCGCAGACCAGTAACCGTGGCGACCTTGACAAGAAGGGCTGGGTTTTCACTTAGTTCGTACTCTTTCAGAGTGAGATCTTTATATTCGTCCGGGGAAGAGGTATCCTTGCTTCCGAAGAGAAGGTCGCGAAGTCCCATATAAGAACCTTTTCTGTCAGTTGTAATAAAGATACTGGTTTTTCAGGCCTGACAGGCGTCCTTTCCCTTTTCAGAACTCAAGATTCCAGATATCATCACCGACGTGATGCCAGGTCCGGGCAACCTTTCCTTTCTCCTGCGCGAGGATGTCGGCGGCATCATACAATGCTATCCCAAGGGCCAGTGGTTTTCCATGACGCTCATCTACTATCTGAACGGGTTTCCCGGCAGTAACATCAGGCGTTACATCAACTACACCAGGTCGCATGATGTCAGCACCATTCACCACATAGGACACCGCCCCCATGTCAACCACGATACGTTTCTGGGGGAAGGGACGGCTTACCGCACCCCGCAGACTGGGAAATAAAATCCCATCCTTTTCAAGAAGGACAGGCTCCTTATCGATAAGATAGAGATGGACATCCTGGTTCGTCTCGATTATCTCGATATTTTTCCCCTCGAACTGATCTGCTCCATCCCCGATCTCTTCTCTGAGCCGTTCCAGTATGCCGCTCACCTGGGATTTTCGTATTGAATGTCTTCTTTTTGAGGTCAGTTTACCCATATGCTCTATAGTACGGCTACCTGAACTCCCATAAACAATACGCACCCGGCTGACTGATGGGATGACAGGTATGTTTATGAATCATCCCGGCGCAATTTATTCACTCATTTCGAGTAGTGCAGGGTATTGATATGACTAAAAGACCTATGGATATTTTAGATCAGGTCCTGAATCGCCAACCAGTACTGATATCCCTTAAAGGGGGCAGAGAAATCAAAGGAGTTCTCCAGGGATACGACGTCCACATGAACCTTGTGCTCGATAAAGCCGAGGAGATCGTGCAAGGACAGGCACAGAGTATCGGTACCCTGATTATTCGCGGCGATAATGTAATCTACATCTCCCCGAATCCCCAATAAGGAGGCAGAATAAATGTCAAAAGGAACACCATCACGAGGTAAACGACAGACTCAGACTCACCTGACATGCAGAAGATGCGGTCGGATGTCCTATCACAAGCGTCATAAAATCTGCTCATCATGTGGATTTGGTCGCTCTACCCGCATGCGTTCTTACGGCTGGATCACCAAGCGGCCGAAAGTTGCAACCCATTAATCATGTGCGGGATCGTTGGCATCACTAGTTCTGCCGACGTCTCTTTTTCTCTTTATTATGCGTTATATGCTCTCCAGCACCGTGGTCAGGAGAGTGCGGGCATTGCCACATTTAACGGTTCAGGCCTGTGTAAACACAAAGGAAACGGTTTAGTCTCTGAAGTATTCAGTGAGCAGATGCTCAGATCGCTGGTCGGGACCGTTGGAATCGGGCATGTCAGATATCCGACCACCGGCGAGAACCGGCCTGAGAACATTCAGCCATTTTTATTCACATTTCGCGGGCATGTGATCGCACTGGCGCATAATGGGAACCTCGTGAATTATCGGGAGCTCAGAGCTCAGTTTGAGGACCGGGGGCAGATCTTCTGGTCCACATCAGATACGGAGATCATCTCCAAGATAATTACCGAGTCAATCAGAAAAGGAGGCACCATAGAGGATGCGGTGAAGAAATGCATGGCCTGTCTGAAAGGATCCTACTCAGTGGTGATGCTCTACGACGGGGACCTCTATGCATTTCGTGACCCGCATGGTATCCGGCCACTCTGTTTTGGCAGGACAGAATCAGGGTACATGGTTGCATCAGAGAGTGTAGCGATTGATGCCCTGAATGGAAAATATGAACGGGATGTGTTCCCGGGTGAGATGATCCATATCTCCGGGGATGAGATCAGGTTTAAACAGATAGCTGTAGCCTCGCGGAAGGGGCACTGTGTCTTTGAGTTTATCTATTTTGCACGGGCTGATTCCCGTATTGACGGATCTCTTGTGTATGATGTGCGCAGGAAGATCGGGGCGATGATATATGAGGAAAACCCGGTTCAGGCAGATGCTGTCTGCACGGTCCCTGATTCGGGGACTGCATATGCGGTCGGTTTTTCTGAGCGGTCCTCTATTCCCTTCATGGAATGCCTGATTAAAAACCGGTACATGGGGCGGACTTTTATCATGCCGACCCAGGAGAAACGTGAGCGGGCAGTCAGGATAAAACTCAATCCGATACCGGATCATCTCCGTGATCGGTCAATCATCCTGGTCGATGATTCCATTGTCAGAGGAACGACATCACGCCGGATTATTGAGACGATGCGGGATGCCGGGGCACGGGAGATACATATGAGAATAGGCTCGCCTATCATCAAGGCTCCGTGTTACCTGGGGGTCGACATGCCCACGAGGGCAGAACTTATCGGCAGTGACAAGGACGTAGATGAAGTCAGGAAAAGTATCACCGCCACCAGTCTTCATTATATATCTATTGAATCCCTGGTACGTGCCATAGGTCTCCCCCGTCATGACCTGTGTCTTGGATGTCTGACCGGATGTTACCCGGTTGAGATCAGGGATGAGCAGTCTGATGATCGGTGCATTACCATGGTAGACCGGGATGTGCAGACATCCCTGTTCGAGAGAAAATTTTTTATGCCAGAGAGAAGTCAGGACTGGATAGCGCAGGCGAAATTCGATTTGAAAGCAGCGGTTGATAATTGTAAAGCTGGAAATTATGAATGGGCATGTTTTATATCAGAGCAGGCAGCAGAGAAATCCATAAAAGCCTTGTACCAGTATTATGGAGGTGACGCCAGGGGTCATTCTGTCGAGAAACTATTCATCGGGTTGACAGACTATGTTGAGATCTCTCGAGAGTTACTCTCTGATGCAAAACGACTTGACAGACTTTATATTATCAGCCGATACCCGGACGGGCTGACATATGGTACACCTCATGAACACTTTACCAAGGAAGATGCACATGTGGCAATCAGCAGTGCAGGAAATATCCTTAGATTCTGTCAGGATATTCTGGCTTGATTACCCTCTCATAACAGAAAGATTAAAGGAGATTTTAGAGAAATTTAAGGATTATCCTGAGATCCTTGAAGTCTGGGTGTTTGGCTCTTTTGCACAATTAAAAGCAGTCCCCGGGAGTGATATCGATCTGCTCCTTGTTATGAAAGAAAGTGAAAAAAGACTCATCGATAGGATAGAAAGGTACCAGGATATGTTCTCGGACATGGGAATGAGTGTCGATGTTTTTCCCTACACGATTCAGGAATCTGATCTTCCTTTTGTACAGAATGCAAAACGAACCGGGATATGCATTTATAACGTATCAGATGAGCAGGTTGGTACGCAGGGACTTTTATATCTTGAAGACGCTGCGAAAGATATCTTGAAGACGCTGCGAAAGGAAAAAGAAAACGTATACGATGACAGTAACTCATTAATTTCGTGAATGGCATACTGAGTAGAATCAGGCTCTCTATCTGCGAACTATCAAGTGATCTCACTGTGATTTCTTAGAGAGTACTGTGACATATACCATCCTTGTTAGTGACGAACTCGCGGAAGAAGGCATAGAAATTCTTCGCGAACATGCCATGGTGGATGTAAACACCGGGCTTTCTGAAGATGAACTGGTAGCAACCATTGAGAATTATGACGCGCTGCTTGTCAGGTCAGGCACCCAGGTGACCGAGCGGGTCATTGAGGCAGGCAAGAGACTCCGGTTTATCGGGCGTGCAGGGGCCGGGGTTGACAATATTGATATGAATGCTGCCACCCGTCGTGGCGTGATAGTTGCCAATGCTCCTGAAGGAAATACCCTGGCAGCAACCGAGCATACCATGGCCATGATGCAGTCACTCTGCCGGAATATCCCCCAGGCGAATGCATCCATGCAGGCAGGGGAATGGAAGCGATCCAAATTCATGGGTGTTGAACTGAATGAGAAGATCCTCGGGATTGTCGGGCTTGGGCGTATCGGACGAGAGGTTGCAAAACGCGCATCATCATTTAACATGCATATCATTGGATATGACCCATTTATCTCTCCGGATAAAGCAGCGGAGATGGGCATCGAATCGATGTCTCTTGAGGCTCTCTTTACCAAAGCCGACATCATCACGGTTCATACCCCACTCATCAAAGAGACCCGGCATATCATCAATGAAAAGTCCATCGCCACGATGAAAGACGGGGTCCGGATTATTAACTGTGCCCGTGGAGGAATCATTGATGAAGCGGCATTGGCGGCGGCTGTGAAATCCGGAAAGGTAGCCGGGGCTGCTATCGATGTATTTGAAGAAGAGCCGCCAAAAGACTCTCCGCTCATCGGCATTCCAAATATCATAGTGACCCCCCATCTTGGGGCAAGTACGGTGGAAGCCCAGAAGAATGTGGCAATCTCCATAGCAAAGCAGTGTCTTGAGGTTCTTGGTGGCGGTGATGCGAAATATGTCGTGAATGCGCCGATCATCCCATCCGAACAACATGAGATCATTGAGCCCTATGCAACCCTGGGAGAGCGGATAGGCCGGCTCATGATCCAGATCGTTGACGGGCGTGTCCAGAAACTGGAGATGATCTATGGCGGGGATCTTGCTGCCCTTGGGCAGTCCACGAAACTTATCACCCATATGGCGATCAAGGGACTGCTCGATCCTATCCTCCGGTTCCCGGTCAATATGGTAAATGCCGCGTACATTGCCAAGGACAGAGGTATTGCCGTTTCTGAGACAACAACCGGCGAGTCTGCAGGGTATAAAAATCTCCTCACCATGAAGGTAACCACTGATAGTTCTGAACTGGTGATCGCCGGATCAGTTCTGTATAAGGGTGGCGCGAGGATAGTGTCAATTGCAGGGTACACCATGGACATGGTCCCCGAAGGAGCGGTTATCATCTCACGGCATCTTGACCGTCCGGGAGTTATTGGCAGGGCATCCACCATCCTTGGTGAACATCAGATCAATATTGCCGGCATGCAGGTCGGCAGATTCCAGCCAGGTGAGGAAGCAATCATGGTCCTGAATGTTGATGGGGATGTTCCGGAAGAGGTAATGGAAGCGATCCGTGGTATGCCGGGTATCTACTCAGCAAAATTTGCCAGGATCTAATCTTTTTTTCAAGAACAGATCAAAATCTATAAATGGACTGGAAGGCTACATTGTAAGGCACAACCGGGGGCTCGTGGTCTAGCTGGTTATGACGTCGCCTTGACATGGCGGAGATCCTGAGTTCGAATCTCAGCGAGCCCATCTTTTTTCGATACTTTTATTTAGTTGCAGGAAGAGGGATAACTATGTCTATCAATTTGAGAATTCTGAAAAGTGTTATCATATTAATTATTTTAGGATTGATCGTGTCATTTGTGCAAGGTGCACTGGTTTCAGGAAGGGAGCCGACTGGAGGTCTGAATAAACTGACTATTGATAATTCTCAAGGTGAACTAGATGCATTAGTAGTTCTAACGCAACCAAACTGGCCAAATCCAATCTGCTCCATTTATCTTCCAAAAGGGGAATCACATACATTTGAGAAGATGAAGCCAGGATTGTATGATATTTATTATATCCTAGGAAAAGGTTGGATATCTACAAAAAAAGCGTTTGCTCAGGAAATTGAAGTCGGAAAGATTGATCAGCCAATTGAATTAGTATCCGAAGGACATAACACCGTAGAATCTTATAAAATTGTCTGGGATTATGTTCCATACAACGATAATGAGTATATTACCGACTTTAATACAGTAACAGTTACCCTGTATCCTGTTCCAAAAGGAAATATTGAATTAGTTCTGATAGAGAGAGAAGATTTTCCTAAATACTAATTTTTTTAATTTTTAACTTATGACTATATCCTTTTGAGATATCATGTCATTTTTAGTGTATTTTGCAAAGAATGGTAAAGTCAGCCAATAGTAAGAAATAGTATCTTGGCCGTATCTATCACCGTCATTAAATTCTCATTACACCGGAGACTATCCAAGAATATGATTTTTTATTTATTTAAGTAAGTATATAAGGTCTAATTCGAATTTAGCCACTTATTTATCTCCAATTTAGAGATATTTATGCACTCGATTTCTCGGACAGACTCCTTTAATAATTGACCGGTAATAATCTGCATATCGTATCAGAGGTTTACTTTTTTCTTTGGATAGAATATTGCACGAAGATTCATACATTCCAATCATTTCCAATCATTATTTTCCATTATTTGATTCTCACATAAAGATAGCTCATTTCATGCTCCTTCACGCAGATGTACTATCGTGAATCAGATATACACCATCATTTTAGCAGGAGGGGTCGGGACCAGGCTCTGGCCTCTTTCGAGAACCTACTATCCAAAGCAGTTTCTTCAGGTGAATGGTCACTCACTCTTTCAAAAGACGTACCTGAGAGCAGTTGAAAACAGCAATCCTTCAGATATTTATGTAGTAACGAATGAACTACATCATTTCCTGGTAAAAAATCAGATAAATGAACTCAGATATCCAATTGCAGATGAGCAGATCCTGCTCGAACCTTCAGGAAAAAACACCCTCCCGGCAATTGCGTGGGGAGTTACAGAAATCGCGAAGAAAAACCCGGATTCGGTTATCATGGTTTTTCCCAGCGATCACCTCCTTGGAGCATCAGCCGGTGAGGAGTTGCGTTCAGCAATCCCTTTATGTGAACACTACCTGGTTACATTTGGAATTATTCCTGACAGTCCGCATACCGGATATGGATACATTGCGCCTGGCAATCCATTGGAGAAAGGATTCCAGGTACACGAGTTTAAAGAGAAACCAGATGAGGATACTGCACGGCAGTATGTGAAGGATGGATATTTCTGGAACAGCGGGATGTTTCTCTTTTCTGTTCAGGTTTTTATGAATGAACTGATACGATATCAGCCGATTATTGCAGACATTTTTGAAAAGGGGGGTTCCTGGGATGAACTTCCTTCAGTTTCAATAGATTACGGCATTCTCGAACATTCAAATAACGTAGCTGTTGTTCCTCTTTCTTCCAGTTGGTCCGATCTTGGTAATTTTAATGCATGGTATGAGATATCGGGGAAGGATGCTTGTGACAATTCAGGGAATTGTATGGCCATAGAGTCATATGGAAATTTTGTGACGACCAAGGACCGGTTTGCAGCCCTTATCGGGATAAAAGACACGATTGTTGTCGAGACTTGTGACGCATTACTTGTCTGCCGGCGCGACATGGCAGAAAGAGTAGGAGACCTGGTTAAGGATCTGAAAAAGCAGGGGAACCCGATTACTGAAATACACCGTCTGGTTTACCGACCCTGGGGGTCCTATCTTGGGCTTGAAACCGGGCCCGGGTTTCAGATTAAGCGACTGACGGTGAATCCTGGTATGCGCTTATCACTGCAACGACATCATCACCGGAGTGAACACTGGGTTGTGGTGCATGGGACCGCTGATGTGGAACTTGATGGAAAGCAGCTCTTTGTCAGACCGGGTGAGAGTACGTTTGTCCCTGCGGGAGTTATGCACCGGCTCGGGAACTCAGGAAAGATTCCCCTTGAGGTGATTGAAGTCCAGATAGGTGAGTATCTTGAAGAGGATGATATCGAGCGGACCGAGGATGACTTTAAACGGGTATAAGGATCAGAGGATCTGATCTTCAGATACCTCAATTGTTTTTCCGGTTTCAATAATCCGGTATGGCCCGGTGGCCCGTACTTCGTATGGGTTGTTCTGGGTGCTGTATGGGAGAGTGAATGTCCCGTTCATACTTTTTTGCTGCCAGGTGAAGTTCCGTCCCTGATTCGTGGTTATAGGGAGTTCAATGGTTCCTGTTCCGGGCAGAGTGAATCCTTTCACCCGTTCAAATATTTTCACTTCTTTTATCTGATGGGTTTCATCAGCTGCAACAGTTGTCGGTGATTCATAGATGAGCCGGTAATGACCAAGGGCCGGGACATCGGTGATGGGTTTGGTGAACTGGATGGAACCGACGATCTGGTTATCGGATGTGGGGAATTTTTGTGCGTCTTCAGAAGAGATTTGAATGGCATTCGTGATTAATTTAAAGGAGCCTCCGCTCATTGGTGATTGCTCAATGGTCAGGAGTGATCCTCCCTGGCCCGGAGAATATGAGCCATCGGAGAGATGTAACTTTACAGCGGTACTTTCGAAATATGGCTGTTTTAAGACGAGAACTGGATCATATCTGCCACCCTGCCCGGACGGTTGATAATAGGTCTCCTGGTATTGAGAGATACGATCTCTGCCATATCCCCACAGGGGAAGGGCGGCAAATTTCGAGGTGACGGTAGCAAAGTCTGTGATGATATATTTTGCTTTTACATCATCCGCGTTTAATTCTGCATTCTCTTCCGATTGAGCTGCCAGGAATTGTGCGACCGGAGGGACATTATCCTGGAAGGGTGATGTTATGGGGATTCTTTGACTAAGGAAGGTTATCCAGTGTCCATAATCCCACCAAGAAAGAACGCCATATGATTTTTCCGGATAGGTGAATTCTGTTTTTTGATAGATTTTATGATAATCAACACCTGTATCAGGGGAGATCTGTGAGAGCCTGGTAAGAGAGTCAGCCCAGTCATTTGTCATTGAGATGAGACCGATCTGCTTATCTGCAACGGTCATGACCGTCTGGACTGAAAATCCGACGATGATAAGCATTAAAATCCCTACCACTGCTATTGCACGATATGGGAGATTCTGATCTTTCATCTCCAGGTTTTTCTTTGATCGTTTCTCAGGCTGCTCACTCGCTGCAATTTTTGAATATATTGTGCTGAGTGCGATCGCAGAAAATAGCACAATAACTATACTTACGTAATATTCATACCGGACATGCATCAGAGTCGCATACATGAGAACGATTCCCCATACAAGAATTGCCATTAAGGCAGGTTGATACGAACGAATCAGCCTGATAATACAGATGACAATACCTACTAATGCAAGAAATATGGCAATATTGTAGGAGTACCACGCCCGTACCGGTTCCCACATCTGCATCTCATTAATATATGATTCAGCATATGAAAAGAAAAAGAAATAGTGGATAGAGTTGTTTATCTGGGCAGCAATATCAGGGGTAAGCATCGCAATGAATGCATATCCCGCGGCGAATGAGGTCAACACAGTTCCAATATAATGAAACCGCGGTTTCTTTGCGAACAGATGTGCGAAGAGAGTGAGAAATCCCAGTTCAAGAGGGATTGCCAGAGCTGCCAGAATATGTCCTATCGAATACCTGCTCAAAGAAAACCCATCATGTGTTAATCCAAGAGGGAGATAGAGGACTGTAAATGTAATAAAGAAGAGGCAGGTATGTAGAAGGAGAATGAAAAGATGATTCCGGTCCCGGAGTACTAATGCATGGATCAGGAAGATAAGGGCGCAGATTGCTGCAAAAAGCACCATGGTCTGAATGTTCATAAGACCCAGAAAATATACAATCCCAGCAAAGATGGCAAGGAGGATACTTTTTTTCGTATACCAGGGCTTTTGAATGGTGCTCGTGGTGAGTAGGAGAGCGACTATGAGGGTGATGAAAAGGGTTGAGAAGAGTGTTTCTGTAATATGATGATCGAGATATCCATAAAAAGAACGATATAATAACTCTCCGGAGATGACCGGAAGAAGTATTGCTGCTATCCACCCAGTTTTTTCATCCCCGGATAATTTTCCCAGATACCAGATTATGGGAATGAGAAGGAGAAATATTAAAGGAGGAACGTATGATGCGACAATCATATTTTCCGGTCTTGACAGGGCACCAACAAGAACACAGACAGATGCACAGAGGAATGGGAAGAGCGGACCCCAGTCGACATCCTTTCCTGTGGGAAACGCAGTCATGGGATCGAACCAGGCATATCCGGGGTAATTTGCAGATATTTGCTCAATCTGACGCATTGAGTACCAGGTATCCATGAAAATGAGTTTCTGAACCGGACCATTGCCAAGGAAATCCATGGGTAAAATCCGGAGCCAGAGTCCAAGGAGGGCAGAGGCAATCACAAGGAGGAGAAGAAGGTGCGATGAATGTGTATTCAGCCAGTCTTTTGATCTTGTCATTATGAGTACTATCTGACTTTTTCCTTAAGTATTCATTTCCGAACAAGAGAGCATCCCCAGTTCTTCTATCATGAGGGTTGCATCAATAAGTGCCTTAAATCGAAGTCCAGCTAAAATGGAAATAATTTGCATACAAAAGTAGTTTCGTCAGGATGGCAATACTATACTCATATATGGAAAAAACAAATAATCATTACCGGCCCAAGAGCTCATGATGTAGGTTACTGCCCTTTTTACTCTAATAAGCCCAGGTGAACGCTTTTACCCACTTTTTTACAATAAATAATTCATTTAATGGACGCAAGAAGCCCTTATCACCTTTTGTGAAACAGAAGAGAAAATATCTTCTTTTTTTTCGTATATATCATCCAATAGACCTTATTTTGACGAGGTTACAGAGATCAGATCTGAAGAGTACAGGAGAAGTTGTACCTATAGGAACGTTCCTTCAGGATCTTTAATTTAAACAATTACGCACGGGGATTCCAGCGATTCTCATAATTGATGAGTCTCAACATGAGATGATCTCCCTTTAGAAAACTATGCTAGATAAACAGGATCAGATGATCCATATTCAACAGGATACGGTTGATGAAATTAATGGATTTCGCAAAGACTCATCCAATTATCTTGAAACTGAATTTTCAGATATTAAAAAGAATTTACAGGCAATTGAAAACGCCCTTTCATGTGAAGGAATCCGAGTCTAATCAGGCTATGATTATTTTTGTCAGTTTTTTTCCCAAGATTTTCCTCAGTTACCAGATCATTTATCCTTTTGAATGAAAGTTATTAGTAAAACTGGTCATGGCATGGTAATTGAACCACTTGTAACGATAATAATTCCGGCCTTAAATGAGGAGAAGACAATTGGATCCTGTCTTGAAAAAGTCAGGGCAGGGTGTATAAAACACAATATACCATTTGAAATTATTATCTCTGATTCCTCAACAGACGCAACCCCGGAAATCGCACGTTCCTTTGGAGCCCGGATTATTCATCCTGATAAAAAAGGATATGGCAATGCGTATCTAGCCGCTTTTCCTATGGCAAAAGGAGAGATCGTTGTTATCGGAGATGCTGATGACACGTATGACTTTTCTTTGATCTCTGAATTAATCAGACCGATAAAAGAAGAGAGGGCAGATATGGTAATCGGATCAAGATTAAAAGGGAAAATACTTCCGGGATCGATGCCATGGCTCCACCAATATATCGGTAACCCTCTCCTGACAAGGTTATTAAATTTCACTTTTCATTCAAACTTCAGTGACACCCATAGTGGGATGCGGGCGATTCGGAAAGATGCACTTCAGAGGTTAAGTCTCCATACCGGAGGGATGGAATTTGCCTCAGAGATGCTTATTGAGGCTGCAAAAAAGGGACTGAGGGTCGAAGAGATCCCGATCACCTATTATCCACGAAAAGGACCTTCAAAACTGCACAGTTTTGCTGACGGGTGGAGGCATATACGGTTTATTATGCTGATCAGGCCTCTTCGTTTTTTAATAGTCCCAGGCCTCCTGTTTATTCTTTTGGGATTTTCCCTGATGGTAGGAGTGGGGCTAATAAAATCAGTTGAACTGCAGGGGCTTCATTCATTTATTCTAGGAGATATCCTCGTGCTTGGAGGTCTTCAGTTTCTTCTTTCCGGTGTGGTTATGAAATCCTATAGTGTTACACACCAACTGGATGACTGTGGACCATGGTTTACTCAGATACTACAATATAAGACACTTGAAAAGTTGCTATTCATTGGTGTGTTGTTTATGATCCTGGGTTTTACCAGCGGTATATACATATTAAGTCAGTGGATTACAGTTTCCGGACCACTGACTCAAATAACAAACGCTGTTCTTTCGCTATCAAGTGTGATAATCGGCCTTCAAATAATATTTACGGCACTTCATGTGAGTATGATGCTTCTCCAGTGTGAACGGGATGGATGCTCAGGGTTTATGGGATAATGTGAGAGGCTGTTGCACAGATTAATTTTGAACATACAATACGGGAAATTAACGATGTTAATATAAAAGTTCACATGTTTAATTTGCCATATAATGCTAATGAAAAACTTTTATGCAACAGCCTCTTGATATATTTTTTTGATAGGGCGAACCTGGAAATCAATTACTATGATTTAAGAAATTTACTGCATAAGAATGGTTTTCAGGAACAACGATCTCTTAACTCCCGTCTTCTTTTAAGTGAGCAGACCGAACAATAAGGAGGTTATTAAAGAAGCAGTTGCATAACCAAAATGCAATTTCCGCAAGAGGACAATTTCCATTCGAGTGGAACCTAAAATCGGCGATAAAAAATCTAATTTTTCCTCATTGTACCAGCGGTTTAAAGTTATGCAACAACTTCTAAAATTAATATTTAATAATTATGACATCATACCTGCATTTTTTAGAACTGTCTGAATTTCATGTAATTGTTGTTCTATAAATTGATATTTTGTATTGAGAGAATCTTTGATATCTGATCTCATCTCCTGAATCTCCTGATTTGTAATTTTTTGAAGAGAGATCTGATAATTTTGGTTCGCCAACATCTGATCCTGTTTATCCAGCATCTGATCCTGTTTATCCAGCATCTGATCCTGTTTATCCAGCATCTGATCCTGTTTATCCAGCATCTGATCCTGTTTATCCAGCATCTGATCCTGTTTATCCAACATCTGATCCTGTTTATCCAACATCTGATCCTGTTTGACCAGCATTTGTTCTCCAATTTCAACAGAACGGCGACTGTTCGAATCTATACGTACCAGATACGTGAGGGCAGCATCCAGGCGTTCTCCGAGTTCTTCGTCTGGTTTCCCTCTTTGAATCTCGAAATACTCCCATTTCCCTTCATAGGTTCCTTTGTCAATTTTTATTGATTCAACATAGATAGGATCCTCATGTATTTTTATTTGAGAAATAAACCGATCCAAGTCAACTTCATTGCCTTCTGCGATAATTTCAACATCATATCCTGGGCAATTCCGGACAATCCCTGTAATATTATTTTTTCTGGCGATCTTTGTGACCCGATCCCGGTATCCGACACGCTGAACTTCACCTATTGCAGTAATTATTAGACGTTTCATGAATATCTCATATCAGTTTTTTCTTTATATTGTTGCTGATTATGAGAAGAAATACCTATCATTCAAAAAATTTTACAGGTTTAAAAACAGTGGAAAATTAAGCCTGAATTTATTGCCATATAGATGGTTTTTTCAGAAATAATGAAAAAAGTGAAGGTACCAGAAAAAATTGCCATCCTGCTTCAGCTATTCTTTGCTCATAATTTTTCGGGTTGTCACTCCACCGGTAACCGGATGAGTGAGGTGAGAGATGAATTCTGCTTTTTTCATTACCTCTCGAGAATATCCGGGGCCTGATCTTCTGATTGATCACGGTTTTGCATTCCGCCATGAGTGTCCGATCAAGATCTATTGCTACACGATCTATCTCATCACCTTTCCGATTCCACCAGGGGCTTGTCAATTCATACTGAAAGTCAGTTCTCCTTCCTCATAGGGTATATAATACATCAGAATTACAAATGTATTCAAGATGAATAGAGATCAGGAGGGGTTTTCGAGCGATGAAAAGGTAATATTTAATGTTATTTATTCATATGCATCACAGATACAAGAAAAATATGGGGAAAAAATTAAACGAGTAATTCTGTTTGGTTCATGGGCCAGGGGTGAAGGTAATTCTGGTTCTGATGTTGATTTATTGGTTATTACTTCAAAATTACCGATAAAATCCAAAATAGACATAATAGGGACTGCTTGCTCTTTTTTTACCAAAACAAATGTATACCTATCAATTAAGGTTTTTTCTGAAGACGAATTCGAACAAGAGAGGGACTTCTCGTTCATTAAAACTGTAATAATGGAGGGAAAGCAAATTGCCTAATAGTGAGGAAATATCTCTTTTTATCAGACGTGCTCAGGAAACGTATACCGTGGCATGCGAGCTACATCAAAACCACCATTATAATGACGCTGTATCCAGGGCATATTATTCAATGTTTTATGCTGCTAAAGCGGTGCTTCTAACAAAGGATATTATTACAAGGACTCACAGAGGGACGATCTCACAACTGAATAGTAATTTTGTGAGAGTGGGAGAATTTGAAGAAATGGTGTGGAAATATCTGCCTTTGTCTGAGACTCTTCGAGAGAAGCCGACTATTCTATACCAAAAAGAATTACTCAGGAAGAATCTGATGAGATTCTGACGGGTGCCCAGATCTTCATACAACGATGTGAATCGCTTATTTCTCAAAAAATTTAAATTTCCTGACTTCTTATGAGGTTTTTGGTACCAATTTTCTGGACATTTCGGTACTCGTCATCTTGTTGAAAATAATTCAAGTTATCTATCTTCAATTTCTCTTTCAAAATTGCAATTCCGTATTTTTTGTTATCTTTTTCCAGACCTTTTTTAGGCAAAAATTCTCAAAGGATGGCATGATGATACTCATCAGGCCCGATGTATAATATACAGGGCATTTTCATGAGATTTGCTTCTCTCTTTACAGGTCATCCATAGTTTTTCTGGTAAAAACTCAAATATTCACCAGATATGACACTTTTTACCCAACTTTGATGTTCCAGGTACCACCGGATTGTTTTTCGGATCCCTTCCTCAAAGGGAGTTTGAGGTGCCCATCCGAATTCCCGTTTGATCTTTGAGGCATCAATGGCATATCTCCGATCATGTCCAAGCCGGTCGGTAACATACGTGATCAGGCTTTCGTTGATCTCCGGGTCTCCGGTCATTTCATGCAGAAGCCGCAGTATTGTTTTTACAATAATGATATTTTCCCGTTCATTCGAGCCCCCAATATTGTATACTTCTCCTGGTTTTCCCTTATGGAAGGCTAGATCTATTGCCCGGCAGTGATCCATGACATAGAGCCAGTCGCGGATCTGCCGGCCATCACCATATACCGGTATGGACTGGTGTTCCAGGGCTCGGGTGATGGTTAAAGGGATGAGTTTTTCGGGGAACTGATAAGGCCCATAATTATTCGAGCACCGGGTGATTACCAAAGGTATGCCAAAGGTATCATGGTATGCTTTTGCAATGAGATCTGATCCTGCTTTACTTGCAGAGTAGGGGCTGTGTGGGTCGAGAGGGGTAGTCTCGGAAAAGAGACCTGTCGGACCGAGTGAGCCATAGACCTCATCGGTTGAGACCTGGAGAAAGGTTGTGTTCTTTTTCCACGTCCCATTCTTTCGCCATGCTGCTTGTGCGGCATCAAGGAGCGTATGGGTTCCCAGGATATTGGTTTTGAGGAAGATCGCAGGATCATGAATTGACCTGTCCACATGGGATTCAGCCGCAAAGTTGATGACTCCCTGGATATCATACCGGGAAAATATCGATTGAACCTGTTCTGGATCTGTGATGTCTCCTTTGATGAAAATGAATCGGGATTTCTGATCTTCCGGAAGGGCGGCCAGATTTTCAGGGTTCCCGGCATAGGTAAGGGCATCATACCCGATGATGATATCTTCCGGGTGGATGTCAAGGTAGTGATATACAAAATTTGAACCGATGAATCCAGCTACTCCGGTTATGAAGATATACATGTTTATGTTCTCCCAATTTCCTTTAAAAACCGCTCCGTTGCATCCTGCCAAGAGGGCAGGTTATATCCGATCACCTGTTTGAGTCCAAAATTGTCAAGAGCTGAAAATTCCGGGCGGGTTGCCGGGGTCTCGAATTCAGTACTTTTTCCCGGGATGAGTTCACCTGACCAGCCAACCTGCTGCAAAATATATGCAGCAAAGTCAAACCGTGAACAGTGACCGGTATTTGTACAGTGATAGAGTCCATATTGATCAGTTTGGATCAGGTCAAGGGTTGCCTTTGCCAGGTCGTGAGTATATGTGGGGGATGCAATCTGATCATCGACAACGGTAATGATGTTTGATTTGTCACTCCACTCCAGGACTTTCTTTACAAAGTTGATATTTCCGGAGCCAAATACCCATGATACCCGGATGAGATAGTAACGTGTTGCATGACGCATGACCTCCTGTTCACCAAGGAGCTTGCTCTCACCGTACCGACTTAGTGGATCCGGATGGTCGGCTATGGTATATGGTCGGGATGATTTTCCATTAAAGATATAATCGGTTGAGTAATGGACTAAAGATGCGTTCACTTTATTTGCTGCCAGGGAGAGGTTTTTCGGCCCGATGCCATTAACCAAAAAAGCCTTCTCATATTCTGTTTCAGCCAGATCTACGGCGTTGTATGCAGCACAGTTGATGATGATGTCTGGCTGAAGGTTCTGTATCGTTTTAGTTACTACATCATATTTTGTAATATCAAGATCCTTTGAAGTCCAGGCAGTGACATCGTGCCCATACTTCCTACAGAGGTTTGTAGTATCCTTCCCTAATTGGCCATTGGCACCGGTAATAAGTATTTTCATCAGTTTTTCCTACACATAAGTGAAAGGTGACCTGAGTTCAGATAATATCGGATGCTTTGTATCTTTTTCAGATAAAATCGGCTCTTTTATGCCAATTATATCTAGAGGCCATGGAATGTTCAAGTCTGGATCATTCCATAACAGGCCGGCATCTCCCGATGGATAATAGAGATCGGTAACCTTGTACATAACTTCGGTATCGTCTTCAAGAGCCAGAAAACCGTGTGCAAAACCTACGGGAATATACAGCATTGCAGGATCATTCTCACGCAGGGTCACTGCAAAAGGCTTTCCATAAGTGGGTGATCCTATCCGGATATCAACCGCAACATCATAGATAGAGCCTTTCAGTACCCGGACAAGTTTTCCCTGCGCGTGTGGGTACTGGTAGTGAAGACCACGAAGGACTCCCTTTTGTGATTTTGAATGATTGTCCTGGACAAATTCATCAGTAATTCCTGCATGAGAGAAATCTTTTTTGTTGTAACTTTCAACGAAAAAACCCCTCGAGTCTTTAAAGTACTGCGGCACTACCAGAAGGATACCCGCAAGTGGTGTTTTTGTTATGGTTAATTTTCCCATGTCTATCTTCCATTCCCAAGAGCAAGAGAGATAAGATACTGACCATATTCGGTTTTATCCAGGCATTGTGCAAGTTCCAGGAGTTGACGTTTGTCTATGTATCCCTGTTGGAATGCTATCTCTTCGATACAGGCCACATATAATCCCTGCCGTTTCTGGATTGTCTCAATAAACTGAGATGCTTCGAGAAGTGAATCGTGGGTTCCTGAATCCAGCCATGCCATACCTCTGCCAAATAACTCAACAATGAGATTACCTCGGGAAAGGTAGATGTTGTTTACATCGGTTATTTCAATCTCACCTCGTGCGGATGGTTTCAGACCTTTTGCAATGGTTACCACGTCATTATCATAGAAGTACAATCCGGGCACCGCATAATGAGATTTTGGTTTTTGTGGTTTTTCTTCGATAGAGATAACCTTTCCATCCGGATCAAATTCAACTACCCCAAAAGCGGTGGGATCGCGGACATAATAGCCGAAGATAGTAGCACCAGTCTCACGGGAGACTGCTCTCCGGAGTATTTCTGAAAAATGCTGCCCATAAAAGATATTGTCTCCTAATATTAGGGCAACCCGATCCTTTCCAATAAATGATTCACCGACGATAAAAGCATCAGCAAGACCACGTGGTTCCTCCTGTATCGCATACGAAAGGGAGAGGCCATATTGCGCTCCGTCTCCAAAGAGTTCTTTGTATAAGGGAAGATCCCGGGGTGTGGAGATGATGAGGATATCACGGATTCCGGATAGCATCAGGACGGAAAGCGGGTAGTATATGAGTGGTTTATCATAGATGGGGAGCAGATGTTTTGAGATGCTTTTAGTCAGGGGATACAGGCGGGTTCCTGCCCCTCCGGCGAGAATTATTCCTTTTATTGTCACAGGGCACCAATCAATCAGAATTAATCTAAATAAATATTGTTACTTCAAATAAGTAGTGTCTATTATTATAATCATCAATCTTTAATAGTGTTAATGTCAACAAAATATCCGGATAACTGTGAAAGTTGCAATATTTCATGATTATTTTTCCACGATTGGAGGAGGAGAGAAGGTAGTCAGTAATATTGCAGAATGTCTCGGGGCAGTAGTGTATACAACAGATACTTCGGTATTGCCTGATGATTTGCACCAAAACCAGGTTTTTTCATTAGGAAGAATCCCTCATAAACCTTTTTTCAGACAGATGGGTTCTCTTATCCGTTTTTCCATGTCAGATGTTTCAAGTAAATATGATATGTTTATTTTTAGTGGGAACTGGGCACATCATGCCTCACTACACCATAGCCCCTCAATTTTTTATTGTCATACTCCAGTTCGAGTGTTGTATGATCAATTTCCGGTTTTTAAAAATCGCATTCCCAAATCTTTAAGACCTGGGTTTGTGGTTTGGTCATCATTTATGCGATCGATGGATCAGCGTTCTATAAAAAGAATTAACAAAATAGTAACAAATTCTAAAAACACATATAAAAGAGTTTTAAAATATTATAACAGGGATTCGTCAATAATATACCCCCCAATTAAGACAAAGGAATATTACTGTGCAGGATATGAAGATTATTGGCTATCCGTCAACCGGATATATCCAGAGAAAAGAATAGAACTTCAGATAAATGCTTTTGCTAAAATGCCAGACCAGAAACTCGTTATCGTTGGGGGTGTTGGTACTGGTGACCATGCCGCTCCTTATGCCGGGAAAATCTACAGGATGGCTTCTGATATAGATAATATACAAATTCTTGGTCAAATATCAGATAAGGAACTAAAGGATTTATATTCACGGTGTCAGGGACTGATTTGCACTGCTGTTGATGAAGACTTCGGAATTACTCCACTTGAGGCGATGGCAAGTGGAAAACCAGTCATTGCTGTCAAAGAAGGAGGGTTTTTGGAGACTGTTACTTCCGAATGTGGGAGGTTTATTCAACCGAATGTCAAGGAAATAATTACTGCAGTGAAGACGCTTTCAAAAGAACCTGAAAATTATTGCCAGATATGCAAGGCTAGGGCAGATTTATTTGATATCAGATTTTTTAATGAGAGAATTAAGACTGTCGTCTTGGAGACGTATGAAGAATGGTCAGATTCAGTATAATCATTACGAATTATAATGGACTGTCATTTATCAAGGATTGTCTTGATTCACTGGAAAATCAAATATTCAAGGATTTTGAAGTTATTTTCGTAGATAATAATTCTATAGACAATAGTGTCAATTTTGTCAAAGAGCACTATTCAAACGTAATCTTCATCTTGAATTCAATAAACCGGGGATATGGAGGGGGATGTAATGATGGTGCTAAAGCATCAAAAGGAGATTATCTTTTTTTTCTGAATACAGATACCACACTCCTTCCTGATTGTTTATTAAATTTAGATGAGGGAATTCATCTCTTCCCGGATTATGGAATGTATGCTCCAAAGATGATCTATCCTAACGGGAAAATTAATTCAACCGGGCTTTGTATTTCATTATCCGGAGCAGCATGGGACAGGGGACTAGGGGAGAAAGATATCGGGCAATATGATAAACCTGATGAGATATTTGGACCATGTGGCGGAGCAGCAGTTTTTAAACGAGAACCTTTTTTGGAAATTAATGGATTTGACGAGAGTTTTTTTCTCTTTATGGAAGATGTAGATATCATTATTCGAATGCAATCAGCGGGATGGAAATGCCGGTTTCTTCCTCATTCAACAGTAGTCCATCACCATGGGGGTATTACGGGCGTGGGTTCAGATTTTTCTGTCTATTATGGAAACCGCAATATTATCTGGAATACCTATAAAAATTATCCTAATTACCTTATACTATTAGGTTTTTTCTTTATTTGTGCACGAAATATTGGATCAATACTGTATTATGGAAAAAAGGGAAGAGGAAGAGTTGTATTAAGAGCTAAATGGGATGGGATAAAAGGACTCCCTCCAATAATTCGGAGGAAATATTCACAAAAGAAGGGAGTTAATTCTTTTTTTTGGAAGAAATACCTGAAAATTATTGCATACCGCTCATGAAATGTGTAAGTATTATGCAATCTTCTTCAATATATTTTAAATTTTTAGTATCAGAGAATAGCTAAAAAACCCCATTACAACAAATTGTGGTTTATAAATACTTTATATACTAGCGATCACCAAAGGGGGGTTTTTAGTTATCCTCATTAGATCAATTATCAGTACCCTTAATTTACCTAAAATATAATTGATATGGATTGAATTTTATGTCTTTGCATATTTCAATTATCGGGGGGGGGTATGTAGGCCTTGTTACCGGTGCCTGTTTTGCTCAACTCGGTAATAAGGTAACCATTATTGAAATAGATCAGAGAAAGATCGATTCAATAAACAAGGGGATTCCCCCCATCTATGAAGAAGGACTGGAAGAGATACTAAAAAAGAATTCGGGAACCCGATTATTTGCTACCAATTCTTATGCTTCCGTTGCAGAAAGTGATGTTTCAATTATCTGCGTTGGAACGCCGCCGAATCCTGACGGTTCTTCTAACCTTGAATATATCAGATCTGCAGCAACATCCATTGGAGAGGCTCTGAAAGATAATACCAGGTACCATGTGATAACGGTAAAGAGCACGGTTCCTCCGGGAACTACTGAAAAGATTGTTCTTCCTGAAGTCCGGAGGAATTCCGGGAGAGATTCTGATACCCTTGGTTTTTGTATGAACCCTGAGTTTTTACGTGAGGGAAGAGCGATTGAGGATTTTTTACACCCTGACCGGATAGTCATTGGCTCATCTGATGAACAGGCCGAAGAGGTTCTGAAGAACCTCTATTCAACTCTGAATGCCCCCATTATCTCTACATCGCTCACTGCTGCCGAGATGATAAAATATACCGCAAACTCATTTTTAGCAACAAAAATTTCATTCTCCAATGAAATCGGGAATATTTGTAAAAAACTCGGAATAGATGTGTATGATGTGATGAAGGGGGCCGGGCTTGATCACCGTATCGGATCGCATTTCCTCAATGCAGGTGCAGGGTTTGGAGGCAGCTGTTTTCCCAAAGACGTATCAGCACTTATCAGTCTTGCAGAGAGTGTAGGGGAAAGACCTCAATTGCTGCATGCCGTTATTGAAATCAATGAGAAACAGCCACATAAAATGCTGGAACTTGTCCGTAAACGAATCGGGGATCTGAAAGGTAAACGAATTGCAGTCCTCGGACTTGCGTTCAAGGATAATACTGATGATATCCGTGATTCGAGATCAATCCCGGTTATTGAGGAACTTATCAAAGAAGGAGCGGATGTCATTGCATATGATCCTATGGCAATGATCAATATGAAGCGGCTATTCCCATCAATTACCTATGCAAAGAGTATTAAAGATGTCCTAAAAGATGCGGACGGATGTTTGATAATGACTGAATGGCCGGAGTTTTCACATTTGTCTGAAGAGTTCTCTCTCATGAAGCAGCCTCCGGTAATCCTTGAAGGACGGCGGATTATAAAACGACCGGAGGTTGAGGGAATTTGCTGGTAATATGAGTACACAATCTGTTCGAAAAGTGGTAATCCCGGCAGCGGGGCTTGGTACCCGTTTCCTGCCGATGACGAAAGCGCAGCCAAAGGAGATGCTCCCCGTTGTTGATAAACCGGTCATTCAGTACGTAGTAGAAGAAGCAATTTTGTCAGGAATAGATGATATACTAATAATTACGGGACGAAATAAACGATCGATAGAGGATCATTTTGACAGGTGTCCAGAACTTGAGATAAAGTTCAATGAGACATGTATGAATATTTTTAAAGACACTCTCAATGATCTCTCGCAATATCCGGAGATTCATTATGTCAGACAACGTGATCAGAGGGGTCTTGGTGATGCGGTTCTTCTCGCAGAAAAACATTGCAATGGGGAACCATTCGTGGTTTTGCTCGGAGATACCATAACCCTTACACCAAAGGGGCAACCAACCTGTACCCATCAGATGATTGCGGGATATGAAAAATATGGGAGATCAATTATTGCTGTCGAACCGGTTCCAGAATATAAAATTAAGGATTATGGTATCATTGATGGAACCCTAATTGAAGAAAATACATACCAAATCACGGACATCATTGAAAAACCAGCAGTTCAGGATGCCCCAACAAACCTTGGAGCTATCGGGTGTTACCTGTTCACTCCGGATATCTTTGATAATATTCGGGAGACTGAGAAGGGACATGGAGGAGAGGTTCAGCTAACCGATGCAATCAGAAAACTTGATCGGCCAATAGGTCTTGTTACTAATTGCCGGCGATATGATATTGGTGATAAACTCGGGTGGATGAAGGCATTTTTAGAGTTATCTTACCTACGGGATGAGTTTAAAGATGAATTGAAAGATTTATTCAGGGAATTGACGAAAGAGGAGTAATTATATATGGCATCTCACATTATTGAAGAGGGTATTGAAAAAATTATTAATAATACCAATGATCTTTCATTTGATAATAAGCGGGTTTTGATAACCGGGGGATCAGGGTTCCTTGGATCATGGCTTTGTGATGCTCTTATAAGGAAGGGTGCGGAGGTTATCTGTCTGGATAATTATGCTTCTGGAAGAAAGGAGAATACCGATCATCTCTTAGGAGATCCATCTTTTACCAGAGTAGACCATGATATTTCTATACCTTATATTCCGGAAAAACCAGTAGATCTGGTTATGCATCTTGCCTCACGTGCATCTCCTCTTGAATTTACCGATTATCCCATCCAGATTTTAAAATCAAATACAATAGGGACGATGAATGCCCTTGGAATTGCAAAAAATTCGGGTGCACGGTTTTTGTTCACCTCAACCAGTGAGATATATGGTGAGGCACAGGTTTTTCCCACTCCTGAAACATACCGTGGCAATGTTAATACCTTAGGAATCCGGGGTTGTTATGACGAGGCAAAACGGGCGGGAGAGGCTTTTTGTATGGCGTATCATCGTCAGCATCATCTGGACGTCCGGATAGTCAGAATCTTCAATACCTATGGCCCACGGATGAGAAGTGACGGGCTATACGGTCGGGTGATACCCCGTTTTTTGGATCAGGCACAGAAAAACCAGCCTATCACCATCTTCGGCGATGGTTCTCAAACCAGGAGTTTCTGTTATGTGACCGACCAAGTAACCGGCCTTTTGAAACTGGCCGGATATGATGGGATAGACGGGTCTGTTATTAATATAGGAAATCCGTTGGAAATGTCGGTTCTTTCACTTGCTGAGAAGATCATTGAGATTACAGAATCACAGTCATCGATCAGTTATCACCCGCTTCCACCAGATGATCCGTCACGGCGGTTTCCGGATATTTCCAAAGCTGCAGAGGTATTGAAATGGAAACCACAGATAAGCTTGGATTATGGCCTTCGGGCGATGATTGCAGTGTCGTAACTTAAAAAATTCTGATGTGAGCAGGAATCCTGCAATCTATCTGAAAAGGAAGAGAATCCTATACCGGAAGAAAGAAGGAAAAAATGTTCCTGCACCTGATATCTCGATATTTTTTTTATGACTCTATCTACTATTATTGAGTTACCGAAAGATCTCCCAAGGGTGCTGGTCATTACATCAAATCTGGGCACTCTCGCAGAACTCAGGATGAGAAATCCCCTGCGTGCTCTGCACCGAATGCATATCATTGCTGGATTTGAAGTTGTTGATAGTGATCTTCATCCACTTCGGAGTGATGAAAACCGGTACCATATCATCATCATCCAGCGGGCTGTTCCGGAATATATTTATGAATCATTTAATGTCCGGGGTATACCCTATGCTCTCGACATTGATGATAATATGCTCGCAACCCCGGCCTATCAGAAAGATGTCGTATATAATGCCATCCATAAAGGTCTTTTGGGTTGCCAGGTATTGATAACACCCACTACCCGATTGGTTCATCTTCTGGAGAGATATTCCGGGTACTCCTTATCAGAAAAATCCCGGCTGGTCCCGAATGCGCTTCCGTATCCGAGATCGTTTCACCGCAAACCAGCCCAGCCGGAGCAGCTGCTGTGGATTCAGAGTGATATTTCGGCATTATCGTCCAGTATTGATGATATTGTCCGGGCAATTGATGACTTTTCACTGAAATACGATCTGCCGGTCATCCTTATCGGGCGTAATGTTCTTGACAGAAGGACGCTTTCAAATCAGGTCGAAATGGGTGAAATTGATCTCACTGCATTGCTACAGTATTTATCATATGCACCGCCAAGTATCGGTTTAGCTCCGTTGGAGACCCAGGCAGATGAGGAGACCATGGACTTTATTGCCGGGAAATCTGATATGAAGATGCTCTTATTTACGGGATATGGCCATCCGGGAATATATAGCCGATCTCCCCCATATGAAGACTCTCCTTTGATAAATACCAGTATGCTGACCTTAAATACGTATTCAGCATGGCTTGATGCGCTGGAATATCAGTACCATTCCGGATGGAAGGATGTATGTTTAAATTCGGAGTATATACGACGGGAAAGAAATATTGAACGGATAGCCTGCAAAAATCTCTTACCTGCCCTTCAATCATGCATTTTATCCACCCCTATGAGGGGGATGGATATATATAATACAATCAGAAAGACCAGAAGGAAATATATCCCTCTCATTTTAGGATATAACCTGTTATTACGGCTAGGGTTTCAGAAAAATGATATCATGAGTCTGCATAACCGGCTGAAAGAAAGAGGGAAAAAAAGCCAAGATAATGACTTTGAGCTGAAAAATAATTAAAATATTTCTGAATATGATGGTGCAAATGAATAATCTTGCCGATAATGATGACCATTTCCGGGTTCTTGCCATAACATCACATCAGGGGGCAATTGCTGAACTCAGGCTTTTAAATCCGCTCCGTGCTCTGCACCGGATGCACCTAATCACAGGGTATGAAGTGGTTGATACCAACCTTGACAGATTGAAAAAAGACAGCCGGTTGTATCATGTCATACTCATCCAGCGGGCAGTCCCTGAATACATTTACCAGGCACTTAATATACGGGATATTCCCTACGCACTCGACATTGATGATAATATCCTCGCCATCCCAGCATACCGGGATGATGCCCGTTATACCGGTATCCTGACCGGTCTATCCGGATGCACGACTCTTATTACGCCTCATACCCGCCTTGTGGCACTCCTAGAGAAATACTCCGGGTATTCACTTATGGGTAAGTCTGTTGTCGCCCCAAATGCCCTCCCATACTACGGCATCACAGAGGAAACCATATCGCAACCAAAACAGTTACTCTGGATCCAGAGTGATATCGCTGCATTGACAGCCAGCCTGGATGAGATTGTCCGGGCAGTTGGTGACTTCGCACGAAGATACAGCCTCCCAATCGTGTTAATCGGTAAAAATGTACTGGAGGATGCTATTCTGCCTAACCAGGTCATAATGGGAGAGATTGATTTTACCGCAAATCTGCAGCTCCTGGAACAGTATCCTACCGGAATAGGAGTTGCACCCCTAGAGACCTCTGCAGATGAAGAGACCGGTGACTTCATCGCAGGAAAATCTGACCTGAAGATGCTCCTTTTTACCGGGTACGGACACCCGGGTGTATACAGCAGGTCACCGCCTTACGAGGATTCCCCGTTCAGGGATTGCGGAATACTTGTATCGAATACATACGATGACTGGTATCATGCGCTGGAGTTCCAATACCATACCGGATGGAAGAATGTGTTTCCTGATGCACTCCGTATCCAAGAGGAGCGGGATATCCACCGAATTGCCCGCGATAACTGGATGCCGGCAATCGAAAGATCCAGACTTGATAAGCCAATGTCTGGCCGGGAGATATATGCTACGGTGATGAGAACAAGAAGAAGATATATGCCAATGTTGAAAGGATACCAAGTGCTGCTTAAACTGGGTGTCCAGAAAAATGCCCTTTTGAATTTGTATTATATCTTGAATAACAGATTACGCTAAAAAATCCTCGGCCTTCGTATTTTTCTAAACTACTGAAAGAAATTCAGGGGATTTATTGTAAATTTTTTCCATTAAATCAAAAATAGACTATCAGGAAATGAAAAGAATACTTACTATATAAATAGTAACCCCCTCCTAATTTTATCCGGAAGAGGCTCTCTGTAACTTGTCCTTTTTGTTAAATTCGAAATGAATAAGCAGCCCCATTAAAAGTGCACATAATGCAATACTCTTTTTTTAAAGAGCGGGAAGTATAGCGATGAATATTATCTAAATTCAGTGCTTCTTTTCCAAATTTAAAAACATCTTCAATAATTTATCTTTGTGCGGCAAGTTCATCCGAATTTTCGAGGGCATCCTTTAGTTCTTTTTTCATATGGGAGAGTTCAATGACTTTTTGGTAACTTTTTTTGTTTTCAAACCATGTTAGGGGGCTAATTAAATAGTTCTCTAATTTTGAGAATGAAAATCCTTTTTTCGGAAGAATTAAAGGAATTACACTGTATTCTATCAATGATAATACATAATTTTTGTAAGAATAGTACCCACGATCGAGTAACACTCTATCTCCTTTGTTTAAAATTCTCCTCCGTTTCAATTCTTGAAGAATTAACGGGAATATTTTTGAATCAGCGACTGGATTCTGATGAACAAGAAACGCTAATGGAAGAAGATTATTCTGATCGATCGCAAGTGTTAATTTTAAACCAATATAAAATCCCTTATAAGGAGAATATTGCCAATTATAGGGTTTATTTACTAACTTTGATTTTTGAATGCGTTTTCTGAACCAATTTATATCGACAGACAGCGATGTCCCATCAATGATTATTGTTTTTCGAAAATAATGTCGTTTCTTGGGGCAAACTGCGTTTAAAATACCATGAGTCATTGAAATAAATTGCTCTGCAGAAAATTGACTCATGAAACGATAAACACCATTAGGAGTAAGAATATTATCTATTCGTAAAAATTGCTGCAATTCTATTCTTTTTTCAATTTCATTTATTGCATAGGAAATTTCTACTGAAAAAAACATTGACAGCAATACGATAGATAAATTCGTGTAAGCCTGATTTGCTGGTTTTATCCCAAATTTTGCAATTTCTTGGCGGCATCTACGTGTCTCTAAAACACCTAGAATTTTCTTCAGCAAAATCCATTTATGATCAGAAGTGTCTACTATTATGGGAGTTTTCAAAATTATCAAATAGAATTCTCCCTCTTTTATCATTGATCTTTCGGTTTTTTTCTTAATTCTTAAAAGGATTGAATCCGCATTGCACTTTTACAATCCAAGTTTATCAGCCGCGCGAATAGTGTAAATAATTCTAAAATCTTCTTTGTACACCGCGGATTATCGGAGGGGGTTAATATAAATAGAGGTAAGTGAAAAATTGTATGCATTAAGTATAACGTTAATGTGTTATCTTTGAACACGAAAACTTGATTTTCAGGATATCGGGTAAAATGTCAGGAAATAATCAAAAAAATGTTCTTGTCACAGGTGCTGCCGGGTTTATTGGAACACATGTTGTCAGGGAACTACAAAAAACCCAAGACGAATACAATATTGTTGCATTAGATGATCTTTCCGGGGGGTTTATAGAGAATATCCCCCAAGGAGTCACCTTCATACAGGGCAGTGTATCTGATGCAAATCTGATAACAGAGCTTTTTACAAAATATAAATTTGAATATGTGTATCATTTGGGCGCCTATGCAGCTGAAGGGCTCTCCCATTTTATCCGGAGGTTCAATTATACCAATAACCTCATTGGAAGTATAAATCTTATTAATGAGGCGGTGAAAGTTGGGACAAAATGTTTTGTTTTTACCAGTTCCATCGCGGTATACGGTGCCATTGAACCACCCATGACCGAAGAAAAGACTCCCCATCCGGAAGACCCGTATGGCATCTCAAAACTTGCCGTTGAATTGGACTTAATGGCTGCACATTCGATGTTCGGACTTAATTATGTTATTTTCAGGCCCCATAATGTCTATGGGGAGTATCAGAATCTTTCAGATCCTTACAGGAATGTTATCGGCATTTTTATGAAACAGATATTTGAAGGACAGCCAATGACAATTTTTGGAGATGGAGAGCAACAACGTGCATTCAGCTATGTCGGGGATATCATCCCATTGATTGTTCAATCACCGACAATACCAGGGGCACTTAACAATGTTTTCAATGTTGGTGCAGATAAACCATACACCGTTAATGAGCTGGCTAGTAAAGTAGCCATCGCACTTGGAAAGCCGGATCACCCCACCGTTCATCTCCCGCCGCGAAATGAAGTAGGTATTGCATACAGTGATCATTCTAAAGCAAAGTCAGTCTTTGGAGATTCACCACATACCAGCCTTGATGATGGACTAGAAAAGATGGCAGCATGGGCAAAAACCACAACCATCCGACCACTAAAACCCTTTACTGCAATTGAGGTCGGGAAAAATATGCCACCTTCATGGATAAAATATCTAGATAATCAATGATAGAAAAAAACACTAATTTTTCTCTCCAATATAATATTAATGGAAACTCGATTCAAAGGTGAAAAGAACAATGAAAATACTGGCAATAACACCAAATACAGGAGCAATAGCAGAATTAAGGATCATTAATCCTCTTCGAGCATTACATCGGAAAAATAAGATTTCTGGATATAAAATAGTTGATTATTCGCTATCACAACTAATTGGTGATAATGATTATTATGATGCATTATTAATTCAGAGAGCAGCCCCTAATTATATTTTTAATTCTCTAAATAAGAGAAAAATTCCATATTTGTTGGACATTGATGATAATTTATTAGCTAATGCTAGTTATCGTGGCCTGAAAGCCGAATTAGATCTATTAGAGGGATTAATAGGTTGTTCTGCTTTAATAACGCCGAATAAAAGGTTAATTTCTTTGTTAGAAAAATATTCGGAATTGTCGCTGTATAAAAAAACAATTGTCGTACCCAATGCACTTCCCTATCCAATTAATATAGAAATTAAAAATAACCAACCTGATAAAATTCTATGGATACAAAGTGATATTTCAGCATTGACTGAAAGCCATGATTTAATAATTAATGCGGTGTCCGATTTCTCTAAAAAATACCACTTACCAATAGTTCTTATTGGTAAATCAGTGTTGAATGGTATTACATTACCCAACCAAATAATAATGGGAGAAATTGATTTTTCATCAAATCTTCAACTTCTTGAATTTACCACTACCAGTATTGGAATTGCTCCATTAGAAACCTCTTCTGATGAAGAAACACTTGATTTTATCGCAGGAAAATCTGATTTAAAAATCCTTTTATTTGATGGATATGGTCACCCAGGAATATATAGTCACTCACCTCCTTACTCAGACACTTCGATAAATAAAGACTGCAAATTAATATCAAATACATATGCCTCCTGGATAGAGGCATTAGAATATCAGTATAATTATGGATGGAGAGATATCGGAAATCGCACGCGAGAAATACAAATGGAAAGGCATATTGATAAAATTGCCATTGATTGCTGGTTCCCTGCATTAAATACTAATTTATTGCAACAACCAATGCAAGGTAAAGCGATCTATGAGATTATTTCATCATCTCTAATTTTTGATGCTCCTTTAGTTTACTCGCATAATTTTTTAGCGAGAATTGGAATTAATAAACAGTGGATGCAATTTGTGTACAATAAATTAAAAAATTAAAATAAATTTAGGATGATAATTGGTTTATTTGGTTCATTCCAAGGGATTGATCAAATCTATTTAAACTTATATCTAAACTCAAATCATTCTATTTTAGATGTAAAAATTCAAAAAAATTTTTCAAATAGATTACATGGAATTAAATATAGATTGCAATTCTAAAAAGATATTCGCTTTTTTTGGTACGGACATTGAGGGATATTCAGATAATTTTTTAAATAATATTGTTACAGAGCATTATACAATCCTTGCTTTAGATTCAAGAGCCATAGAATCTGCATCAAAGTCAAAAGTCCCATATACCATAATTAATGATTGGATCAGCCCTAACGAACTCATGGAAATACAAGATATTGCATGGGATTGTGAGGTTAATTGGTTTCGGAATAAAAAAGAGGATTTCTTAATAAGTGGAATATGCTGGCCTGAATTAGATCATAAAGCTATGAGTTTTTTCTGGCTTGATTCGATATTATCATTAAAATTATCAGAGAAATTTTATAATAATAATGTCAGAGAATTATTACTAATTAATCAAAATGTTGGTAGCCCCGTTATTTATCATCTGTTTGGCTCTATTTGTAAAACAATCTGGGAAAGTGAGTTAAAAGACCGGGTAAAATTTCTAGAATCCAAAAAAAATGATTTCCAGAACAATTCCGTATTTAACATCCCACCTCATATAAAACAGCTTTTATTTTCCCCAGTATCGTTCTTAAAAAATAAAATAGCATTTTTTGCATCAGATATTGAACTTAGAAGATCCCATGATCTGCTTCTGGATTTAACATCCTCTTTTCAAGAACAAGTCATCATTATTCCGAATGAAATTAACGATTTAGACCTTATTAGTACAATGAGTAGATATTCAATTCCAGTTCTTGAACCATACAGACCTGATTCGGATGATGGGATTTCAGGAAAACTACTCAATGGTTATCATTCATTAATAAAAAGATCGACAGGAAATGAATGGGATAAAATTCTTACAACTCTCCCATTCCACTTTGAATATTATTGCAATAAACGATGGCCTAAATTGATTAATGAGTTCCATTATTATATTGACATATTCTCAAGATTTCCCCCAAAATTAGTCATTGGAGCACTTCTTGATAGAATTGAGTGGAGTATTCCTATTCTATCTGCTCAAGTATTAGGAATTAAATCTATTTCAATTCCACATAGTGTCAGTGTAAATTCTACTAAAAAAGTAATAGACTCAGATCTTATTTTCAGATATGATTATCATCTATATTTAAATAAATTCTCTAAAGAGATTTTAACTAAAAATCGCTCGTTATCTCCAGAAAAATTCATTCCCTGTCAAAATTGTACAGATATTAATTCTCATTACACAAGATGTATTTCTCCTAATTATCCTAATAATGTCTTAAAAATATTAGTCCTTTTTTCACCTACGTCATTATATATATACCCTACAAGTGCCAGTAGACATATATTCCCACATAAAAATCCACGAAAACAGATTGAATCTATTATTGACCTTGAAGAAATAGCCAAGAAATATATTAATGAATTATCGATAAAATTTAAGTTACACCCCGGTTTTTCAGAACTTGAACTGTTTCAATCATTAAATAATGAGATATTAAGTCATATTTTACCACTTGATGCGGAATTAAAGCCAATATTAAATGAAACAGATTTGGTAATTGGAGTGAATTATTATGGTTCTGCTCTAATTCAGGTTTTGGAACACAAAATCCCCTTTATTGAGTATATAAATGATAAATTATTTATGAACACCATGGAATACAATAGATATGAATTTGAAATATTAAAAAAAGGCATTTATATCATCCATTCTAAAGAAGAATTGATAAAAATGATACAGAAAATTCTTACCAATATTGATTCAATAAATGAGATAAAAACCAAACTATCAACATTTTCTGAATATTATTTTGAGAATAAGAATTATCAGACGATTAGTTCAGTAATCAATAATTTATTAAAAAACGATTTAGAGAGGCTAACGGAAAATCGATAAAAATTCATTTATTATTTAAAAAGATATCCAGGAAAAATTATATTTACATATAGAATTTAATATTAACTAATAATACCCTGATTATTATGCTTCCGTCAAAAAGATATGAACCTGAATTTGTTAATTTAGATGATAATAACAATAGTCAATGCATAGCAATCAAATTAATAGGTACCCAAAAAACAATTTTAGAAATAGGTACATCAACAGGATATGTTAGCAAAATATTAAAAGAATATGATAATATTATTTACGGAGTTGAAATAGATGTAGATGCGGGAAATATTGCAAGAAATTACTGCCAAATGATGATTATTGGCGATGTTGAAACTCTTGAATTAGAGAAATTTTTAAATAAGAACTTTTTTGATGTTATTTTATGTGGCGATATTATTGAGCATCTTAAAAATACCTCTGTTTTTTTACAGAAATTGAAACAATTCCTAAAGCCAGATGGATATTTAGTAGTTTCAATTCCAAATTTTTGCCACGGTGATGTTATTTTAAATATCTTATTAGGAGATTTCCATTATACTCCTCAAGGGTTGCTTGACCAGACCCATATTCATTTTTTTGGATTAAAAAATATTTATGAAGATTTTTCCAACTGTGGATATGAGATACATAATCTTCACAGAGTAATAATTGATGTAGGCTCAACGGAATTGAAAGTTAATGAAGAGAAAATTCATCCAAAATTGCTAGAATTTGTTAAATCCCTTCCTGATTCTAATGTATTTCAATATGTCTTCACAGCCCATCCAACATCCGAAGGAATTGAAAATCCTATTAACGATGTTGATTTAGCTACAATAACTGAAAAATTTATTGAAGAATCACATTTGGAATTGCGTTTAGCGATTGCAGAGCTATTACAAATAGTTAATCAAAAAGAGAGAGCTAATTTGCAATTAGTTGCAGATCTTCAAATTCTTAAAAGTAAACTGATGAATTGTTATTTATCTGTTCGAATTTTTAGGAAATGTATGAAAATTCTTCAACAGTACACTCCTATGGATACAAAAAGAGGAGCATTCCTCAATTTGATTACTTTTTGGGGTAATATCTATTATTATGACGGAGCAAAGATGTTTTTAAAGCGAGCAAAACCATTAATCATCCCATTTTTTCTCAAAATGCTAAAATGATCTCTTTTTACACTCTTTCCACTCCAACATCGTACTAAAAAACCCCTGCCTATTATTCCCCCTCCGGGAAGTATGATCCTCCAGCTCAAAAGAGCAGACCGTTCTTGGTGAATCAACATTCCAACTCCTCGCCCTATTACTAGTAAAGTTTAGATATACTGAATACTTATTTGGAGCAAGAGATCGTGCAGGAATGGTTATCGTAAAATAATGGGTACCTATTTCCACGTCATCAAGCGGATTCGGGGAAGAGTCAAAAGAGTCAGATTGCATAACAAGAGTTCCATCAGATCTGGATATCGTCATATACCCATACAACCCAGGTATCTTTTTATTAAAATGCATTTCTAATTCAAGAATAACTGGTTCATCACAGGAAAACCTATATTTCACTTTCCCTTCCTGTGATAAAACGCGGATTTTCCTTAATTGTGCTTCCTTTTCCCGATCTTCATCAAATGTTGCTTCTGTTATCCCATCCACCGAACCAGACTGCAGAAGGTACTCATCGATAATATTTTCTGAAGGCCCGTCAGCGATGATCTTCCCATCACGTATCAAAAGACTTCTCGGGCATAATTGCTTGACTGCGGCCATACTGTGGCTGACAAAAAGCACAGTTTTACCCTCTGACGAGATATCACCCATCTTTCCGATGCACTTTTTTTGAAAAGCGATATCACCAACAGCAAGAACCTCATCAACAATCAGTATTTCGGGCTCAAGGTGGGCAGCCACAGCAAATGCAAGCCTGACATACATCCCGCTTGAATATCGCTTGACCGGAGTATCGATAAATTCGCGAACTTCAGCAAAATCAACAATTTCATCGAATTTTTCGGTTATCTCTGCCCGTGTCATCCCTAGAATCGAACCATTGAGATAGACATTTTCTCTCCCGGTAAGTTCGGGATGAAAACCAGTCCCAACCTCAAGCAAACTTGCAATTCTTCCGTTAATCCGGACCCTTCCCTCAGTCGGACGAGTAATCCGGGACAAGATCTTCAGGAGGGTGGATTTCCCGGCCCCGTTTTTCCCGATTATCCCGACCTTTTCTCCCTTCTTAACTTCAAAGGAGATGTTATCTAGTGCATAAAAAAGATCACCTTTCAATCGGTTTTTCTCTTCAGAATAGATATCAATCAGGCGATTTGGATCTTCTCTGCCCCTTAAGTGGGCCCACCAGCTCTGCAGGTCATTTCGCAATGTTCCATGATTAATAACACCGAGTTGATAGATTTTACTGACATTTTCAACCCTGATTACAACATCATTCATTTCTCACCCTCCTATTATACCGTATCAATTACGGTTTTTTCTATATGGTTGAACAACACCAGTCCGATAATGAGAGTAATTAATGTAGTAACTGCCCCAAGGCTCAAAATCCATGGTTGAAAATAGCCGTTCCCCAGAAGGATATACCGAAATGTCTCAACTATTGATGTCATCGGATTTACAGCAAAAATCCATTGCCATTTTTCCGGAATAAGAGACAACGGAAAAAATATCGGGGTTGCATACATCCAAAGTTGAATACCAAATCCCATTGCATAGGCAAGATCACGGTATTTTGTGGTTAAACTAGAAACGATGAGTCCGGTTCCAAGACCAAATGCTGCAATTTGAATCAATAATAGAGGAAGTAACAATATGAAGATATTTGGGTGAATAGGGACACCCTGAAATGCAAAATAGATTATAAAACAGATATATACCCCAAATTGAATTGCAAAAGTTAACAAATTTATAATTACAGTTGAAATAGGAATAATTAAACGTGGAAAATATATTTTCCCAAAAATATGCGCGTGTGCCAGAAAAGTGTTGGATGTATTCAATACACATGCAGAAAAATAGTTCCATATGATTATCCCGGACATAAAGAACAAAATCGGGGGGAGTCCATCTGTTGGAACCCTGATAATTAATCCAAATATGATTGTATAGACGATAGTATTTAAAAGAGGGTTTAAAATGAACCAGAAAGGACCTAGTACCGCCTGTTTATAGTTTGCAACAAAATCGCGGTGCATAAAAAATCTCAGTAAATCGCGGTATCTCCATATTTCACGGAGATTTAAATCCAACCACCCACTTTTTGGAGAAATCTCCATAGTCCAGAATTCAGCTTTATCAATTTGAGATGAGATCATATTAGTCCCTTAAAAATTGAAATAATCAAATGTCAACATAATTTTCATTTTAAGACATATTATCTCATCTATTAAAAAACTGGAACCGTTTACCTTTATCATTTTATACAGACAAGAATTAAGAAATGTCTTTCTTCGACAATAAAACCATACTCATAACCGGCGGAACCGGATCTTTCGGCAACGCGTTCACCTCCCGCCTTCTCAATAACCATAATCCGCATAGTATCCGGATCTACTCGCGTGGAGAATATCTCCAATGGAAGATGCAGCAAAAGTTTTCCGACAGCCGCATCAGGTTTTTCATTGGTGATATCCGAGATAAAGCCCGTCTCACTCGCGCCTTGAATGATGTCGATATCGTGGTTCACGCAGCAGCGCTTAAACAGGTTCCAGCATGTGAGTATAATCCGATTGAAGCCGTGAGAACCAACATCGACGGGACAACAAACCTTATAGATACATCAATTGACAACAATGTCGACCGGCTCATAGCCCTGAGCACTGACAAGGCTGTTCACCCGGTCAATCTCTACGGCGCAACAAAGATGGTAGCGGAGAAACTGTTTATCCAGGGGAATGCATATTCAGGTAAGAAAACAACCCGGTTTTCCTGTGTCAGGTATGGAAATGTGGTTGGAAGCAGAGGAAGCATCGTTCCCTTATTTAAGATGCAAAAAGAAGAGGGAAAGATTACTATAACTGATCCCCGTATGACCAGGTTCTGGCTTACCCTGGACCAGGGTGCAGCCTTTGTTGAAAATTGTACCCAGATTATGAATGGAGGAGAGATATTTGTGCCCAAGATCCCCAGCATGAAGATCACCGACCTTGCAGAGGCTATAGCTCCTGGTATTCCCCATGAGTATATCGGCATCAGACCTGGAGAAAAGATCCATGAAGTTCTTATTACCGAAGATGAAGCCCGCCATACCCGCGATCTTAAAGAATACTATATTATAGATCCGGAGATATCGTTCTGGAACGGGCATAGAAAGGATTATTCTTACACACTCCCTGAAGGGTTCCGGTATTCCAGCGAGACCAATACCGAATGGCTGGATGAAGAGGGATTAAAGCAGATGCTTGCTGAATCCCACCCATAAAGGATTTTTAATCCAATTTCATTTATGCATGAACCGGCATGCATTTCCCCTGCCTGACAAAAGACATCCGGATTGAGTCCTCCTGTTCATATTCTTCCGGAGTGAGGAGAATTAGATCAAGTGGGACATTAAATTTTCTCACTGTAGACCATTCTGCCTCACTTACCATTGGTATTCTATCCAGAATATGGACATTTTCAAAGTCGGGTGTGATGACTGCCAGATCAATATCACTATGCTGAGAGATTCTGTTTTTAGCATATGAACCAAAAAGAACAATCATAGTAACCCTAATCCCAGACTCTTCAAGTTTCCTGCAGAACCAGTCAATTACCTCATCTACTGCCTGAGTATCCAATCAAGCACCTCCTCAGTTCGATTAATAATATCTTGTACACGTTCCTGGCTGTATATCTTAAACAATTCTTCAAGGTCAGGAGGATATCGGATTGATATCGATGCGGCATTTAATAACTGGATTGTTGCACTGATAGAATTTGGAATGAGCATATCCAGCTTGACTGCAATTGCAACGAGCGAGTGTATTTTATCAGGCTGTTTTCTGAATTTTTTAATATACAATCCTTTAAGTGCTTTTTCAATGGCTTGTTGACAAAAGAAGACCGCATATGGATAGGTGGAAGATTCCGACATGTTTATTGCAGCTGCAATGTCAAAATTCGCCTGTTTATACCATTCTTCAGAATTACATGTCATAATCTCGCCTAACCCTTCATAACCGGTTTTACAATGTATTGTTGTAATCAATCAAGTATATTATGCTTTAAAAAGTCATAATTAACTTGTATATTCTTATTACATCCATGCTAGGCAATAAAAGTAGGGTAACTCAACAAAAAAAGAAAGAGATCCTGTGAAACATGTGTAATAATAACGTAATCGCGACCCAATATCTATGCAAAATATGACCTATCCCCTTCCATACGGCAGGCAATGGATCGATGACGACGATATTACCGCTGTTATCGCTGCTTTAAAAGGAGACTGGCTCACCCAGGGCCCCTTGGTTGAGAGCTTTGAACAGAAGATTGCGGAATATGTCGGATCAGAATATGCCGTTGCATTTAATTCCGGGACCTCTGCTCTCCATGGAGCATATTACGCAGCCGGGGTCCGAACCGGAGATGAAGTAATTACCAGTCCCATCACCTTTGTTGCAACCGCAAACGCCGGAGTATACCTGGGTGCCCGTCCGGTGTTTGTAGACATTGATAAGAAGACATGGTGTATTGACACCGATAAAATCAATGAAGCAATATCCAACCGGACGAAGGTTATTGCTCCGGTGGATTTTGCCGGATATCCGGTTGATATGACATCCATTCGGGAGATAGCACAAGACCATTCTTGCATAGTGGTGGAAGATGCAGCCCATGCTCTTGGGGCAATCCGGGGTGATGTGAAAGTTGGTACTGAAGCAGATATGACGATGTTCAGTTTCCATCCGGTCAAACATATCACTACCGGAGAAGGGGGTATTGTTACTACAAATAACCGGGAATTCGCCGCGGCGATGAAACGATTCCGAAGCCACGGGATAACAAAAGATCCAGAATTACTTCACAAAAATGAGGGCCAATGGTACTACGAAATGCAAGACCTAGGATATAATTACCGGATAACTGACATTCAGTGTGCTCTCGGGCTCTCACAACTTGAAAAACTTGAGAGATTTGTTAAGCGCCGGAATGAGATCGCCCGGATGTATGATGAAGCATTCCGGGGGAATGAAAAACTGGTGAACCCTCCAAAACCTCCCCAAAATTCCCGCCATGCCTATCATCTCTATCCGGTCTGTTTCACAGGAGTTGATAGGAAAAAGATCTTCATGGACCTTCGGGAAATAGGGATCTTCTGCCAGGTCCATTATATTCCGGTCCATCTCCAACCATATTACCGTGAGAGATTTGGATATCACGATGGAGATTTTCCAGTTGCAGAGAATTTTTACCAAAGTGAAATATCCCTGCCGATGTTTCCGGCGATGAGTGATGAGGATGTAGAACGGGTTATTGTTGGAGTGCAGGAGATGTTTGAAAAAAGAGTATATGCTGACTTAAAACTTGTTTAACACTATCTCTAACTGGTAGCATCACCAATAATTGAGAATAATTATGCGACTTGCAATCATCCCTGCCCGGGGCGGAAGCAAAAGGATTCCGCGAAAGAATATCAGGGATTTCTGCGGAAAGCCAATCATTACCTGGTCAATTGAAGCGGCTCTCCAGAGTAAATGCTTTGACCGGGTTATTGTTTCGACGGATGATGAGGAGATTGCTGATGTTGCAAGAAGATTTGGGGCAGAGGTTCCATTTCTCCGTCCGGCCAAACTGGCTGATGATTATACCGGGACGGCAGCGGTTGTCCGTCATACGATTGAGTGGTTTGAGGGAAATGGGATCTTATACGAGGAGGTATGCTGTATCTATGCAACGGCTCCTTTTATCAGGGCAGAAGATATTCAATCCGGTCTTGAGAAACTTCATTCAAGTAATGCAGACTATGCTTTCACGGTAACGAGTTTTCCGTTCCCGATACAGCGGGCTGTAAAAATAAATACTACCGGCACACTTGAGATGTTCTATCCGGAGTATTATAATACACGGTCCCAGGATCTCGAAGAAGCATACCATGATGCCGGTCAGTTCTACTGGGGGAAAGCATCTGCTTGGAAAGAGGGAGTTATATTATTTTCAGAGAGATCAGTTCCGATTGTTCTGCCAAGATACCGGGTTCAGGATATTGATACTTTGGAAGACTGGATCCGAGCGGAGATGATGTTCAAGTGCATGTAATCAACAATTTATGATATATCGTGGATTGTCATTTCTTCGACATCGAATTTTTAATCATAAGTGTAAATAATTAAAGAAGAGGTAGAATGAAATCATATAAGACAGATCAGGAAAAATTTTGGGCTGGGGAATTTGGGACGGAATACATATCAAGAAATGCAAATCGTGATTCTATTTCAAAAAATCTTGCTTTCTTCGCTGCTGCATTAAAACATACTCGTAATATTAATAGTTGTATTGAGTTTGGAGCAAATATTGGAATAAATCTAAAAGCATTAAAAATACTTCTTCCTAAACTAAATCAATATGCAATTGAGATAAATACGGATGCAATTACCGAACTAAATAAGTTTCTTCCCGAACAAAATATTTTCCCGCAATCAATTCTAGAATACTCACCAACAAAGACATTTGATCTTGTTTTAATCAAAGGTGTTCTAATCCATATCAATCCTGAATATCTGGAAAAAGTATACAATTTGTTGTACGAATCATCTAATCGGTATTTATTAATTTGTGAATATTATAATCCATCACCTATTGAGGTTACTTATAGAGGCCATCAGAAAAGATTGTTTAAACGAGATTTTTGTGGAGAAATGCTAGATCTATATGAAGATCTCATTCTTACCGATTATGGTTTTGTGTACCATAGGGATTGGAATTTTCCACAGGATGACATTAATTGGTTTTTATTAGAGAAAAAACAATGATGATCCTTTTTTCATAACAAATTTTGGTATTATTGAGAGAACGAAATTTTCTATCCAATCATTACAAAAATATGTTTAATTCTTTAATAATAATCCGCACCGATGCATCTACCGCTATCGGCACGGGTCATGTCATGCGTTGCCTCACCCTTGCCGGAGTTTTGAGAGATAGAGGTGCATCGGTCTCATTTATCTGCCGTGAACATGATGGGCATCTTTGTGACCGCATCGAGGAGCAGGGGTTTATAGTCCATCGTTTAAGGAAAGGTGCCGATCCTGTATTTCCATCTCCGGCGTTTGATCCATATCATGCCCCTTGGCTTGGAGTCTCATGGGAAGAGGATTCCGAAGAAACTCGCAGGATAATATCTACACTGGACAGAAAACCGGACTGGTTAATTGTTGATCATTATGCATTGGATGAGAGATGGGAAAGGTATCTCCGCCCATATGTTTCCCGGATCTTTGTTATTGATGATCTTGCTGACCGGGTGCATGACTGCGATCTTCTTTTGGATCAAAACCTGGTTGAAGGGATGGAGACGAGGTACGATGAAAAGATCCCATCCTCGTGTGGAAAGATGCTGGGACCAGAGTATGCTTTGCTTCAGCCGATTTATTCAGAACTACATGATAAGATCCCCCCTCGTGAAGGTCCAATCAGGCGAATTCTTATCTTTTTTGGCGGGGTAGACCAGAATAACCTGACCGGAATAGCCCTTTCCGCAGTAATGGAGTTGAACCATCCGGATATCAAGGTTGATGTGGTCATATCAAAAAAATCCCCTTTTTATAATACTATCCGGGATCAGATTGTTGGCAGACCGGGCATAGTAGTACACAGTAACCTTCCATCTCTTGCACCCCTGATTGCGAAAGCGGATCTAGCGATCGGGGCTTCCGGGACAACGTGTTGGGAACGATTGTGCCTGGGGCTTCCTACCATTGTGATAACTACAGCAGAGAATCAGAAAGCCATTGCTCATGGTCTTAAAGAGCAAGGTCTAGTTAAATGGCTAGGAAATGCTGATACCGTAACAGCAAATATGATTCGCGAATCTATTTCTAAACTGTTGTCAAGAAGGGATATTAGGGATTGGTCCTCACAGTGCTCACAAAGGGTTGATGGCCTTGGGGTAATGAGGGTTTTTACTGCACTTACGATATCTCCGGATACAGCATTACATGTTCGACGTGCTAAGCTTTCTGACGAAAAAATATTGTTATCATGGGCGAATGACCCATTAAACCGGAAGAATTCTTTCACATTGGATGAGATCTCTCCAGACAGACACCATCAATGGTTTTATGATAAACTCCGAGATGTAGAGAATGTTTTTCTCTATATTGTTGAGAGTGAGGATAAGGTTCCCATCGGACAGGTGAGATTTGAAAGAAAAAGTGAAATATGGGAAATTCATTACTCTCTTGCCACCGAGTTCAGGAACCGTGGAGTAGGAAGGCCCCTTCTGAAGGCTGGTCTTTGCGCATTCAGAAAAGAACATGAAGGGGTAATAATATTTGGAAGAGTAAAAGAAGAGAATACTACCTCATGTAAAGTTTTTGAATCACTTAATTTCTCAGCCAAATCTGACGGGGGGGGGGTGGCGTATCAGCGTCTGCTCTGATGTTGGAAGCTGGATGAACGAATATATCCCGGTTTTAATCTTTGATTGGATAGATGATGGTCATGAAGTGAGATGGGCACATGATGCAGCAGAACTTCCCGCGGGAGATATGTGTTTTTTCTTGAGTTATGAGAAGATAGTAGATAAAAATCGGTTGATGCAGCATCGAAACAATCTTGTTGTTCACGCTAGTGATTTACCGAAAGGAAGGGGTTGGTCACCTCTTACCTGGCAAATTCTTGAAGGAAAAGATAAAATTCCAGTAACGATATTTGAAGCCGGAGAATCAGTTGATAGTGGACCCATATACGAGAAAGCTTTTGTATCATTTTCAGGTAATGAATTGATTGAAGAACTGCGTTGTGGATTAGCGAATGAAATTGTTGATTTATGTAGGGATTTTGTCAGTGGATATCCAGATAGTGCAAAACTTGGACTGAAGCAAGAAGGTGAGCCATCTTTTTATCCACACCGTGGCCCTGAAGATAGTAAGATTGACGTTCAGAAAAGCCTTTTATCACAATTCCATCTGTTAAGAACGGTAGATAATAATAAGTACCCTGCTTGGTTTGAGTATAAAGGACGTAAATTTTTTCTTAAAATTACCGCTAAAAGCAATTTAGATAATGCAAAAGAATGACTGGTGAAAATTATGCAAATCGGTAGATCCATCATCGGAAACAATCACCCTCCATTTATCATTGCCGAGATGTCCGGGAACCACAACCACTCCCTCGATCGGGCACTTGCCATTGTTGAAGCAGCTGCACAAGCCGGTGCCCACGCAATAAAACTCCAAACATACACCGCTGACACGATGACACTGGATATCGCAGAGGGAGAATTCTTTATCAGCGATAGGAATAGCCTCTGGAACGGACAAAGTCTGTATGATCTCTACAAGCAGGCACATACCCCTTGGGAGTGGCATGCCCCTATCATGAAACAGGCAGAAGAACTCGGCCTTATCTGTTTCTCCACCCCATTTGATGAGACCGCTGTTGAGTTTCTTGAAACCCTGAATGTCCCTGCCTACAAGATCGCATCATTTGAAGTCGTTGATCTTCCATTGATACAAAAGGTAGCAGAAACCGGAAAACCTCTTATTATCTCAACAGGGATGGCAACCGTCGCTGAGATTGATGAAGCGGTCCGGACTGCAAGGGATGCCGGGTGTCGGGATCTGGTCCTCCTTAAATGCACTAGCACCTATCCGGCAAGTCCGAAGAATAGTAATATCCTTACAATTCCTCATATCCGGGAGTTGTTTGATTGTGAGGTCGGTCTGTCTGATCATACTATGGGTATCGGCGCAGCGGTTGCAGCTGTCGCTCATGGTGCAACGGTGATTGAGAAACATTTTACTCTCTCACGGGCAGATGGCGGGGTGGATAGTGCATTCTCCATGGAACCACATGAATTCCGGATTCTAATTGAAGAGACGAGACGGGCCTGGCAGTCACTTGGGTGTGTACAATATGGGCCTGGTGAAGAGGGAAAAAAATCTGTGATTTTTCGACGATCTCTTTATGTTGCAGAAGATATGCAGGCAGGAGATATTTTCACAAAAGAAAACCTGCGGAGTATCAGACCGGGACTAGGATTGTCACCAAAATATTATAGGACATTACTTGGAAAACAGGTGAACAGGGATTTAAAAAAGGGAACTCCGGTAAGTTGGGACATACTTGTTTAGTAAAAAATTAAAAAGTCTCCTCATTATTCTTTCATTGAACAGAATACACTCGTATCTCCCATGGAGATTTTTCGGATGAGTAAACACCCTCTAAAGATAAACCCTTAACAACTGGATCAATCTCAACTGCTGAAAAGATGTATTTCCCTCCCAGATTTTTGAAAGCGGTAATATTTAGGTCAAGATCCTGAAGAACAATCCCATTTCCCTTTGAATAAGATGTTCCATCGAGTTCTGATGAGAATATATACGCCCTGGATCCCCAGCCATCGAAATATACACGCCATCTTTCACTTTTATTCAATTCAGGGGCTATTATTTCCCTGAATTGGTGTTTATATTGAAGAAGATAATTAGCAAAATATCCATCGACGGTGTAAAACCCATTATACTGACTTATTGCCGGGTGAATCCCGATTGAGCCAACCCGATAACTACTTTGGTTTATTCCGATTTCATCCCTGATGGATTCAAAAACATCAGGTGAATAGAACTCATTGAAAGAATATTGACCATCCTGAAGATTTCCATAACCACCAGTTTGATATGTACCCCCCTGAAATGAGAATAAAAAGATTATCTGAATCAGAATCACTCCATAAACAAAGATTTTTAATTTTTTGGATCTTTCCAGTATGTAAATAGAACATATCCCAAATATGAGATACCAAATAACTGGTAATAATGTATAAAACCGCATTTGCAGTGCATTTAAAACAAAAAATTGTGATTTAATAAAAAGGAATAAATCCAACGTTGAAACTTGATATATAAATGAAAAAAGAAATACAAGAGTTGTTAATCCGACAATAATCCATTCAATAGTTAAAAATTTTCCTTTTGATACTCCTTTAAGATGAAGTCCAAGAAGAAGAAAAAGAAAGAAAATTATCGAACTCCATAAGAAAAGAGTGATTAAATCTCCATTCACACGGGACGTTAAATGAGAAAGGATTAAACCTCCTGATAAAAGGGTACCAAAATAGATAATATATCGATTAATATCTCTCTTTTTCCCTAACTGGTGAATAACCATCAGAGCCAAAGATACCCATAACACGGGAACAATGAGCTGATGCAGGCTTTCAGCATGATACTGTCCGGAGGAAAGCATACCATAACCTGTCTGAAAAGTATCAATGAAAGGTAACCCAATAGATGAAAATTCGACTCGATGAGAGATGGATGAATTATTTAAAAACATCTCCCAGAATAGTCGATAATCACAAATTAAAAAAAGGAGACCCGCGAAGAATATCGCATAAATACCTCTCCATAAAACTTTTCTTTGATAAACCGAAATCAAAACGCAATACAGGAATAGAATCGGGAGTAAGAAATATCCGGTAAAGACCCCGCTTGAATAGAAAGAATATAATATTAATGGCAGAAGTGACCACAATCTCCACCCATCTCGAATGAGAGAGAAAAAACCATATAACATGAGCGGTAAGCCTGCAATGCTCAATCCAGCAGGTGGATAAAATGGCAATAATGCAAATGCACAAGAGACCCCGGGGATTAAATATCGATACTCTTTCCCTCCGGGATAAAACTCACGCAGAAAGAAAAACATCCCGATGAAAGCGATGAGATGGATGATAGAAAAATTCAGAAAATATGCAGTGATTGGTTCGAAGAAAGTAAATAATAATGTTACGACATTAAATTCAGATGGAAAAGAATTCCGGGAAATACCTCCCATTATCTGCTCGATTGTTCCATCATATGATCCAAAGAGTTTTCCGGACTGGCCAAGAATTAAATACCATACCACATTAGAATCAAGGCAGTCATGATTGAGAACAGGTGCATCTTCCCATTGAATCAGAACTGGTGCAATATAGAGAAGAACAATAATTAATCCCAGGAGAAAAGGTAAACGAGAAGAATGAATTATTTTGTGCAGATATTGTACGTATGAGGTTTCAGATCCGGTCATAATATCATCTAAAGTGGACAAAAAGTATAATCAGAATTCTTATACCGGTTATATCATCCAGCATAAAATAATATGGAAATATCTTCATGACTTTACAAATACCTCTCACCATCTTCCTCACCGGCGGCTCCGGATTCATCGGTTCTAATTTTATCAATTATCTCTTTGACAATTGCCCGGACATCTCCATCATCAACTACGATGCCCTCACCTACGCCGCAAATCAGAAAGCGCTGACTCAACAAAAAAATAACCCAAACTATCACTTCATTCACGGTAATATCTGTGATCTCCCTACAGTCACTGATGCAATCACCACCACAAACCCGGATATCATCATTAACTTCGCCGCTGAGTCACATGTGGACCGAAGCATCACAGACGCATCGCCGTTCATCTCGACGAATATTCAGGGAGTCTACAACCTGCTTGAAATATGCAGAAAACACGATGATTTAAAATTTATCCAGATCTCAACTGATGAAGTATATGGAACACTCGGTCCCGATGGTTTCTTCACAGAGGCAAGCCCAATAAAACCCCGAAGCCCCTATGCGGCAAGTAAAGCTAGTGCTGATCTCCTCACTCTCGCATGGCATGAGACATATGGTCTGCCGGTGAACATCACCCGGTGCACAAATAATTATGGCCCCTGGCAGCACCCGGAAAAGCTGATCCCCATGACGATTCAACGATGTCTTCAAAAAGAAAAGATCCCGGTCTATGGTAATGGGTTGAATGTCCGTGACTGGATCCATGTATCAGATCATTGTTCAGGTATTGCTACAGTGATGCAAAATGGGAAAGTTGGTGAGGTTTATAATATCGGCTCTAAAAATGAATGGAAGAATCTGGATTTAGTCAAAAAAATTATCAACATAACCCGGGATCTTACGGGTGATCCAGGAGTATCGGAAAATTTAATATCTTTTGTTCCTGACCGACAGGGGCATGATTTCCGGTATGCGATTGATCCCGATAAGATTACCAGAGAACTTAGTTGGTGTCCAAAGATTACATTTAAGGAAGGACTGGTTAAAACGATCAGGTGGTATCTGAAACAACAAGAATAATATTAAGGCCCGAAATCTAAATTATTTGTGATAAAAATAGATTTTTAAATAATTATTGAAAAGGATGAAGAGGGGGGGTATGTTGTGTCTGTTCCATCTCTTCCCGGTTGTATATCTCAGGGAAAAACTGAGGAAGAAGCGAGGGAAAAAATCACCGAAGCAATCGAACTTCATCTTACCGCTTTGGCACGCGATGGGATTCCCATCATACCTAATTTGAAAAAAACTGAAAGTTTTGTGTCAGTTCAAATATGAAACAGGGAAAATTACCCATTCTTTCCGGAATTGAAGTAGTAAAAGTTCTTGGAAAAATCGGTTACGTGGTAAATGACCAAAAAGGAAGCCATATTCACCTCCGTCACCTCTCCCGGAGACCAGTAACTGTTCCAAATCATCCTGTAATTGCAAGAGGAACGCTTCGAATGATAATGAATCAAGTAGAGATTATTCTTGAAGACTTTTGGAAATTATTTAATTTAAAGGATATATCGAATTTTGGTCATAAAATGGACACATTATCCATAATGGAAAATTCCAGACCCGATAGATCCCTACAGCAACAAGATCGTGGCTGGGCGGGATTGAAAAAGGTTTTCAGACTATTCCCAGAACAGATAATTACTCAAGATGTAATAGTATAATCATATATGACTCCTTCTTCAAAACCAAAATCGTCCTCCTCATCTGAAGAAACTATCATAGACGGCCTCTGTCATTTGAAAAAGTCTGGCTTATGTTTCAGGAAACAAGTAAACAGTTTAAGGAGACGGATAGAAAATTCCAGGAGACTGATCGGAAGTTTCAGGAGACTGACCGTTTACTCAGTGAGAAATTTAAAGAGACCGATAAAAAGCTTAACAAACTGGAACGGCTTTTCACCTCTCAATGGGGTAAACTTGTCGAGTCTCTGGTAGAAGGAGATATTCTTACCCTTCTTAACCAAAGAGGAATAAAAGTTACTGACACGATTAAACGAAGGAAAGGCCGTCGTGACGGAATCGATTATGAGTTTGACATTATTGGGATTAACGGTTCTGAAATTGTAATAGTTGAAGTAAAAACCACACTAAGGCCGGAAGATATCAAGCATTTTCTAAAAAAAATTAAACAGGCGAAGAACTGGATGCCAGAATACACTGATAAGAAAATATACGGAGCAGTGGCATTCATATCTGAAGATGCAGGGACAGCAGCATTGGCTGAGAAAAACGGACTTTTCGTGATAAGAGCGACAGGAGATAGCGCAAGTATTGTGAACGCCGATGACTTTGTTCCAAAGAATTGGTAAAACCTGGGAATTTTTACTCAATATCTATCGGTTTTAATATCACCGCAAAATTTTGGTACTGGCCTCCTTTAGAACTGAACATGGTAGTTTAAAAACTCACTCCAATTCCAAAGATGATCAGTAATACTTTCTAACATTGCTGGAGACTTGTGACTACTTTTTACTTCGATAAAATTATGCACAAATTGAAAGATATTTAGCGCTGAAATGAATCTATTGAGTTTTTTTGAAAAAGAGGCAGTTTTCCTTCCAAAACGGCTCAATCGTTGTCTGATTTTATTATTGTAGCCCTCAATGACTGAGGTAGAGATTGCTTTACTATCTGGATTTCCCATAATTTTCTCTCGAATGACATAAACAAGTTTATTCTTCTCTTTTACTTTGATCACCTGACCATAATCCAAGCATGGCTCACAATATAATTCAGGTAAACAAATGCTATATTGGACGTTTCCATCAGTAAAAATCGATATTTTGTTTTCTGGCGTTGGAAGTTCCATTCGGTTAAAAAATCGAACTAACATATCTGCACAAGTATCAATATTTCTTTTTCCAGATTCAAATGCTAAAAATAATCCAGAATCCCTTTTAAAACAAGTATAGGACCAACAATCACCTAATTCTTCAGAGTCAGTTGTTAGGAGATTCTTGTTTTTTTTTGAACAAACTCCCAAATTTCATCCATCTCACAATCCCCCGCGGAAATGTCATGAATAAAATAATCGTTGAGTTTTTCAGCATGTTCACCGATTAAGTGATAATATCGAGATATAGTGTCGCGATGGTGTCCGGTAACTCGAGATACTCCTCGAATTGAAGTTTTTTCAGTCGAGTGTTTCGCAATTATGAGAACAGCAGTTCGTGGTAAACGAGAATCATACAGAGGAGTATTTTTAGTTTCAATAAAAAAACGTCGACAGTGATGGCAATAGTACTGTTGATTGCCTGCAGAATTATGCCCATTTTTAGTAATATTCTTTCCATCTTCAATTTGAAAATAAGTACAATCCGGATTTTGACACGTAATCAATATAGGACCACGTTTTCCAACCATGAAAATAATTATATCTAAACTTATATTAATTTTTAGTACATAAAATTTAATACTTTATTTGCACTTAGTATTACCAGCTTGCTAACAGGGCACTACCAAAATTTTCAATGAAAATGTGGACCAGAAGGAAAGATCAGTATATTAGAAGGTAACAATGATCCAGTGTCCTGAATGTAAATCCCTCTTTAAGACGGGTAAACCTCCGCTTTGCTGTCCCTCATGCAATTATCAAATTGAAGAGAGGGATGGAGTTTTTTGTCTCCCTGTCTCTGGTTCTGATGAGTATTTCTTCCCGACAGAAGGATTTTCTCTCCTCTATAAACATGAAGCAAAGCACTTCTGGTTCAGATCAAGAAACGAAATTATTGGAGCATTTTTAAAGCGATACCTCCCGGGCAATGCTGACCATACAGGTGATGGTGTATCAGAGGTGGATTTCCTTCCGCAGGTGTGTGAAGTTGGGTGTGGGACAGGTCTAGTTTCCCAGTATCTTACAAGAATGGGGTACCGGATGACTTGTGCAGACATGTTTTTGGAGGGCCTTTCCTTTGCAAGAAAACGAAATTCCGGAGAAAAATTCTTCCGCTGCAATCTCTATGATCTTCCGTTTTATGATGAGTTTGATGCAGTTATTGCTTGTGATGTCCTTGAACACCTTGATGATGATGAGTTAGCACTTCACCGACTGTATCAGGCCATAAAACCAGGTGGCATCTGTCTGATCACTGTCCCCGCTGGTGAGTCACTCTGGTCCGCTATTGATCAATATGCAGGTCATAAGCGAAGATACCATGCCAAAGGATTAATGAAGAAGGTATCATTGGCAGGTTTTACTCCGATTCGGCTCTCGTATTTTATGACAATCCCTTATCCCATCCTTCTGATTAAAAGAATGCTTTTAGATATCTTTCTATTACATAGCAATAGAGAGGGAGAAGAAGATTATGGGGTGGATGAACTGATGATCCCGGGGGTTCTTAATGAACTGCTTTATCACGCTTTATGGCTTGAACGGAAATTGATCCACTTTTTTGATCTCCCCGTTGGCAGTAGTCTTATCTGCATTGCACAAAAACCTGTAATGAAATGAAAGGGATAATCCTTGCCGGAGGGACGGGAACCCGGCTTTATCCTCTTACGAAAGTTACCAATAAGCATCTGCTGCCGGTGGGCAAGGAGCCAATGATATTAAATCCAGTCAGACAACTCCTCTCAGCAGGCATCAAAGATATTCTTGTAATTACCAGTAAGGATCACATGGGAGCGGTTGTCCAACTCCTCGGAAGTGGTGCCGAGTATGGATGCCACTTCACTTTTAAAGTCCAGGATACTGCCGGCGGGATTGCTGATGCACTCCTTCTTGCCAAAGGGTTTGTGCATGATGAAAAGATGGTTGTTATCCTTGGGGATAATATCCTGACCTCAAGTATCAGTCCGTATGCTGTTGCGTTCTCTGAACAAAAAGAAGGTGCTATGGTTCTTTTAAAGGCAGTTGGTGATCCGGAGCGGTATGGGATTGCTGCACTTGATGAGCACAAGAAGATGCTCCTGTGTATCGAGGAGAAACCATGTCAGCCAAAAAGTTGTTATGCGGTGATTGGGGTATACCTCTATAATCCTGATGTGTTTGATGTCATCCGGGGCGTTAGTCCATCTCATCGTGGTGAGCTTGAGATCAGTTCGGTGAATGACTGGTACGTAAAGCAGGGTCTGATGAAGTATGAGTACTATTCCGGGGACTGGACTGATGCCGGAACGTTTGAGTCACTGGTGTATGCAAATGAGCTTATGCTTTCAAGAGATAATATCATAGAGAATTCTTCATGAAAATTCCATTTACCCGCCCTTATCGAACCGGAAATGAACAAAAATACATCAATGATATCTTAACGAATATTCAGAACGGAGCACCAATAAGTGGTGATGGACCTTACGGAAAAAAGTGCGAACAGTTAATGGAGGAGAAGTTCGGGGCACGGAAGGTTCTTCTCACCACCTCATGCACGAGTGCTCTTGAGATGGCTACCCGTCTCATCAATATACAGCCCGGAGATGAGGTGATTATGCCCTCCTTCACCTTTGTCTCTACCGCAAACCCGGTGGTAATGGCTGGAGGAAGACCTGTTTTTGTGGATATCGACCCGGTTACACTCAATATCGATCCGGCAAAGATAGAAGAGGCAATTACTCCAAGGACGAAGGCTATTTATCCGGTTCATTATGCCGGAGTGTCCTGTCCGATGGATGAGATAATGGCCATTGCAAAAAAGTACAATGTATGGGTTGTTGAGGATGCAGCACAGGGGGTTGGTGCGAAATACAAGGGTAAGTATCTCGGAACCATCGGAGACTTTGGTTGTTACAGTTTCCATGAAACCAAAAATATAACCTGTGGTGAAGGTGGAGCCCTCGTTATTAACCGGGATGACCCTGACCTAATCGAGCGGGCGGAGATAATCCGGGAGAAAGGAACTGACCGGAGTAAGTTTCACCGTGGTCAGGTTGATAAGTATACCTGGGTGGATGTTGGGTCCAGTTATGTGCAGAGTGAAATTCTGGCTGCGTTTTTATTTGCTCAACTAGAGGCAATGGATGAAATTAATCAGAAAAGGATGGAGATTTGGTATAAATATTATACCCAGTTAAAACCGTTTGAGGAGTCGGGAGTGATCAGGTTACCGGTAATTCCCGATTACGCCGAACATAATGCCCATATTTTTTATGTTTTGTTCCAGGAACAGAGTGTGAGAGATACGGTGATGAAACAATTACAGGAAGCGGGGATTCATGCAGTATTTCATTATATCCCATTACATTCCTCACCGATGGGACAGACATTTGGTTGCCAGGATGGTGATTTACCGGTAACAGAAGAGACTAGTGGTCGATTGCTAAGATTGCCATTATTTACAGGAATGAGTAATGATGAGGAAAATTTCATATTATCTCGTCTGAAACAGGTGGTTGAGGAATTAAGACGTAATAATTAATTTCTTTAGTGTTAGTGATCTTCATCGGATAGGGTTTTTTTTAAAAATAATGATAAAACCTGAAAAAACAAGAACGATCTAAAACGTTGTTTGTATCACTCTCATTAAATTATTCATGGAGGTGAATTACTGAGCATGAAATATGATTCATTTGAAAAAATCGGTATTGGTACTGATATTGAAGAAATCCGGCGGTTCGAGAATTTTCAGGAGAGACAATTTAGGGTATTTCTTGAAAAAAATTATACGAAACCAGAATTGGAATACTGCATGTCTAAAGATGCACCTGCTCCTCACCTAGCCGCACGTTATGCAGGAAAAGAGGCTGTTATCAAGGCACTCTATAGTCTTAATGTCACTCATATTTTTTATCCAGCAATAGAAATAATTAATAACGAATCAGGAGTCCCAAATGTTAGAATTAATTCAAATGAGAATGAAAACCTCCGCATAAAACTAAGTCTTTCACACAGTTCCAGTATGGCTCTAGCATTCTGCATTATTCAAAAGGAGAAATAATATGACATGTTATGATGAAAAAAAAATAGAAAACATATTTTGTGAAGTTCTGGGACTACCTGCTCGGGAGGTAACCGATTCTCTTTCCTATAACTCATGCGTTCATTGGGATTCATTAAAACACCTTCAGTTGGTGGCTATGCTTGAGGAAACATTTGATATAGAGATTGAGATGGATGACATCATCGCAATGGAGACTTTTGGAAAAGTAAAGGTAATTTTACAGAAGTATCTCACATAACAGATATGAATTTCGTCGATTATCTCTTTGAACTAAAAACAAATCCCTCAAAAGAGTGTATTCTGTACAAGGATGGCAGTATCACATATAAAGAAATAAAATCACAGATTGATAATTTTGCGGCTTATCTTTCTCATACTATTGGTTGGGGGAATGAATGTCTTCTGCTCTCATAAAATTCTCCTTTTTTTATAATTGCCTACCTTGCAATTTTGAAGAGTGGAAATAGGGCACTTCTCATGGAGACGTCAATATCAGACAAATCTCTGACAAGTATCATTAATGGATGCCGTATCTCTGCTTTTTTTGTCCAGAAGAAATTTTTGTCAAAGTTCTCAAACAATGAAAAAATTCTTACCGAAGATCTCCTTGTTACTCTTCCAACTTCCAAATTACCAAATACAATTCATGTAAGGGATAACGACGTAGCGGTTGTGATTTTTACTTCTGGGAGCACCGGCACTAAGAAAGGTGTTATGTTAACTCACGGCAACCTATGTGCTAACACTGAATCAATTGTCCAGTATCTCAAACTCACTTCCCAGGATCGTGTCTGTGCCACACTTCCCTTTTTTTATTGCTATGGGGCGTCATTGTTACACACTCATCTCCGAATCGGAGGAAGTATTGTTATCGCTAACCATATCTTCCTTGGTGGAGTTATTCGGGATATCAATTCTTTTTTCTGTACTGGATTTGCAGGTGTTCCGAGCACCTATCAGATTCTTATTAATAAAACTCCATTTTTAAAAGAGGATATGCCCACACTTCGATACATGACGCAGGCTGGAGGGCAATTGCCGAACAAATACATTAAGATAATTGCCGAAGCTTTTCCGCAAAAGGAGTTTTTTGTGATGTATGGAGCAACCGAAGCTACGGCAAGACTCTCTTTTCTTCCACCTGATAAAGTACTTACTAAGCTTGGTTCCATAGGAAAGGGCATTCCAGGAGTTACTCTCGAAGTAATTAATGGAGACGGAAAAACAGTACAGTCAGGGGAGACTGGTGAAATCACTGCTATTGGTGATAACATTATGAAGGGTTACTATGGAGATCCTGAAGGTACTCAAAGTGTCATTAAAAGTGGCCGTCTCCATACAGGGGATCTTGCAACTGTTGATGATGAAGGGTATATCTATGTTATCGGAAGAACAAAAAACATCATCAAATCCGGTGGATATCGTATCTCCCCCAATAAAATTGAAGAATTCATCTGTTCTATTGATGGAGTCAATGGTTGTGTAGTACTGGGGCTGCCCGATGAAATTATGGGAGAGGCCGTAATCGCTGTTGTCCAACCAGGTAAAATCCCTGAATCATCCTTGAGGGAGCAGATCCTCACACGATGTACGCAACATCTGCCATCTTATAAAATTCCAAAACAAATTTTCTTTATTCAAGAATTTCCTCTCAATGCCTCGAATAAAGTAGATAAAAAGACACTCGCTGCAATACTTGAGCGAAGAAAGGAGGTAAGAGAAGTTGCCAAATGATCTTACAACCCTATCTAAAGAGGCAGTAACTCGTGAGGAAATTGTAGCCCTAGCTCCATACTCGCTCTCTGACCGGGATAAGAATGAATTTCTTTTATCGATTATTAAAGAACAACTGAAGGTTGCCAGGTGTAACAATACACACATTGATAATTATTTCAATAAATGTGGCATCGATATCAATGCAATACAAAGACTGGAAGAGATACCTTATATCCCTGTTCAGATGTTTAAAGAATTTGATCTCAAAATCTGCCCTGAACAGGAGATCGTTAAGATTCTAAACTCCAGTGGGACAACAGGTGGAATCCCCAGTAAAATTCCTCTGGACAAAGCCACAACTCTTAACCAGATAAAGGCGTTAAAATCAATTCTTGCAGATTATCTGGGTAATAAACGAAGGATATTTCTTGTTATCGATCATGAAGGAATTAACAAACCAGAGATGGCCTTTTCTGCACGAACCGCCGGCGTTCGGGGATTAAGCATTTATGCAAAAAAAATCTTCTATCTCCTGAAAGAAGAAAACGGGAAACTTTCCCTGAATCTTCCTATTATTGAAGATATCGTGAATAACTATTCATATGAAGACGTGTATGCTTTTGGATTTACTTATATTATTTGGACGATCTTTTTTGAAAAAATAAGACAGGGAAATATCAGGTTTTTATTTAATGATTTCAGGTTGTTCCATGGGGGAGGATGGAAAAAGATGCATGATCTTGCTGTTTCTAAAGAGGTTTTTTCAGATAGAATTGCTGAAATCTTTTGTACCCAATCAAAGAACATCCTCGATTTTTACGGGATGGCCGAGCAGACAGGTATCATCTTTGTTGATTGTGAATGTGGCAACAAGCATATACCCGCTTTTTCACAAGTCATTATCCGTGATCCTTACACCCTTGATACCTGTGAAATTGGGAAGAATGGTCTCATAGAGGTGATGAGTATCCTCGCAGATAGCTATTATGATCAGGCTGTTTTGACCGAAGATATTGGGGTCATGATAGGTGTAGATGACTGTCCCTGTGGGCGCAAAGGTCGATATTTCCGGTTTGTGTCACGGGTTGAAAAATCAGAACCTCGGGGATGTGGCGATACATTTCGGGAGTCTGACAGATGATCACCTGCCATCTCATGAACGGAAAATTTGAAACGCAAAACACTGAAAATTTTGACGAAATTTCTCATATTATAGAAAACAAGAGAAAAGCACTTGCCGCAATACCACTTGACGCCATCATAAAAATTCTCGATGTTCTGGGAAAGGGGATTCTTAAAAAACCTGAAATCAACACTCATCCCGGGGTCAGTTATATCTCACTATGGCTTCGACGCGAAAACCTTGATCTAATCTGCCGGGTTAATTATTCTAATAAAGGATACTTGGATGGTTTTTTACAAACCGAGACGAATTTTTTGATGATGGCCCAACCTCGTGGGATCGTATGCCATTGGATTGCAGCAAATATGCCAACGCTGGGATTTTTTTCCATTGTTCAGGCCATTCTTTCAAAAAATGGCAACATTGTTAAAATGCCGGAAGTGTTTGTCCCCCTAATCCTTTCTATCCTCCGGGAACTCGTAAATATTTCAGTAAATTATAATGGTGTGACCTACTCTGGAAAGACTCTCCTTGATACGATAGCAATAGTGACCTTTGAAGGTAAATCTGCCCGCTTGAGTGAGAAATTTTCTCTTGCAGGAGATTGCCGGGTTATTTTTGGGGGGAGTAAAGCAGTTCGTGCAATATCTCTTTTACCCTGTAAGGATCATTGTGAAACTATTATTTTTGGACCGAAATATTCATTTGCTGTATTTGACAAGCAGTATATTGAATCTGACTCTTTTAAGAGTTCTCTCCCAATGATGGTAAAAGATATTGCAGTTTTCAATCAGATGGCCTGTTCTTCCCCCCATGTAGTGTTTATGGAAAAAAATAAGTACCCGATAATGACGATTGCCTCGTGGATTCAGGATACCTTTAAAGATTTGCCTGAAACACTCCGCAATCAAGAGATCTCGACCGGTCACTCTTCGAAGATCATAAACACTCGGACTCGTTACTTACTTTCTGATGAAAAGAACTGTATTGCTCCAAGTGATCTGAGTTGGACCATCCTCATTGATCAGGAGATCTGCCTTGAAGAACCAATACAAGGAAAATGCATATTCATCAAGGAGATAAATTCTATTAATGATGTAATCCCCCTGGTGAATCATAAGATTCAGGCAATATCAGTTGGAATTTTGAATCAGGAAAAACGAGAAGTTTTTGCCCGGGATATTACATCTCAAGGTGTGGATCGGATCGTAAATCCTGGCACGATGCATGACTTCACTCAGCCGTGGGATGGGATAATGACTCTGAACCGTTTGGTGCGGTGGGTTATTTTAAGAAACAATTGATGAGGTAAATTACATGCTCAATGGCAAAGTGATGTTAATAACCGGGGCCAGCAGAGGAATCGGACGAGCAACCGCTCTACTTGCTGGAGAAAATCATGCAAAGGTCATAGTGAATTATCATGTTAACAGCGAAGCAGCAGACGAGTTAGTTAATCTGATAAAACAGGATGGCGGCGAGGTAATAAGTATTCAGGCGGATATTTCAGACGGCGAAGATGTCAAGCGTATGTTCAGGATAATCAAAGAGATTTACGGCCATCTGGATATTCTTGTAAACAATGCCGGAATAATGAAGAATAATCTTCTTCTCATGACTCCATCAGAAGAATTTGATGAAATAATTGCAACAAATTGCAAGGGTTCTTTTTTGTGTATGCAATATGCAGCAAAGATGATGATGAAGAAGAAATCCGGGAAAATTATTAATCTTTCTTCAATTGTTGGAGTCAATGGAAGTGATGGTCAGATTGTCTATTCTGCCAGTAAAGCTTTTGTTATTGGGATGACAAAATCCGCAGCAAAAGAATTAGGAAAATTTGGAATAACCCCACATTCGCCAGATCTTTTTTCAACTATAGAATTTTTCGTACTCCGGCCCAAGCAATCGCAATATCTTCAATAGTTCTCGATCCAAATTCTGGATAGATGAATGGAGTGCATCATTGACAGAAATAATACATGACTTAAGAGGGTGTTGCACAACTCAGATCCCCCCATAATTTTTTAACTAAGGTCAATCAAAAGTACTTTACCTTAGTACGTCCAACATATACTCAATGTATAATACGATAGGTCGGGATTTTGAACAACTTTACCTTCTCCCTGAGGATATTAGAGACTGGGTTCCGAGTGATGATTTCTGCCATATATTAATTGATTTAATCTCAATTCTCGACCTATCCCCATTATATAAGGAATACCGGGAAGACGGCCAAGGTGCGGCATTTTATCATCCAGAAATAATGACTGGTTTGATCATTTACTCATATTTTAATGGAGTTCGTTCAAGCCGTCAAATAGAGAATAAATGCAGATACGATGTAGGATTTAGAATAGTAACCCGCAATTCTCTCCCAGACCATTCCACAATCTCGCGATTTATCAAGAAAAACAGTTCTTTTATTGGACAACTTTTCATTCCAGTATTGACTCTCCTTAATGAAGCAGGATTAATCAATAACGTCCTTCTCGCCTTGGATGGAACAAAACTAAAGGCGAATGCTTCACTTGGATCGAACATGCCATATGAAAAGATTGAGGGAGAAATTCAAAAATATCTAAAGGAAGTCCAAGAAAAAGATGATGTCGAGGATCGTCTTTATGGCCCGGATAAATCAGGTAACGAGGTTCCCGATGATTTTAAGACTCACTCAAAAAGGATAAAACGATTCATTCAAGCAAAAGAACGACTTGAGGCTGAACATAAGGAGAAATCCCAAAAAAAGGAAGAGAAGATTGCCCAAAGGGAGGAAGAGGAGAGAGAGTCTGGAAAAAGGAAACGAGGTAGAAAACCTAAAAAGCCTGCAAAAAACCCTGATGAGCAAAGTCTTGCAAACACTACAGATCCTGATAGTTCAATAATGAAAAGTGGGCCTGGTTGTATTCAAGGATATAATGGCCAGATAATTGTAAACCAGGATGGCTATATTCTGGTTCCGTTTTTAAGTAATTCACCCGTTGATTACAGATTACTTCAACCATGTTATGAAAGATTAGAGGAAATTGCTCAATTAACCGGCTTATCGCTTGAATATCTTAATTTACTTACTGATGCTGGTTATTGGAGCTATGAAAACTATCTGTATATGAAACAGCAGGATATTGGATTTCTCTGTTCTACATGCCATGAACCAGATATTTTCAGTATTAGAGGCCTCGAGAGAAGTTTACTTGAACTTGAACGAATTTCCGATCAACTTTTTGATGGCATTTGCAGTATTCCAACGTTAGCATCTATTGGTGATTGGTGTACGAGAAATCTCATTCAAGATGATAATATTCCAACACCCGCTTCTATTGCTAAAGGGATTATGGAAGTGACAATGACTCCGTATGGTGCCAAAAAGACATATTCACAACGAAAAACGATTGTTGAACCCGCATTTGGATGGATTAAAGAAAATCGCAATTTAAGAAAATTGCAGAGAAGGGGAATATCACATTGTCAGGATGAATGGAGTTTGATTTGTTTAACACAGAATCTTCGGAAGGTCTGTTCAAGAGGGGAGTTGAAGAAATTCAGAGAACTGATCCTGCAAAAGAAGCGGCATATTATCTGTAATAAGGGAGTGGGTATTAGAATACCTTATTCAATATTGTCCGATGCATTATCATCTTTGGGCAGAATGATCGGAGACAATTTTCTAAAGATGTTGATAAGAAAAAGTACTTACCAAAAATTTTCCAAATTTTAGTCATGCAACACCCTCTTAATCTCTCTGAATTTAAAAAAAATCCATTTGAGCGTTGGACGAGAGGTAGGTTTCTTCTTCTGATTCAACACCGTTTCATCTTCTTCTTTCAGCCTTTTTCGCAGCAGCATTTCAGTATATGAGTAAACCATGAGGCAGAGAACCATAACCATACATAAAGCCTCGATCCTTTTTTCACTTTTCAGATAAACTTCAGCAACCCGGAATGATTTGTCCTTTAAAAACCGGAAACCTTTTTCGACAAGCATCTGTCCTTTATAGTGATTCAGAACCGTTTCAGAATCCAAACTCAAAACATTCGTTGCAAGAATAAATCTGCCCAGATACTGTTTTTCACTTTCAACGAAATCCTGAGCAAGTTCAACCCTTGCATCGATCGAATATTGTGGGATTAACGTTTCTCCTGCTTTTGGGCGCCCCTTCTTACCATTTTCCCGTTTATAACTGACCTTGATCCTTGAATCCACCAATTTTACTAAAGGTGTTTCATTAAGATAGCGTAAGAGAGCGTTATTGGCATCTGTTTCACATGCATAGCATACTTTAGAAATCTGTTTTAACCCTTTTAATGCGGCTTTGAACCTCACAGGGAGGTTTTTCTCAAACGTCTTCAATTCTCGAGCTTTCATCTCTTCAGATGAGACAACAATCCATTTTTGAGGAACACCACCATAATGTGAGTCAACGCTACTGCAAGAATACCGTGGATCTGAGGTAGGAGTGAAGAGAAGATCAGATTTGAGTAACTCTGTCATCTCATTTATTGTGGCTGGGACATTTGATATCCACCTTGTTTCCGGACCGAGGGTTTTGATGTTTTTATCAGTATACAGGGCACTGTCACCCATGAAGATTACATCAGGATCAAATGTGAATGAATCTTGCAATGATAGGATTGTTTGCACAAGAACTTCCTTATCTGATTCGTTGCCATCGTGTGCACGAGCAAAAATCGGTATCCCGTGTTGGTTAACCACCATACTTAAGGCAAATCTGTTTAAATCCCAGCGTTTGTCTTTTGGATGTCCCTTTGTAATTTTGATACATCCATCTCCGGATTCATTTCCATATTCACCATGAACACTGAAATTGGTTGTATCAACATGACAAAGCTGTACTCCATCTTTGTAAACAGTAAACATCTGGGTGACAAGATCAGTAAAGAGCTTGCTGGGGCCATATGCATATATCGTATCCAAAAGGCGACCAATGACTGATTCATTTAGATTTTTTGCAGAAATATCCGGACCTATGAGACGTTCCAAATCAAGATGCTTGCAGTATTCGGGAAAAAGATAGAGTCGTCTCTCTGTGAATCCAAGTCCGTTGAGAATGAGGGCTAATAAAATTTGAGAACTTGATATTTGATGTTGACCAATTTTAGGGATTGCCCGGTCAATTATAGGAGCTAAACCAAGCTTATGGAACGTGCCTGCAACGATTCCAAGATGATCAATGGTTTTTATGGAGTCTATTTCTAATGAAACATCCTCATCTTTCATTAATTATAGTAATGGGGATCTTCTTAGTTATATAGTTTACTATTATATAAAATTGTAATAGATCTGACGAATATGGGATAACAGTCAATGCGGTGGCACCTGGTTTTATTGACACAGATCTTACAAAAGATGTTAAGGAAGAAAAGAAGCAACGATTATTGAATAATATTAATCTTGGTCGTATTGGTACTGCAGAAGATATCGCAAAGGTAATTGTTTTCCTGAGTTCATCATCTGCTGATTATATCAGCGGGCAGATTATAGGTATTGATGGTTGCCAGATAATTTAAAATAAAAAATAAGCGGGATATTTTTTCCTGAATTCTATCATTTTTTCTTTATTTCCATTAAAATGCTATTACTAAGTTCAGGGTATTCAATACCAACCTTACACATACCCATTAATATTTCTGATGATAGTTCCAATTTTCGTATCTGTTGAGATGTGATAGGTTTTATAAAAATACCTTCGATTCTTGTGATTTTTAAGTTATGCGAATGGACGAAATCAGTAAGAGTTTTAACAGTAAAGTATCTCTGGTGACCGAACATCAAATCATCATTTGATAATTTAAACAAATCATTTAACAATCCTGCCTCATATCCAATCCTGCGATGAAGTGATTCGGCATTAGGAACCACAATATAAATGGCACCCCCTGGGTTTAAAAAATCTGCATATTTTTTTAAAATGAGATCTGGATCTTTCACATGTTCAAGGATATAACCCATTATTATTAGATCCCATTTTTTTGGCGAATTAAAATCTTCAAAAAAACAATTATGAAAAATAATTTTTGATTCAGGATTTTCGATTTGATATTTTTTAATGAAGAGCGATGAACCCTCAATCACTTCATAATCTCTAAAAAAATTATCAAAAAAATCAGTTGTTTTTCCATGACCCAACCCTAAGTCTAATAACGATTCATTACCAGTCGATGCAGAAATTTCAATTATTCTACGGGGATACCATTCCATAGAGAGTTGATTGTCAATCCAGTGTTGATTTGTTGTACTATATCCCTCTTCATATTCATCTAAATAATTATCCATAAATTCACCCATATCATTATTTTATTAACCAATTAATAATTTGTCTAAATATTCCGTCTTTTTTTAAGTCCAAAATTAAAATGTCCTTTTTTCTGAATACAGAATTTTTAAATTTAAATTGATCCACATTGACTAACAAGGTAGTTATTTACATACTTTTTCGCAACCAATATTTGATACCATATGAATTATATCTTATATAGATAAATCGGTTATTGACTTAAAATAAAATTTTTTGGATGGGAGACTAATATATGAACGAAAATCTAAACGTATTTTTTCTCCAGTTTTTCCTATTTAACGCTCATTAGTAATTGAATCTTCATAAATGGAAAAGTGATTTCTATGGAAAAAGTGGTAATTTTTGGGAATTCGTCCTTTGCTCAGTTGGTATATTATTATCTTTTGAACGATTCAGTTTTCGACATCATGGGTTTTACTGTGGATTCAGAGTATATCAAAGAAGATCAATTTTGTAATCTTCCAGTGTTTCCATATGAGAAAATTGAGGAACAATATCCACCATCTGAATATAAAATGTTTATCGCAATTGGTTATTCAGTAGTTAATACAATAAGAGCGCAAAAATATCATGATGCAAAGAAAAAGGGATATCAATTAATCTCCTATATTGGTTCAAAAGTTAATTATTGGCCAGATTTAAAAATTGGAGAAAATTGTTTCATTCATGAGAATCCTACTATTCAACCATTTGTAGAAATTGGGAATAATGTAATAATAAATGGTTCGAGTTATATTGCTCATGATTCATTTATTAAAGATCATTGCTATATCGCGGGATCTGCGTGTATTGGAGGAATGGTAACAATTGAACCATATTGCTTTGTTGGGATGAATACTACTATAAAAGATCATGTAATTATCCGAAAGATGGGAATAATCGGTCAGGGTTCTGTTGTAAATTCGGATACTGATGAAAAAGGGGTTTATAGTGGAAATCCTGCAAAAAAAATTTATCATAACAGTTTAAAAGTCAAAATTTAATATTTTCCTAATTCAATTAATTAATAACGAATTCAAAAATGAAAGCGGCAATTATTCAATCAAACTATTTACCGTGGAAAGGTTATTTTGATATAATCCACGATGTGGACGTATTTGTTTTTCTTGAGGATGTTCAATATACAAAACAAGACTGGAGAAACCGAAATAGAATTAAAACACCTCATGGTCCGAAATGGATAATAGTCCCAGTTACAGGAGGGATTCATCAAAAAATTTTTGATGTCAAGATTGATTATTCATCAAATTGGATCGAGAAACAAAAAAGACAAATTGAGCACTCATATTGTAAAGCTCATTATTATGAAAATTATAAAAAAGAGCTTTTAGATATTTTTATAAAAAATTTTGATTCTTTATCAGAATTGAATATATTTGCAATAAAAAAGATTTCAAAAATATTAGGAATAGAAACGAAATTTTCAAAATCAACAGATCTAAACGTAGATGGAACAAAAGATGATAAGTTAATTGGAATTTGTCAAAAAATCGGAGCAAATTCATATATGTCTGGCCCTGCAGCAAAGAATTATATAAAAATAGACAAATTTTCTAATGCAAATATCGAACTTGAATTCAAGGACTACTCTGGTTACCCTGAATATCCTCAATTGTGGAACGGATTTGAACATTCGGTTTCTATTATTGATTTAATTTTCAACTGTGGAGATAAAGCACCGAATTATATTTGGGGGTGGAGGAATGGAAAACAATGATGACTGTATTCAATATTCAATCGTCATTCCAGTATACAATAGTGAAAAATCTCTTGAGGAGTTAGTCAATAGAATTCTTTCCTCAATGTTTTTAATAACCGAACAATTTGAAATTATTTTGATTGATGATTGTAGTTATGATGATAGTTGGAATTTATTAAAAAAACTTCATCAAACGACAAATAAGCTAAAAATTATCCACCTCCTTAAAAATTTTGGTCAGCATAATGCTTTGCTTTGTGGTTTTTCTTACGCTAAAGGTGAATATATTATTGTAATGGATGATGACCTCCAAAATTCTCCAGAAGATATTCCGATATTAATTGATAAAATTTGGGAGGGATATTCTGTTGTTTTTGGTAAATATAAAGTTAAATATCATAGTTCGATTGAAAATTTTTTTAGCAGGAGATACCAAGGATTTATACACCATATTCTGGATATTCCTACAGACATATTTATTTCCAGTTTCGTAATACTAAAAAGGGATGTGGTAAAAAATATGATTTCGATCAAATCCTCATATATTTTTTTACCTGCATTGATGCAAAAAAGCGTTCCAACAAGAAAAATTACTAACGTTGAGGTAACCCATAACCCAAGAAAATATGGAAAGTCAAACTACAATATCCGAAAATATTTATCACTCTCACTAAATCTCATAATAAACTATTCTACACTCCCATTAGTAATGATTGGACTCTTCGGAATCTTCATCAGTCTTTTTAGCCTTGGTTACGGATTATCGATAATTGGCAGGTATATTATTGATCCATCATATGGAGTAATGGGATGGAATTCCCTTATGGTCGCCTTATCATTTCTAGGAGGGACTATTTTATTTTCCATCGCAATAATTGGTGAATACCTTCGCAGAATCCTTATGGAAGTTTCATACGGGCAGCAATATGTAATTGATGAAATTGAACTTTAAAATGAAAACGGGTCTAAATTTCTCTTTTATCATTCTTTCGATATTATTCCAGTCCGCTAGTGGAATTATTGGGAAATATGCAACACTATCTCTGTCTTCAAATCCTTCTCTAATTGAAATATTGACAAATATCTTTTATATTCTCGGACTTCTTTGCCTGGTTCTTCAAGCTATTGTATGGCAGCAGGCGTTACGCTTTTTTTCGTTATCATTCGCGTATCCTTTCATGGGTCTGGTAAATTTTTTTGTACTCTTATATTCGGCAGTTTTTTTTCATGAAGGAGTGACGTTTTTCAATATTGCCGGTTTGATCTTTATTTTATTTGGGATACTTGTTCTGTCACAAGAAATGGAAAATGCATCATGACATTCATCTTCTTACTCTTGTTCCTTACTGTTTTTTTTACAGGCATTGGTCAAGTATTGCTAAAGATTGGAGCAATGTATAAGGGAAATAAGAATGATTCTATTTTCACCGCATATTTTAATCCATACACTATTATTGCATATGGATCAATTTTACTAGTTACAATAATAAATGTATATATTTTGAAAATAATACCTTTAAAATTATTATATGCAATTGCATCACTTAACCTTGTAGTTATAGTGTTGTTTTCATGGCTTTTATTGCATGAGAAAGTGACATTAAAAAAGATTGGAGCATGTATACTTATTTTTTTAGGGATTATCATTTTTAATATCCCTTGGTAATGCAAAAATTGGTACAATTCAGGGGTAATATCATATAGAAAAACCCCGAAATGGAAAATGACTATACCCAGTTACCGGATACCGGATACCAGTCTGATGTACCATAAATAAAGGTTTTATCGATTGATGCATCCCAGACATTGTTTCCGTCCATATCCAGATACCACGTATTACCATTGACAACTCCTATTTCGGTAATACCATCACTGTTCCAGTCTCCGGTAAACGGAAGCCAGCCAGTTAGACCAAAGACAGAACTCGCATCCAGAGATGGTTCCCAGATATTATTTCCGTTCAGGTCCAGATACCAGGTCTTGCCGTCTGATATTCCGATCTCACTTTTACCATCTCCGTTCCAGTCACCAGCGACAGGTTTCCACCCGGATGCTCCAAATTTAAATGTTTTGTCTGTTGATGCATCCCAGACCGCATTGCCGTTCAGATCAAGATACCAGGTATCCCCATTTACAACGCCGATATCGGTTGTTCCATCGCCGTCCCAGTCACCACTGACCGGAAACCAGCCGGTAAGACCAAAGATGCTGGTTTTGTCTATGGATGGATCCCAGACATTATTCCCATCAAGGTCAAAATACCAGGTCTTGCCATCTGATATACCCAGTTCGGTGATCCCATCGCCATTCCAGTCCCCAGACACAGCTTTCCACCCGGCGGAACCGAAGATGGCAGAAAGGTCACTCGAAGAGTCCCAGACATTGTTTCCGTTCAGATCAAGGTGCCAGGTCTTGCCATCTGACATACCGATCTTACTTTGAGTCCCGGATCTGGTGATTCTAAATCCGTTTGTCAGACTGCCGGATTCCATGTTCGTATTGGTGACCGTGATATTCCAGTAGGAGTTACGCAGAACAACCTCTAAAAAATTTATAGCGCATATTTTGGGTTCTGAATATATTCTGAAATTCCAACTTTTATGATTTGCCATTGAGCATCGTACGGAGTAACACCATTCAAAAATTTATTGACTTCGAATCGTAAATATGCCCGAAGTGAGCAATTAATATGATTTCGTTGGATAATTCCCTTTCTAGCTTGGCATTTTTCGACACCACATAGTTCTTTGATAGCCCTATGATAATTCTCGATTGTCCAGCAAATAGATTGTAAAACCAGCCTATCTTCATTATTCATCGGCAAAAAATTGGTTGCCCAATATCTACTTACACCTTTACGATTTAGTGAGTGAAAAAGACGAATAAATCCATATTTCTTTAAATGGACTTCTAATCCCTCCTCTGGTATATTTAATGATGACACTTGAACATTACCTTGGGCATCGGGATTGACCATACGATTTTTCTTAACTCGTGTGAAATAAAACCATCCAAGACGGTTAATCAACTTCAAATTTTCATTTCCGGAATACCAACTATCAAACATGACAAAGGCAGGAGTAAATCCTCTTTTGAAAGCTGTCAAGGCCATTTCTTGGAGATGATCATTTTTGGTCTTATCATCAACATCCTTATCATAAATTCGATAATCAATTGGAAATGAAGTGATTCCATCTGTCCAAATTAAGGTAATCAATCCTATTCCTTTGATTACTTTGTGCTCTTTTCCACTCCACTGGTAATATGTACATTCGATTTTTTTGGAATGTTTTTTATCTAGAATAGTGTCATCCAGAACCAACCAGCCCCTTTTTCTGTCAACATATGCCTCAACTTCAGCCCACAACGTCTCAGGAGTTAGAGACTGTCTTGTTAGGAATCGATTGAAGGTATCATGTGATATCGAGAATTCAGACGTCGAATAACAATCAGCGACTTTTACACAAGAAACGTCGCATCGAGCTGCGATGAGGTAATTGATATAATCTACATCTGAAGGCTGCTTCGTTATAGGCACGTATATTATAGGCGTTGTCAATATATATAGATCTTTCTATAATAAAAGTTAACTGCGTAACTCCTATAAGAGTAGAGGTTCTAAAGACCTGTTTTCTGGTAAGTGTTGGGTGCCAGTATTTTCTGGCAATCCATCTCTTCCCTTTATTATTATGACGGCGCTTTGCCCATCTCCACAACATATTTCGGACAACCCAGTCAAGTTTCCCAAAGGTCATACTTGCAGAAACCGTCCGGTGATACATTGCCCATCCCTTAATTACGGGATTTAGGGCTTTGATAAGGTCTTCCTGTTTCCAGGCCTTCGCCGACTTAATGATTACCCTTACTTTATCAATGATTGCGGCAATAGCTTTCTTCGAAGGTTGTATCAGGAATTTGCCTTTGAATTTTCTGAAATTCCAGCCCAGGAAATCGAACCCCTCGTTGATATGAACGATTTTGGTCTTTTCCTCAGAGAGTTCAAGCCCTCGTTCATGAAGAAATTCAGTGATGAGTTCCTTGCACTGGAGTGCCGTTTCCTGTGAGTCTGCCGTTACGAGAAAATCATCTGCAAACCGTATGAGATGAACCTTATTTCCGGGAAAGTGTTCTTTCAACATTCTTTCCATGCCGTCAAGAGCCATGTTAGCCAATAAGGGGGAAATTAAGCCGCCTTGGGGCGTACCTGACTTGTTACGGTAGAGTATTCCATCATAAATATAGCCGGCTTTCAGGAATTGGTTAAGGATTCTTTGGTCAAGAGGGATGTTATCAAGCATCCATTGGTGTGCGAAATTATCGAAGCACCCGCGGATATCACCTTCTAATATCCATTGACCTGAAGTCTTTCTGCTTAAGCACTGAAAAGTGTATGAAGCAGCATCCTGTGCATTTCGCTTCATTCGGAATCCGAATGATGTCTTGTCTGCTGTGGTCTCAGCCCAAGGCATAAGAGCCATTGCATACAAAGCTTGCATAGCACGGTCATACATGGTTGGAATCGAAAGAGGTCGCATTTTACTCGATTGCGGTTTAGGGATGTAGATTCTCCGGAGAGGTTTTGCCCGATAGCCCTTGTCCGAAAGCGTTAATGCTGCTTTCATTTTCTGTTCAGGGGTGGTCCATTTTTCCCCATCTACTCCTGCACTTCTTTTACCTCTGTTTTTGGTTACTCGTTGTACTGCCAACATTTTTGCATAAAACGAATGTGTAAGCAGATACTGGAGTCGTCTTGCAAGTCGATATTGGCCGTTCTTCACTGCTTTTGCGATACGTGTCTGAAGTCGCTTTACATAATCTCTTGCTTTAGCAAATGGAAATTTCTTCCATTGTTTTGCAAGTTTTCTGTCCGAGATGTCCTCGCTTTTATGCGTAATTGAACTTATCCCGTTCATTGAAACCATCCTGTTCGCCGTGAAAAACCAGCTGCACGTCGGCACCCTTTCAGGTCAGGGCAAAGTTTGAACCCCTATCCACAGCCATTACAGCCGGGCATTCGCGTTTTGCAGCCTCCTACTCCCACTACGCATGTGGTTCCTCTCACAAGGTTCTTACCTAAAAAAAATTTTTTTTTTTAGGAGCGTATTGGGTTTTCCAAGTTCAATAAATCGGATAATTGTGGTATTTTAGGACCCGCCCATAGACCGGAATCAGCTTCGTCCATTCGTACCAGCATAATTCAAACTACTGATACCGTGATTCTCCCTCAGTGGGGACAGGGGCAAATCTCTTTCCTCCTGATATAATTAACGATCCTGCAGCGGTTCAACGTTTGTTTGTCCATGATACCTTTCCCTGGCAGCTTATCCAAATGAGACTATGGGAATCACCACGTATGTTCCTGCAGCTTCGCACCCGTTTATTACTAAACACGCACGTGCAGGTAGGGACGCCCAGAATGGATTGGGTGGCGTTACCGGTTTTAAGCCGGGTTCGCAATCCGATTTACTGCTTCTTGTCGCACTTAATTGTATTCAATTCATTAGAGGGATTAAAACGAACCAAGTCTCCGGTAGAAGTTTTTTCTACATTTGGAGAAACTGACAAAATATCTTGAGAAATTGAACCAAATAATTGCTCTTCAGTAGATTTTTTTGTAAGTGACTGAGAATTATTTAAAAGAAGATACGATTGATATGCTGTCGTTTTATCTGAATTTGCGCATGATTTTGACAGAATTTTTTGAGACCCAGTACCTAAATCAACCTGAACATCAGCCATAACTAAAGAATTGATAAGGATAACAGAGGGTGTTGCACCAATGATCAATATCATGCAGGATCACAAATGATCGATCTCTACCCCTTAAGCTATCAACCAAAATAGACTAATTGATGTATGAACCTGCATGTATCAATTCCCACTTTACATACTGTGTTTGCAAAAATATAGGAAAAACCTGAACCTCTTGACGGTTTTATAATATTCGTAGCAAATTCTTTAATTTTAACTATACCCTCAAATCTGATAAGTTTTTTTATATTATGCACTAATGCAGCTAAAAAGAATTCTCCCTCGCAATTCTCTTTCCCTTTTTGAGAGAAACTCCTAAACCTCATATTATGTTTCATATTACCAAAAACTGGTTCGACCATGTATTTTCGTTTTCGATATAACTCTCTACCAGTGGGGGATTTCACACGTACTTCCATAACTCGTTTACAAATTTCCTGAGTTGTTGCTTGTTTCTCTCTGTTCATAAAAGATTGCCAAACAAACGTCCCGATACTTTGCAATTCCGGAAATGTGATTATTTCTCCCATACAAATCGCCCGACATATCATTTCCATTCGTGAGATATACCCATCATTATCTGAATATTCTGGAATTTTTCTTTCTTTAGAAGGAGGGATGATGAGTTGAATGCCATAATCCAATTCTGCTAAAGAATTCGGGTATGAGAAATAACCTGCATCAGATAGTAGTATATTAGGCGAAATTGATGGATGAATACCCGTAAAAAGGTCTTCGAGTTCATTTAGCATAGGTATTAATAATTTTTTATCGTTTTGCTCATCTGATATCATTGCAGCGAGGATAAATTGATTTTCAGAAACGATAATCTGCCCATTATACCCTTGAATCCAGCCATTGGTGGTTGACATTATCTGACTTTCAGGATCAGTGAGATTTACTTTTGAATCTGAAGATGGCTCTTTTTTAGGCTCTAAAGGCTTTCTACCTCGTTTCTTTTTACCCGATTCTAATTCTTCTTTTTCGCGGTCCAGAATCTTTTCTTCTTGTTTTTTAGATTCGATATCATGTCGTTCAATTAATTTCTCTTTAGCCCGATTAAGAACTTCCTTTCGTTTTTCTTTTGTTGAAAGATGCTCAGGTAGTCGGTTAATCTCCATATCCTGAATATTTATATCATCGTTTTCTAACTCATCAATTTCCTGTGATTCATCAAAAAGCCGACCTAGCTCTGCTTCAAGGTATTTTAATTTTTTATTGGCTGATAAAGAGGCATTACAGCCAAATTTTGATCCATCGAGGGCTAGGACACCGATTCTTGCTATCCCGGATTCTACGATAATTTGAGATAATTGTTTAAAAAGGGATTTGATTTCTTTTGAATTATTCTTCTTGAAACGATAGATCGTTGTATGGTCAGGTGTAAGATTATTGGCGACGATCCGATATCCAATATCATAATGGCAGCACATCTCAATTTTTCTGCTAGATTTTTCTCCACGAATCATTGAATAAATTATTATTCCAAGCATTGAACGAGGATCAAAAAAGGCAGAACCGCGACCATCGTCACGATATTTATTAATAAATGGACTAATATCGAGAATCGAAAGAATTTCTAATATGCCATAAGTAATATCATTTTCAGATAGCCAGTCCATCGCATTGACAGGGAGTAAAAATTGTTGTTCATTACCATATCCTCTAATCATGTTATAGCGATGAGACATATAATATATTGATCTTAATAATATATATAATTAAGCTTTAATAATTTATATTAAGCTTTTTTTGTGTTTGTGCAACAGCCTCAACAATTAAAAAAATTAGGAAAAAAATATTCTTTTGAACCATTTTAACAATCCATGAAGAGAATATGGAGAATTGAAATCCTCCCTATCCTTCTAATCTATAAAAAAAAAGATTTGTGCACCACATATAAAGGAGTATCGAAAATATATATTGAGAGCATAATATAGAAGCGAGAATATGAAAGGTGCAATAATAATTTTCTTTACTTTTTCCCATGAAAAAACCGGATCTTCTAGAGAGTATAGCCCTCAAATCAGATCAGGATCTGGTATTTCATGGAAAAATAGTTATGAAATCCATTCTATTCCAGGTTCAGCGGCAACATATGGTCTGACCCTGATATTATCATAGAATGCCTGACCTCCGGTTGTCCAGCCAACCAGACCTAGTCGGTCAGTGGTTGTTGTACCATAATACGCCCAATCAGTGCCGATTTTCACTCCATTGACATATGCATCATAATATCCGTTCCCCTTTAGATCAAGCCGGACAGTATACCACTGATTTGCAGTATAACTGGTGAAATATGCCCAGGAAGGAGTTGCAGAACCGAATTTACCATTATTTGCAGCATAGAACCATGCACCTTTGATTCCAGAGGCATGACCGGAAAACGCTGAAACAGTATGATACGCAGTGGTCTGGGCAGGTTTGATGGAATATTCAATAATTCCAGAACCAGCAGTCCAGGATTTATACGCTCCGCTACCGGCAACACCGTTTGAAGTAAACCGCCCAACCTTGTTTGAACCCTCAGTTACCTGACTCATCGTAACACCGGAGTCCAGAGTCCAGCTGGATAAAACACTCTCTTCGAAGTCTTCAAAGACGGAGAAGATAGAACTTCCATCAGACTGACTTGTTGCTCCAGCACAGTTATAATATATACTGAATTGAGTTCCGGTACTGCTGATACTTGAGGGTTTTATCCAGACAACTGCAACTCCATCACTGACGGATTCTATCCAATATGGAATTTGTGAACCTCCGGAATCAGTAAACCGGATATCACCAAAGTCTGAACGAACTGAACTACCAAGGTACACAGTATTCCCACTATCTGTCCCGCTTGTCCGGTAAAGGGTGAGTTTGAATGGAGTGTTGGTAACTGTTGAGCCTGTTCCAGATGAGACGATAAAGATCTTTTGATTCTGCCAGTCAGCAGGGAAACTGGGAGGAGCAGAGACTACAATCGTTTTTGTGATTGAACTGGGTGATTGTCCATAGGTAGAACTGACCGTGAGGGTGACAGAGTAGGTATTCGCACCGGTGAACGTGTGAGACGGGTTTTGTTCGGTAGAACTACCACTGTCACCAAAGTCCCAGCTACGAGAAGTGATAGGTCCAGTGGACAGATCGGTGAAGGTGACATTGAGTGGATACTGACCGCTTGTCGGAGTGAAACTAAAATCGGCCATGAGAGGAGTGCTGGGATCTATCCATTCGATTCCCGGTTCAGTTGAAACATAAGGCCTGACGCGGATGTTATCATAGAATGCCTGACCTCCGGTTGTCCAGCCAACCAGACCTAGTCGGTCAGTGGTTGTTGTACCATAATACGCCCAATCAGTGCCGATTTTCACTCCATTGACATATGCATCATAATATCCGTTCCCCTTTAGATCAAGCCGGACAGTATACCACTGATTTGCAGTATAACTGGTGAAATATGCCCAGGAAGGAGTTGCAGAACCGAATTTACCATTATTTGCAGCATAGAACCATGCACCTTTGATTCCAGAGGCATGACCGGAAAACGCTGAAACAGTATGATACGCAGTGGTCTGGGCAGGTTTGATGGAATATTCAATAATTCCAGAACCAGCAGTCCAGGATTTATACGCTCCGCTACCGGCAACACCGTTTGAAGTAAACCGCCCAACCTTGTTTGAACCCTCAGTTACCTGACTCATCGTAACACCGGAGTCCAGAGTCCAGCTGGATAAAACACTCTCTTCGAAGTCTTCAAAGACGGAGAAGATAGAACTTCCATCAGACTGACTTGTTGCTCCAGCACAGTTATAATATATACTGAATTGAGTTCCGGTACTGCTGATACTTGAGGGTTTTATCCAGACAACTGCAACTCCATCACTGACGGATTCTATCCAATATGGAATTTGTGAACCTCCGGAATCAGTAAACCGGATATCACCAAAGTCTGAACGAACTGAACTACCAAGGTACACAGTATTCCCACTATCTGTCCCGCTTGTCCGGTAAAGGGTGAGTTTGAATGGAGTGTTGGTAACTGTTGAGCCTGTTCCAGATGAGACGATAAAGATCTTTTGATTCTGCCAGTCAGCAGGGAAACTGGGAGGAGCAGAGACTACAATCGTTTTTGTGATTGAACTGGGTGATTGTCCATAGGTAGAACTGACCGTGAGGGTGACAGAGTAGGTATTCGCACCGGTGAACGTGTGAGACGGGTTTTGTTCGGTAGAACTACCACTGTCACCAAAGTCCCAGCTACGAGAAGTGATAGGTCCAGTGGACAGATCGGTGAAGGTGACATTGAGTGGATACTGACCGCTTGTCGGAGTGAAACTAAAATCGGCCGCCAATTGTTCAGTTGTAACTCCACTTAACCATCCTCCATGAACAGGTCTGGTATTTGTAAACTTTCTGACACGGATGTTATCATAGTATGCCTGACCTCCGGTTGTCCACCCGACAAGACCTAGACGGTCAGTAGTGGTTGCACCATAATATGCCCAATCGGCCCCAATTTTCACTCCATTGACATAAGCATCATAATATCCGTTCCCCTTTAGATCAAGCCGGACAGTATACCACTGATTTGCAACATAACTGGTGAAATATGCCCAGGAAGGAGTTGCAGAGCCGAATTTACCAATATTTGCAGCAAAGAACCACGCACCTTTTACCCCGGAGGCATGGCCGGAAAACGCTGAAACAGTATGATACGCAGTGGTCTGGGCAGGTTTGATGGAATATTCAATAATTCCGGAACCAGCAGTCCAGGATTTATACGCTCCGCTACCGGCAACACCGTTTGAAGTAAACCGCCCAACCTTGTTTGAACCCTCAGTTACCTGACTGACGGTTACACCGGAATCCAGAGTCCAACCGTTTAACACACTCTCTTCAAAATCCTCAAAGACATTAAAAACAGCACTCCCCGAGCTCTCACTCACTGCACTCCGATTCCCATAATACATCACAATCTGCGTCCCAGCCCTTGGAATACTCGGAACCTTCACCCACACAACCGCAGCGGTCGCATTTACCGACTCAATCCAGTAGGGTATCTGGGCACCAGCAACCGTAGTAAACCGGAGATCGCCATAATCTTCCCGGACATTGGTTCCAACATACACATTCTCCCCGGAATCAGTCCCGGTCGTTCGCCAGACTACAAACCGCATCTGATAATTCGTCAAATCCCCATCCGGACTCCCACCAATCGCATGAATCTTTCGATAACTCCATCCACTCAAAAACGCTGGAGGACCTGAAACCACGGTCACCGTGCTACTCACATAACCTAACGACTCAAGATTTATTTCACTCATATTGACCGGCGTCTCGGAAAGTACAGACGTACCATCCGAATGCACCACACCCGTCGGACCAGGCGGAGCAACAACAGGCCCACTCACTGATGGGACCACTATCGGGGGACGGACAGACTCGGCCCCGGCAATTCCACTACAGGAAACCAGAAGAAGAGCGACGGTAATAATTAACAACAGAACAGTATACCCTATCCCGGAAGTATATGATCGGGTTTGACGAAGCGCGTTTGATCTCATGATTTTTCCTCCTCTAATACAAGACCTTGAGCGAAATATGGCGTTGGACGAAGGTATAGCCAGGGATAGAGCACCCGTGGATTGATACCTGACATACGAAGGAACCGGAAAACGAATTCAATAATATAAGTATATGTAGACATCATAGTATGAAATCACTTCAGTAATCCTAATGCAATAATACACAATCATTATATAAAATCAGATCTGTGCGCAAGAACTCATAAATAGAATAAAATATTGCGAAACAGCCTATTAGGCAACCAACCCCTCCAATACCTTATATAGATTATATCCTCTGGCGGAACAACAGTATTAGTGCCACTCGATTGACCGCAGAAATCCGGTACCAATTCCCCTTTCCTCCGCAGTTCCAGAGACCGCACTACCACCCATACTGACAGTCACCCCGTCACTGACAGTACGGGAGACATCATATGTCCCCGTTGTCTCATAGGTATAGGTTGTATTCTATTCTGCAGATGATGTTCCATCACCAAAAGTCCAACTCCGGGAGGCAGGAGAATTAGCGGATATCACGTAAAAGTTTTCGGAATGGAAATCATTTCGACATCAGGTACTTCACAGGATTTTCAAATGTCCGGATCAATAACTCGCCTCATGATCGTACATCAATTTTTCATGTACCATATCGCCCATTTGGAGCAGTATCCACGACATTCCATCTTCCAGGCATATATCCCTTGACTGGGATTGTGCAGGTGATCTCTGTTGAATTACCTATGACATTAGTTGCATTGACATCAACATAACCGGAGTGTATCAGTATTATTATTGCACCTGAAAGAAAACCAATACGGAGAGAATTTAAATCCTAAAACGACCTCGATTTTGAACCGTTGAAGATATAATTCGGGTAATTTTATTTTAATTATATAATTAGCCTTCAAAAGATAACTGTCAGTAAGGTACCAGGTAGCCCCACAATCGGGGTTTAGTCAAATGAATATTCTAACCCTCATCAATTAGACGAGCCTTGAATAGATATTTCGCATTATACCGACAATATATCCTGATATGGTTCCATCCTCAAAGACAAATTCATCTCCACCAGCTGACACTGAATCTATCAACAGCCCCCTTTCATTCGAAAAAGTATGGCTTATGTTTCAGGAAACGGATAAAAGATTCAAAGAGACGGATAAAATACTGACGGAAAAATTTCAGGAGACTGACAGATTATTAACAGAAAAGTTTCAGGAAACTGACAGAATATTAACAGAAAAGTTCCAGGAAACGGATAATAAATTTAAAGAGACAGATAAAAAACTCAACAAACTCGAGCAATTATTCACCTCACAATGGGGCAAACTTGTGGAGTCCCTGGTAGAAGGAGACGTAATTAAAATTCTGAATGAACGAGGGATAGAAGTTACTGATACCCTGAGGCGACGAACGGGACGACGTGATGGAATAGACTACGAATTTGATATTATCGCAATAAATGGGACAGATATCGTAATCATTGAGGTAAAGACAACCTTAAGACCAGGAGATGTTCGTGATTTTTTGAAAAAACTGAAGCAGGCAAAAAACTGGATGCCGGAATATTCAGATAAAAATATTTACGGGGCGATGGCATTCATATCCGAAGATGCAGGCACAGCAGCAATGGCAGAGAAAAAGGGACTTTTTGTCATACGAGCAACGGGAGATAGTGCAAGTATCATCAACCAGGAAAACTTTCAGCCGAAGATATGGTAATTCACCATATGGACCTGGAATAAAATCCCCTTACTTGTACTCTATCAAAGCTTAAAATCAGTTAGTTCCAAGTGCTTTTATTCATGCTTCAACTTCATCAGATAGAAAAACTTTGAATAGATATTTCGCATTATACCGACAATATATCCTGATATGGTTCCATCCTCAAAGACAAATTCATCCCCACCAGCTGACACCGAATCTATCAATAGCCCCCTTTCATTCGAAAAAGTATGGCTTATGTTTCAGGAGACGGATAAAAGATTCAAAGAGACTGATAAAAAATTCAAAGAGACGGATAAAATACTGACGGAAAAGTTTCAGGAGACTGACAGATTATTAACAGAAAAGTTCCAGGAAACTGACAGAATATTAACAGAAAAGTTCCAGGAAACGGATAATAAATTTAAAGAGACAGATAAAAAACTCAACAAACTCGAGCAATTATTCACCTCACAATGGGGCAAACTTGTGGAGTCCCTGGTAGAAGGAGACGTAATTAAAATTCTGAATGAACGAGGGATAGAAGTTACTGATACCCTGAGGCGACGAACGGGACGACGTGATGGAATAGACTACGAATTTGATATTATCGCAATAAATGGGACAGATATCGTAATCATTGAGGTAAAGACAACCTTAAGACCAGGAGATGTTCGTGATTTTTTGAAAAAACTGAAGCAGGCAAAAAACTGGATGCCGGAATATTCAGATAAAAATATTTACGGGGCGATGGCATTCATATCCGAAGATGCAGGCACAGCAGCAATGGCAGAGAAAAAGGGACTTTTTGTCATACGAGCAACGGGAGATAGTGCAAGTATCATCAACCAGGAAAACTTTCAGCCGAAGATATGGTAATTCACCATATGGACCTGGAATAAAATCCCCTTACTTGTACTCTATCAAAGCTTAAAATCAGTTAGTTCCAAGTGCTTTTATTCATGCTTCAACTTCATCAGATAGAAAAACTTTGAATAGATATTTCGCATTATACCGACAATATATCCTGATATGGTTCCATCCTCAAAGACAAATTCATCCCCACCAGCTGACACCGAATCTATCAATAGCCCCCTTTCATTCGAAAAAGTATGGCTTATGTTTCAGGAGACGGATAAAAGATTCAAAGAGACTGATAAAAAATTCAAAGAGACGGATAAAATACTGACTGAAAAGTTTCAGGAGACTGACAGATTATTAACAGAAAAGTTCCAGGAAACGGATAATAAATTTAAAGAGACGGATAAAAAACTCAACAAACTCGAGCAATTATTCACCTCACAATGGGGCAAACTTGTGGAATCCCTGGTAGAAGGAGACGTAATTAAAATTCTGAATGAACGAGGGATAGAAGTTACTGATACCCTGAGGCGACGAACGGGACGACGTGATGGAATAGACTACGAATTTGATATTATCGCAATAAATGGGACAGATATCGTAATCATTGAGGTAAAGACAACCTTAAGACCAGGAGATGTTCGTGATTTTTTGAAAAAACTGAAGCAGGCAAAAAACTGGATGCCGGAATATTCAGATAAAAATATTTACGGGGCGATGGCATTCATATCCGAAGATGCAGGCACAGCAGCAATGGCAGAGAAAAAGGGACTTTTTGTCATACGAGCAACGGGAGATAGTGCAAGTATCATCAACCAGGAAAACTTTCAGCCGAAGATATGGTAATTCACCATACATACCGGGAATAAATTCCTCTTTATTTTACTCAATCAAAGCTGGTGTTGCTGCATGAAGAGACCTCATCATCCTCTCCAAAAGAGTACAAACCCAACTGCCCTTTGCCTTGAATTCAGGAGTTTAACAGTTTTCCAGGAGATTTTGCCCATTCCAGTACTTCATGAGCATTCCGGATCTTAATAACCAGATGACGAACAGAATACTGAAGACAATCGAATTAATGGTTATTGAATCACTCTTTTTTAAATATTACGCGGAAAGGAAGGCCATATGGATACGGACCCGGTGTTGTATGTATACGCGAAGATCATAGTATACAACCCGAATCGATCCTCTGCTATCAATTCGGTCAGCTCCTCTATGTGCAGTATCATGCCATTCTCCAGCCAGAATACGAGATCTAAAACTTATCCCGGGTATCAACCCGGCATATTCATTTTGTAACACACCAGTTATCCTTGGAAGGTCCAGACCCGGAAAATCAAGAGTTCAGTATTATCAGAGGTTTCTTGAACGTATTCGGGAAAATTTATTTTATTTGCTCATTAGTGAGGTTGTTGCACAACTAAAATGTCATTTCCTCAAGAGCACAATTTCCATTCGGTTGGAACGTTAATTGGCAATGAAATTTATGAACTTTGCCTCATTGTACTATCGGTTTAGAGTTATGCAACAGCCTCTAGTATAATTTTGAATTTCTCCAAAAAATGAAGATGTAAACATCAGAAAGGCGAATCAAATAAAGATACACCAGAATACTCCTTCACCGAAGGAAGAAATCATGGGCCTGTGATAATCCCTTTTTAGCGTTGATTTGCCCGCACCATTCCTGCAGAAAATACCCGGGATCTCTCCACTGCGGACCAAAACCGGACATCCGGGCATACACAGAACCGGCCTAAAGTCATTGGCTTTGTAAACCTGAAGAAGAACCAGTTTTGGATCCTCTCCCTCCGAAGCCCTGCCCGAAAAAAATCGACTCCAATCAAACCTCTGACGTGATTCGAGAGATAATCTTAAAATTTAAAATTAAACTTGAGGTGGGGTTAAATAAATATAAGTATATTACTCATATTCCCAATTTTGCATTACATAAATACGGGTATATTACCATCTATTCAGAAAATTACGCGACAAAGGGATCGAATTAGATTTAATATCAGAACTAACCTCAATTAACAGTCTGTTTGCCTAAAATCCGAATAATAATAAGCATATAGAGGCACGCTATCATTACAGGATTCGCCACCTGGAATTCCACGATGAGAAAGAGATCCGGACATAGCGACAGCCTATGAAAGAGGTCTACTCTATCCAAAAATGCTATCAATATCAATTTTGAGTGGATAAAATCTATGTTCTGACCTGGCAAAAACCCCAGATTTAACCTTATAGGTCCGGATCACATCCTCCAAGCCCGAATCATCAACACCGATGCGATAGACATCACAATAAAAAAAAGGTTCGCGATTTGAATACAAGGATTTTTTCCGAATAAGATATTTGACTTCTATTAATTGTTTTTCTCCGTTCTTCAAACCTCTATCCCCTCTGCATTCCAATACGATGTGAGTTCGCCACAAAAAGGTTGCTTTATCCAGGCATTCAAAATTCATCAAATTATTACTGATATCAACCTCCAGGAAATAAAAGGGACTTAGAGCCCCCCGACCTCGTTCGAAACTGAGCTTACTCCTTGAACTCCATTACTGACCTGCAATGTGACGGTGTAGGTCTGCGGATTATAAAACGTATGAACCGGGTTCTGAACCGTGGAGGTGTTCCCATCACCAAAGTTCCAGGTCCGGGATGCCACTGATCCCTCTGATACATCATAAAACCTGATAGTCAGAGGATAAACCACCGTTTCCGGCACCCCATAGAATTTCGCGAGAACCTGGGACACCGCACGAACGCTGGTATATGCATTGACCCGGCCCCCGGTCACACATTTCCCGGATAAACCGCTCTTTACATCCACACCATTCATGATTGCTGTCTTTATCTGATCCATTGTCAGCGCAGGATTTGCTGCCTTAAGTAATGCCGCAACACCAGCAACATGGGGAGTTGCCATCGAGGTCCCGGACATGGTAGTATATCGATTCCCCGGATAGGTGCTGTAAATACTCACACCAGGAGCTGCAACATCAACCGTGCTTGCTCCATAATTTGAGAACGAAGCGAGTACATCGCGTGAGTCGGTTGCTGCAACGGTGAGGATATTCGCATTTGGCAGTGAACCGGGTGAGTGTGGATTTGTATCAGTATTGAGTGCACTGTTCCCCGCTGCACAGATAAACAGAGCATCCGGCATACTGCTGATAGAATCCTGAAGAGCGGTATCAATTCCGCTTCCACCCCATGAATTTGAGAAGATTCTCACTCCTCGGGAGTATCCCCAGGCAAAGGCCTCAATCGCATCACTGGTATATCCTGACCCGGATGAATCAAGGAACTTGAGTGGCATGATCTTCACATTCCAGTTCACACCAGCGACCCCAATACCATTGTTCCCGACCGCTCCTATTGTACCCGCACAATGGGTCCCATGACCGTGATCATCCATCGGATTACTATCATTATTCCGGGTATCATACCCGGCAATCATATTTGCTGCTAAATCCGGATGATTATAGTCAACCCCGGTATCCACCACAGCAACAATGACATCAGATGACCCGGTCACATAGGACCAGGCTTCAGGGGCATCAATATCTGCATCAGCAGTTCCCCCCGTCTGTCCGGTATTATGGAGACCATACAGGGAAGAGAACGAAGGATCATTTGGAATGACCTGGCCCCCTGGTGAAACAGCAGTCATCGTTGCACTGACGGGTGTCGTTTGACCTGAAGTGACCGACACACTCTGTGACCAGTCCTGATACCCGGTTTTGGTCAGCCTGATCGTATGAGTTCCTGCCGGAACATCACTCAAAGTGGTAGGAGTGGTAACTCCCTTTGCCTCACTATCCAGATACACGGCCGCACCAGTCGGATTTGAACTTATTGATATCGATCCTTTTGGAACTGCAGTAAGAGTGGCCGATACTGTCGCAGTCCCACCGGATGGAACTGTAACCGAGGTAGAATAATCTGTATACCCGGTCAGTTTCACCGTGACGGTATGGGATGTTGCAGTCACGGATGTGAGGGTATTCGGAGTTACCTTCCCCGTATTGGCCCCGTCAAGCCAGATCTGGGCCCCGGACGGACTGGAGGATACACTTATTGATCCAGTCTGGGCAGTTATCCCGTAGTTGATGTTGAAGATTGAAAAGTAATGATTCTGGTACCCCTGGGACGACTTTCCGCTGTAGTCCATGTTCATCTTAAGTCTGAAAAGACCATTCGGGCGCTTAGAATTGCTGCCCCAGCTGTTCAGGACTAACCAGTACCGCTGGTTTGGATCACTGCTGGTATCATCATAACCGACTATGACAACCGCATGACCACCTCCGGATGATCCATAAGCGATATTGTTATACGGATCCGGATTCCAGAGAGTCGATTCGGTCTGATATGCCCAAAATGAATTAAATGCAGACCACGATGAACTGTCCGGAAGGAAAAACGCCCACCAGACCGCTTTGTTTGCATCGATCTGTGCCTTGATATTGGCAATAGCCTGTGCTTGTGAGACTCCGTTTGTCGATATCCAGCTGGTGGAAATGCTGGTTATCGGGTAGTTCGGAGAGGTTGCAATACTTGAGGCAGGGGTCTGTGCCCCGCATCCATATGAGCAGGCATACCGGTCATTGTAATAGGCATTGGTATTTGACCAGGGGATAACCTGTTTAAATCCGGAGGTGCTGTGGAAATTTGCAAACGTGCTGGCCCATCCGCCATTGCATGCACCGGTTATTGCACTTCCGCCATTATAATTCGAATCAAAATATTGTATTGACAGTCGATCCTTTATCCCATTCTGAACGGTCAGGGCATTCTCGATAACCCCGGTTGAAGCCCATACCCAGCAGTTCCCACAGTTCCCCTGGTTCCGCTCCGATGGGGTGTACTGGATATTGGAAAGAAGGCTTTTACTCCCCAACGTGGTAGAGAGAGGCGCATTTTCCACCTTAACAGCGGCATTGTAATCGCTCTGGATCTGTGCAATATCTTCAAGAGACAACCGCATGTATCCAAATCCTTCCGTCTCATTCATCGTAGAAATGGCACCAGCAGATACACTGGATGGAGGTGCCGAGGGATGGTCATTCTGATCAGAGGGTGCGGGAGATGGCCCTCCAGAGGGGGTACTCACCTTACCCTGAACAATAGAATCACGGTATGAAACGGCATTCTGATTTACATTCACGGGGATGTGGATCTTTTCAACCGGATATGCCTGATACACATAATCCGGCTGTGCATACTCAACCATCGGGTTCATCCGGTACAGCTCGATTGCTTTCATGGTCCCGGTAGAGTTTGGAACACTGACGACCTGCATACCCTCCACGCCAAGAGTTTTTGAATCAGCTATCACCGTGGCACCCATGGCTGCATGTGCTTCTGCCTGTACCTGGCTTAAGGATGACTTTTCAGAGCCTAAAGCAGATTTAAACTTAACAATAACCCGGTCAGGTGCATATTCAGGGCTCTCCAACGAATTATTAAGAGTATTATTCATGGACAATCCACTCTGCTCTGTTGGCGTCAGACCTGACATTGTACTGCTCATCACTGGGGACTGGACAATGCTCATAACTGGTCTACTAACCGGTGGGCCAGCCACTTGCGGTACCGGACCGACTATCGATGGCGGGGAATGATATGTTGGAACTCCCACATCTGGAGGTTTGACCACCGTCGATAGAACGGGAGTAAATGGATCTGAAGTCGCCGCAACCGTATGTAAACCCATACTGATAATCAAGAGAGAAATGAAAATGAATGTTAGTTGTTTCATCATGATTGATCACCCTCGAAAGTTAAGAATTAATACGCAATTATTATATATAATAGTGTGCATGCGCTTCATGTTTTATATGCCAAGAAAGATTAGAGACATCCTATTAGGCAACGCCCATACGAATAGATTAAATACCGTCACAGATTTTACAATGATATCCTTCTGTTTTATTCGAAGGATGGTAACCAATATCTTCCATTTTTTCAGAATACTATCAAATAATTACATAGCTAATCCGGATTTCACTGCTATACCTCTGCTCGGAAAAAAACAAATTTTGGAAGAATAATGAAATCAACCTCCCTGTATCTCCAGCACAGAGGCATGAGTACCAACACCGTCATTTACCTGAAGCGTGACAGTATAGATGCCTGGATTATAATAGGTGTGCGATGGATTAACTTCACCAGTAGTATTTCCATCCCCAAAGTTCCAGAGTCTTGAGGAGATTATCCCTTCAGAGACATCATAGAACCGGATTCGAAGAGGTTTGATTGTTGTATCAGGAACCCCGTAAAACTTTGCCTTAAGTGGAAGGGAGGAGGCCAGACTGGCGAACGCATTGATCCGACCTCCGGTAACACATCTACCAGATAGTCCGGATTTGAGATCAACATTATTCATTATGGCGGATTTTATCTGGGATGCTGAATATGAAGGGTTCTGTGCCTTTATGAGGGCTGCAACACCTGCCACATGCGGGGTCGCCATAGAGGTCCCGCTCATGGTGCCATAGGAGTTGCCTTTGGTAGTACTCATGATAGACACACCCGGTGCAGCAACATCAACCGTTGTCGCACCATAATTTGCCCAGGAAGCTCTTTGATCATATCGGTTTGTTGCTGTTACAGAGAGAATATTCACATTAGCCAGCGATGATGGAGAATGGGGATATGAATCAGTATTATAGGGATTTCCATATATATCGCCATTTCCGGCCGCACATACAAAGAGTGCATCGGGATAGAGATTAATGGAATCACGAAGAGCATAATCGATACCATAGGCTCCCCATGAGTTTGAGAAAATTCTCGCTCCCTTTGCATATCCCCAGGCAAAAGCCTCAATCGCATCACTTGTAGAGCCATACCCGTCAGCTCCAAGGAACCGAAGAGGCATAATTTTCACATTCCAGTTCACCCCGGTCACACCAATCCCATTATTTCCGACTGCTCCAATCGTCCCGGCACAATGAGTCCCATGACCATGTTCATCCATGGGATTTGGATCATTAGAACCATAGAAATCATACCCGGGAGTATTTGTTACCGGATCCCTCCAGATATTTGCGACCAGATCTGGGTGATTGTAATCCACACCGGTATCAACAACCGCGACAATAACCCCTAGTGAACCGGTGGTTATGCTCCATGCTTCCGGAGCATCTATATCGGCATCACCTGTTCCTCCACTCTGTCCGGTATTATGAAGTCCCCACAGACTGCTAAATGAAGGATCATTCGGAAGAACCTGGGTGCCAGGGTTAATTTGATTCAAAGTTCCGGAGACTATACTTGTCTGACCCTCATGAACCATCACAACGGTCGAATATGAATTATATCCAGAGAGAACCAGTGATACAGCATGTGAACCAATCGGCACGGAAGATAACGTCGCAGGTGTGCTCTTTGTGGTATCAACCCCGTCAAGCCAGATCCGTGCACCGGAAGGAGTTGAACTAACTGCAATACTCCCGGTAGGTATTGGTGAAAGGGTGGCAGATATGACAGTTGTCTGTCCTGAAGTTACAGATACCGAACGAGTATACTCCTGGTACCCGCTGAGTTTCAAGGTCACCGAATAGGTTCCGATTGGAACTGATGTTTGAGTATAGGGAGTAACCTGACCGGTGTTCACCCCATCAATCCAGATTTGGGCCCCGGATGGATTAGAATTGAAAGCAATCGTCCCGCCAGAAGGATTTGAGGCTGTATATTTAAAATATGCAGCACCTTCCCCGATACGGAGCCTTCCTGAGAAAATTCTAAACCACCCTGATTCGCCCCAGGATGTCCCCCAACTGTTCTTACAAATCCAGTAAGTCCGGCCATTTAACGTTCCCCATCCCACAATAATAATTGCATGATTTGCATAGGATGCACTGGACGTACTGTCAAGTATACCTGATCGATATGAATCAAAGGTGCTCTCTGCATAGACTCCGGCGGCAACCGGACCATAGAGATAAATCGCCGTCTTTATCGCATCATCAGATGGGATACTCCACTCATTCCCTCCACCGACATACCCCCAGGTCTCTCCTGCGGCCGTATCTACCGAATACCTGGTATACCCGGACAGACTCTTACACGTACCATCCGAACCGGTATAGGGATAGTTCGCCTCGGTAACCGTCCCGACTCCACCACTCAAACCCGCCTTATTTACAAAGTATGCCATTGCCGTGAAGAGTCCGCCATTACATCCACGCTGATCACCTGCACAGTTCACCAGGTACTGCTCAGCATAATCAGGGTTCATACCCGGATTTCCGGATTTTATCTCTTTATATGATTCAAAGGCACCGGTTGTTGCAAATGCCCAGCAACTCCCGCAACTTCCCTGATTCTTAATAGGGGTGGTATAATCTCCACCATTGTTCCGCCAGTCAAACGAAGTGGGAAGTCCTTCCATTGGTGTGATACCGGCGCCACTCACTATCGTGCTGCTTTTCAGATCATGCCGGAGTCCTTTCAGATGTTCACGCTCTTCTGGACTCATGAGCATGATTGGATTTACCGCTGCAGTCCAGGAGAGATTATGTTCTTTCACATAGGCATTTATGTCATCCACTTCTGCTTGTGCTGCATTATATCGCTCTTCTTCGCTCAACGGATCTTCAAATCCTACTACCCCGCTCTGATATCCCGATGATAAACAGGTCGACCAGGAAGGCGGTGATGATGGAGGAGGAACATTCGGAACCTGAACTGTAGACGGTTTTACCTGAATAGTTTCAGGATAGGGGACTGTCTGCTGATTTACAGACACCGGAGGATCAATAATTGTTGAATTTATAGAATACAGGTAATCCGGCTGGGCATACTCGACCATCGGGTTCATCCGATATAGTTCAATCGCTTTCATGGTCCCGGTAGTGTTGGGAACACTGACAACCTGCATTCCCTCAACACCCAGAGTGGATGGGTCTGCAAGAACCGTTGCGCCCATGGCTGCGTGTGCCTCTGCCTGAATCTGATTTACAGAAGATAAGGGAGAAAAGTGGTCTGTCTTAAACTTTACAATAACCCGGTCAGGAATATATGCTTGTGCACATACAGAACTATTTTGTGTAATGTTTGTAGAAGGGAGTAATTGTTCAGGTTCCACCTTGGAGGATATTATACCTGACAGAACTGGTGACTGTACAATGCCTGATACCGGCCCATCTCCTTGTAAAGTTGACTTTGGAGTGACTGGGATTACAATCGACGGCAGGGAATATGGAGGAGCGACACCACTATCAGGAGGTTTCATCACCGCCTGTGAACCGGGCAATATCGTAACTGATGTTGCCGCTCCCGACTCTAAACCGATACTTATGAGCAATATCAGAATGAATATTAATACTATTGGCTTGGACATGAAAAGTACCTCGAAAAAATATGATCCCTATTACACAACTATTATATATAATTCTGGTTAAGCGCTATTTGATTTATATTGTAAAAGTGGTTTTTAATCTGCCTATTAGGCAAGACCCCCAGACAGATTATAAATATTGAAGTTGCTATGAACAGTGACTGGGAGAGTATTTAAAAAGTTCTTAAAATTTTGGTATATACTTTCAAAAATGGGAAAACAGGGTCAAATGTTATATATCAACAGGAAAAAATAAAAGAAAATAGTTATTTCTTCTTCTTATCCATCGCCTGCTGCTTGACCAGGTTTCGGATCCTATCCGCAGTGCTCCCCTTGAAATCCACAAGGTCCCGTTCATGCACAGTCATGGTCGTTTCAGATGAAGGTACATCGGTGATTGCATCCGCTAACACATGATCCAGTTTCTTCGCCCGTTCCCAGCATTCGAGCGCCTCCTCATTTCTCCCCAGGCCACCGGAGAGTGTGATGGCCTTAAATGCCCAGAGATCAGGGTTGGACGGATATATTGCGAGCGCCTGATCATATTTGTCCACCGCTTCCTCGTACTTCCCCTGGTATGCCAGTTGATCTGCCTCCAATGCAAATGCATCAGCCTTATTGAGGAGAACATCACGCTTGCTAAGGAATTTGTGGGTTGAATTTTCTGCCATATTTCTGATTCTTTCACATTAGGTGGGGACAGTATTTATGCTTTCACCCAAAAAATCCCAGACCATCATTTCACTGATTGAATCGTATTCACCGTTTGTCGAATATACTGCCTAGATTAATGGGCAACTCCGAAATTTGGAACAGCAGTCGGTGTCGCGGATGTGAGCAGGAACCCAATCTTCGGAGAACAGAATCAGCCCGCTCCAGAAATAACTGAAAATTTATGAGGCTGTTGCATAACTCTAAACCAATAGTACAATGAGGCAAAGCCCATAAATTTCATTGCCAATTAACGTTCCAACCGAATGGAAATTGTGCTCTTGAGGAAACGACATTTTAGTTGTGCAACAACCTCTTATATATATGACTCTTCGGTGAGGAGCCAGAACCAGAGGGGAAAATACGTAATTTTCCGGTCCTGAAAGATCTCTTCATCTAATATATCAGAAGTAATAATAATCCCCTCACCAATCTCAAAATAATTCATTGCGGAAATCAGCCCTATTTTTTCTCTTTCACGGGTCATCGGATCTGAAATATCAACAGAGACCTGAATAAGCCGAATGGAGTCATCCCTGGATTTTATGACAAAATCGACCTCAAATCCTTTTTCATCCTGCCAATAGTATATCTCTTTACCCTGACGAAGCAGGGCTATGTATACAATATTTTCAAATATTCTCCCAATATCATTTGAAAACCAAAAAGAGACTGCCTGCATCATCCCATGGTCGATGCAATAGAGCTTTTTGGGCTTTTGTATTTGTCTTTTTAACGACGTATCGTAGTGATTGACAGAAAAAAGCAGAAATGCGTCTTCCAGGTATGAGAGATATCTAATTATTGCATCAGTACTCAGGCTCTGGTAATCAGAAAAGAGCCTTTTCAAAGAATTATACTCACCGTTCGCTGATCTTAAATTCAGATTCCTGAATTGATCCCAATTGAGTATAAACACTAATATCAACATTCATCAGATTTAAAATCTCTCGATGCTTTTGATTTATCCCAGTAATTGTGTAAAAAACCTGTTCACCATAAAATGAAACTAACAAATAAATCTCTTTGAAAAACTCAATAATTCTTTCAGTTTTAGGATTATTTACTATTTTCGTTGGATTATATTCGAAAAGACCACTCAAACCCTGACCTCTACTTTTCAGCGAATCCCTGACTTTTTTCTCAATAATAACAAGTGGTCTCATTACAATAGTCAAAAACTTCACTAAACCATCAATTCTGTCATCTCGTTGAATAAACATTGGGGCAAGTGAAAGTGCCTTTCCCTTCAGCCGATGAAATTGATGCTCTATGATATACTGATCACGGTAAGTCAGAACAACATCTTGCATCGATAATTCATTTTCTGGTTTATTTGTTACATATACCCTCCATCCTGATAATTCCTGCGCTTGTTGAAGGGCTTGCAAGTTAATAGTTGGTTTAACCTCAATTCTCGTCGATTGTTCAATTCTGGCGGGATTGTTTCCGTATTTTCGTTTTGGAGTATTACTAATATGCTCGATATACTCAACTTCGAATACCGCTGTTAATCCCTTATCTCCAAGAATAGCATGTACTTTTTCTTTTGCTTCCTCGATTGTTCGGTAAATTTTCTTTCCCTTTCCTCTTTTATTCATTGAATTTATCTCAAAGAAAGCTTTTTTTACTTGCTCTTCAAGTGATAATCTGAATTTATTTGCATGAGCAAATGATTTTGCGTAGATTAGCCGTTCCTCCCAGGTTATGATTTTCCCCTCATATTCCATTGAATGAGATATTTTTTTCTCAAATCCTTCGGCTATAATCGCATCGCTTCCATCATAGTACGATCGTGAAACTTGTGTGAAGGAAAGATTAGACTCCTGATGTGCTATGATTGCAGAATAAATTTCCTGAGTAGGATGAGAGACTTCTGATAACGGGCATAAATAAAAGTCATTATTGATAGTCGTATACAAACGAGTTGCTATGGCACCCATTTTGCAATCTCCCACAAAAAGTAATCCAGATTGTCCCGTAGATTTTTTCACCTTTTCCATTGCAGGGATATAGAGAGGATCATCAGCACAATTTCCAGGGACTACACTAACGGTGAGGGGCAAACCCAGCACATCAAGCACTGAAAGTACGATTTTTATTTGAGGGAGGGAGGCGTCATCTTTTGAGTTGCCAAATTGTATTAATCCGTTTTTATCGATAATTCCATTGCTGTTTACTGTTGTCATATCAAGACGGACGATGTTTTCATCCGTTAAACCATATATACGCAGTGTAGAACGATTTAATTCAGATTCAAATCGGTTCCAAAGTTCATTATTGTGCAATAGAGATAATATACGAGCCAAATGGTCATCAGTAAAGCATTTTGGACTAAATTGAAAACCAATCAATTTTTCCAGTAAATTTTTTTTGGTAGTAACCCACTTCTCCAAGGGACACATACGATGATCATTTTCGGTCAGGCAGTAGCAGATCCAAATGGCAATCGTTTCACCAATCGGCAAACCCACCCAGTTTCTGTGAGGCGAATATACCTCATTCAAAATTCGTATGATTTGAAGTTCTTTTAATGTTTCAAAGATATATGGGATTCCGCCGATGTGTTCAATTTGATGTGTCGGAGCGATCATCCCATATATATGTACACTTCTCAGATATAAAGTTAAGCTTTATAATTTAACATTTACCTTATAAGATCAGCGAAAGGTAAGTTATAGGTATGAGGTTTCGCAATATTGGACACACAGAAAAGAGCTAGTTCTTTGAATATTTTCGGATTTCGCACTCCATGTCGCGACACGATATCCCGGTATATGATATCATCAAAATAAGATTGGAGCAATGTAATGTGATCTCCTGCAGGATAGATAATTACTTCAGGAAATCCTCCCCGAACAAGATATTCATTGAAAATCCTTTTTATCTCGATCTTCTTATCAGAATATGCGATTGTTTTCAGATCAAACGAGATGTTTTTATATTTCAGGAATTCGAAAAAACTGAACGGAAACATTCTGGTGGTAATGTGCCTTCCAGTCAGCCGGGAAGAGATTTCTTCTGACAAAAGTGAGGCATTTGAGCCACTTATTACAAATTTTATATTTTTTCTTTTATCGTAGATTCCTTTTAACCATTTTTCCCATAAAGGAAAATTTTGTATCTCATCCAAAAAAAAATAGAGTTTCTGATCATCCGATGAGGCATACAGTTCCCGAAATGTATCTATTAATTGAGATAACTCATCTCCCTGAATAGGCTGCAATCGGTCATCATCAAGGTTCAGATAGAGAACAGATGACTTTGGAACACCGTGCATGAGCAGGTCTGAAATTAACTGATACATAAAATAGGTCTTCCCACAGCGTCTCACACCAATAATGTCATGTATATGAGGAAGATCCATCTGAATCGGGCGATTTCTAATGTGCACAAAAGGCAATGCACTCTCCTGCCATTCAACAATCGCAGTTTTTAGTTTTGCCCGGGTATCCATGCAAAGAGATTGAATATACAAGGAGATATGTCTATCGCATATAGACGATAAATTCTAAATAAATTATCGGATATAAACGATAGTTATCCCGATGAAAATTCTGCAGAAACATGAGATTTAAAACCTATATTCATTGCTTATAAAATACCTCATTTGTTTTGATTATAAACAATGAAGTGGCCTCATTACCTTTCTGTTATTTGTGAAAATATTTACGATCCTGATACGAAATAATCAATCATATTATGACTACAATAAAAAATAAAATCATCATTCAGGGACCAAAAGTTCACGATGTGGGATATAGAGTTTTTCTCTTAAATCGTGCACTCCAATCAGGACTTATTGGCTTTTCTGCATTTAATCATACTTTGCCAGATAATATACAGCAGATTGAGATCTGCATAGAAGGAGATACTGAATCCATTGAAGAGTTTACCACAGATCTGCATGATAATATCCCCGTTCATGCCATCGTTGATACAATTTCCATTGAGCCATACGGTAAGCGGGTAATCACGATAATGGACTATATGCACCTTGTCCAGGTTGAACAACTGGATAAAGGAATTCCTGCGATTTTAAGTATTCAATCATCACAGGAAAAAATGTTGGAGAAACAGGATCGGATGCTCGAGAAACAGGATCAAATGCTCGAGAAACAAGATGTGATGATTGGTAAACAGGATCAGATGCTGGAAAAACAGGACCAAATGTTGGGAAAACAAGATCTGATGATTGACACCCAGAAACTGACCAACAAAGAGATACAAACATTACGATATGACTTAAAAACCGAAATGAATGAACGTTTCAATAAAATTGAGCATGAATTGCAGGAGGTAAAGAATGCTCTCCATAAACACGGAATCATGGCATAAAATATTTAGGAGATCCCGGAAAGAACTGCAGAAAAACCTATGCGAAATATTGGTTATTATCAATTAAATTTAAGGTGTAAATATTTTAACTTGCAGAATGTTTTAAAAAACTTATGGAGGGTTCGCCTCAACCCAGACCGATAAAAAATTACCATGCTCCCCCTCAAAATCCAGACGGTCCCGTACATACATACGCAATGAAAGTTTCAGAGGAGGAACCAGGTGTGATTTCATCTGCAAGAATGCTTCCCCAGTTTTTCCTGTTCACAGCACATAAGCACCTCAATATTTCTCCCCGGGAACTTCGGCAATATCTTTAAATGTCAGGTGGGAGGGCATATCTGGGGATTGAGAACCTTTGATTTATGTGTATCAACTTTTTATTCGTCTATTCCATAAATCTACCAACTTTCGCCCTTTCGATGCGAATGTTCAGCCCAAGTAAAGAGACTATCACACATGCGAAGCCCTGTACGGATCGATGTACCCGCCATACCTCTGATTCCTTCACCCCTTGAAGAAACACGACTCATGCCTTCACTCACATGAATCATGACCATCATATCGCTGCCGTCAAATACGATGATGACCAAATAACTCGATGAGTTCATGGAAAATAAGTACGAGATATCATCATCCCTTCAGTCACTTCTCGACCATATTGAGGAACAGCTGGGAACAACGATACATCTCTCACGAAAACAGGAAGCCCCACGAAAAGGGATACTGCTTGATCAATATACCTACCAGGGATCACGGAATGTCATCGCATTTTCCAACCAGCAGATCGGTATGCTCAAGGACTTTGTCATCGCGCAGAATGCAATCAAGCTCCTGCTTCGGGGTATTGCAGCAAAGAACAATGGCTATAAAGTCCTCTCCTTTGATGCGAAATCTGCTACCTCCGGTATGGAACAGATCTACCTTGATGTCCTGAAAGATGAAAAGACACGCCACCTGGACTTCTGGATCAAGAAAAAACTGATGTTTTACCTGTACATGCTCTTTCATGAATCCATCATCGAACTTCCGTGGACTCTGCTCTCAAATGTGGTGGTTGCAAAACTCTGTCCGGTCATGCGAAACGCGCAGGTCTACTACCTCATGAAAGAGAGCATGCGTGACATGCATGATCTGGTCTCATTCAAGGATTATATCCCCAGGCGATATTTTGTCATGCATAACGGGATGTTCTTTGCCCGAGACCTGATGCTCGGAGAGGTCATGAGCGAGATGAAGTTGAACCCGATGATTAATATTCCTGAACTGAAGAAGTTCAAAAATCTGAATCTCATGGAGATGCTTACCCACCGGTGGCAGAAAAATCCATGGTACCAGACCAAACTTGTTGGTGATGCCATGGTCAATATCTTAAAGGAACTCAAGGTCGCCTCGGTCTGTGAGCATCCCCGTCCGGAGACGTATTATCAGATATACCAGGTGGGAGAGGAGATAACAAACCGGTGGATACGGCTCATGCAGATTGAGAAATATTACTTCTGGGATACTCCTGCCCATCAGGCTGCGGCGCTCAAGAATCAGGAAGAGTACGAGAAAGAAGCGCGGATGGCGATATTCGGGGAAGTATAATTTTTGTTGACGGGGTCAGGATTATGCTTGAGAAAATCCTGTCAATGATTCATCGTCACCGGGGATATATTGAGACAGGAAAGATACTCTTCATTGCTCTTCTGGCTCTTCTTGCATTATTTGTCTCGATATATGTCTTGTGGGAGAGCCCGTGGACCGGCTTTCGGTTTATTTATGTCTTCATACCACACCTCTATCTGATTCCAATAGTTCTCCTGGCCCTCTGGTACCCGAAATCAGGGTTGAGGTTGTTGGGGGTTATTCTCCTGTCTATTGTTGCTTTTTGGATCTTTTCAGATATTTTTGGGTATCAGTTCAGTATTGCCTTTGTCATGCTTTATACGGGTCTTGACCTGGCAACTATCATGGTCCTTTTGTTATATGTGAAGGATCGCAGATTGGTTGAGGCGGTAATATCTGATCTTATCGAACGGGGGGGAAGAAACAAGGATGAGAAAGTATCAAAATTCGGCGGAGATTTTGATGCAATTATCACGGCCTTGGGGAGCGGAGATGAGCATGAACGGGAGGATGCTGTCGAAGCTTTATCTGAACTGTCTGATCCCAGGATAGTACTTCCCCTGATTAGGACATTAACGGATGAAAGTCCGTTTGTCAGAAGAATGGCTGTAGAAGCACTCGGGAAGACAGGTTCTTTGAAAGCGGTGCAACCACTTATGAGGGCACTGGCAGACGATGATCGGTATGTCCGGGAAGCTGCCGCTGAGTCGTTAGGGCGTCTTGGTGAGGTAGCTATTCCTGATTTGGTGAGGGGGGTTCAGGAGAAAGACTGGAGAATCCGGGTCGGATCTCTCATTGCTCTCCGTGTCTCATCCGGAGTGATCCCTACCCTTGATCCTATTCTTGAGCGGTTATATGATGAGTCGCCCTATGTCAGGCGTGAAGCAGTCAAGACACTTGGACGTATTGGCAACTCTCTGATTGTTCCGTATATTATCCAGGCGACAAAAGATCAGGATGCGGGTGTCAGAATTCGGGCGATTACTGCTTTAGGAAAAATTGGTGAGAGAGAAGAGGTTATCCCGGTAATAAGCCGATGTATGAATGATCCCAATAGTGCAGTCAGGGTCAGGGCAAGGGAAGAATTGGAAAAATTGAGAGGAGAATCTAATTGAGAAAATCATTTGAGTCGCATAAATATTTTATTTTAATTTATTTTGCTATCCTTTTTTCAGCATTAATCGGCGTATCTGTTCGTCTGATCCCCTTTGGCATTATTATCAGTAATCACCCACGACTTGAAGGACTATGCGATACATGGTTTCTTCTCACACAAACAGAACTCGTGGCACATAATTATCCAATGTATTCGTGGTTCTATCCTTCTATTGGATTCCCGCAGGGATTAGAGACTATAGAAATGAATCCTCTCCTTCCTTTGATTGCTGCTACCATCCTGCTCCTTACGAGTGGAAGTGGAGAGGTAACGAATATTTCGATAATTTCATTTATCCCATTCTTTTCCTCTTTACTTCTTATTCCAATAACGTATTATTTCGGAAAGATGATGCATGGGAAATTTGCAGGGATAGCTGCAGCAGCTCTTGTGTGTGTTATTCCTTCTATTCTTATAAGGACAACTCTTGGATATCTGGATCATCATTGTTTTGAAATTCTTTTTTCAGCTGGTTTTTGTTATTACTTTGTAAAGTTGATTCCGGAGATTTTTCCAGAAAAAACCGTCGAAAAGATCTCGAATGGCGAAATTTTCATACGATTACCACTTTCTGCAATAATCTTATCAGCATTATTTTTCACGCTGGGAATACTCAATGTAATCACAATGATGGTCTTTTTTGCTATTGTAATGATTGTCCTAACCATAGCTTCCTTATTTGTAGATTCATTAATAATCAACAAAAAGAGACTCATTTTAATTTATTATTTAATCTTTCTGCCATCGACGTTTATTTTAATTCTATTAAGTATTATAAGTCAATCATCCGTAATCTTTCGCACGTTTAATCTTCTTGCTTTGGCACTGTTGGGCGGAGGCATCTGGTTATGGATAATTTTTTCAATTCCAGAGGTTTTTCAAAGACTATCATTAAAACGATTTTTTATTTTATTTCTTATTTTCCTATCCGGATTATTAATTGCAATAACGAATTTATTTCTACCACAATCCTGGGAACTCATCAATTATTTTTTTGCTTATCCATATACTTTAAATCTTGAATGGACTCCGCTCACAATTGATGGATTTTTGAAGATGTATGGTATTGCTCTCTTTCCCATATCAATAGGCCTTATTTATAGCATTCATCAGATATGGAAATTGAAAAACATACAATGGATCTTTATCTTATTTTGGTTCTCTTTTTTCCTTTTCGCTGCATTTCAGCATCAACGTCATTTATATTATCTGGATTATCCATTTGTGATACTTGCAGGTGCTGGTCTGAATGAAATCTGGATAAACGGAGGTAAATTTATCAGAACATTCAAACTATATACCAGCCAAAATACTGATAGTCTGATTCAGGATAATGCTGATTTACCTTATGGGAAAAGTATACCACCAAGCTTTTTTCAAAAAAATTCAATCCCGTTATCCGATTGGCTTGGAAGAATTTTGGCGATTTTCATTTTTTTCTGTATCATCCTGCAATTCAGCAGCGTATCATATGAATGGGTAAAAGATGACTTTAAAAACGATGTTCTCAATCAGGACTTTATTGATGCAATGATTTGGCTGCAGAATAACAGCCCGGATACCGGGATTAATCCGAGCCAGATATATTTAGCAAATCATTATGAAGTACCATCTGATGGATATTCTCTTATTACTCCATGGGTCTATGGATATGCTGCTCATTATTGGGCAAAGCGCCCAGTCAGTACAAGCGGGAATAAAGAGACAAACGGTGCCCTGATTGAATCATTATATGGATCCCGGAATCAGTCATTTACAGATGAGGTGATGAAATCACTCGGGGGGAGATATCTTATTGTTACTGCAGATTTTTTAAATGATGAATTGCCCATGTATCTGTATCGTGGCAGTCAGATACCGCCCATAATAAGTATTGATGAATATCTGAGTTTTCTTACAGATACAGACATTACAGGGGAGGAGAAATTCTATCCTGAATTTTACCAGCCATTCTACGAAACTCTTGCCATTCATCTCTATCTTTTTAACGGAAGTCATGTGCAGGGGAAATTTACAGTAAGAAATGCTAAACAGGGATCAGAATCAATTCTTTCTCCCCCATATGACCTTGATGAATTACACCATTTCAGACTAGTATACGAATCAAATACAACCGTTACCCCGTATACCGGACCAGTTCAGGATTCATTAAAACTGTTTGATGTGGAATCGTCTCCCTCAAAAGAGACCGCGCTGGATAAGATACCTCGGGTAAAAATCTTCGAATACAAGAACATTACTGAAATCCAGGAGAAGGGCTGATTGAAACTCCTTTAATAATCTATCAGGGCAGGGATTTTGGGTATATAAAAAAGTGCCAATGAAGTTTCATTAATCTTTTATCCTTTGTGAAAAAGGCTTAATTTTTTTACTGGTGCAAATTTCACAAACTTGTAAAGAAAAAACCATTTTAATTACGCTAGGTGAATGGAGAGTATTGATTTTTAAAAGAAAAACTTTCATGATGCCATCACCATAATACTTTAATTAGTATGATCAAAAAGGGATTATATGAATAATGAGGATGGGTTTTCTGGACTTGAAGCTATGATTGTTCTGATTGCCTTTGTGGTTGTTGCAGCAGTTTTTGCGTATGCAACGCTCGGATCTGGATTCTTTGTCGCCGACAAAGCCCAGCTATCAGTTCATGAAGGAACAAAAACCGCTGCTGCATCAGTTTATCAAGAAGGGGGAATATATGGGACAATGCATGAAACAACTCATCAGCTCGATAAACTTTCTTTTACCATATATGTCCCGGATGAAGGTTTAGATCAGGATCTGAAGCAGATGATCATCTCATATACCCAGAGTGACATTTCAAATCCAAAAGATTATACCTGGAGCGCAACTGTAGCAGATAATTCACACTTTTTTGCACAAGGGCTTGATTTACTTAAAGAGGGACAAAATGTCCGCATTGATCTAGCAGATGTCAAGGGGCCGACGAATGGGGGGTGGTTTGCTGTTGAGATCCGGCCAAAACAGGGATCCACATTATTAATAAAACGGTGGTTAAGCGAAGGGTATAATGGAGGAGTAATTATATAATATTTTTTTAGGGTTGAACTATTTATTCACTTATGCTAATCTTTATTACCAATTGTGTAGAATATAATCTTCGTTCCGGGTGATCCGGAAAGGAGTATCGTATATGAGAAAAGAAACAGCATTTTCCGGCCTTGAAGCAGCGATTGTGCTTATTGCATTCGTTGTAGTCGCCGCAGTGTTCTCCTATGTGATGCTGGGTGCAGGGTTCTTCGCAACTCAGAAGTCACAAGAAGTAACCTACTCAGGAATGAAACAGGCAACATCAAACCTGATACTTGATGGTATGATCTACGGGTCATATTCTAAAGGTGGCAGTGGGTTAGCGCAACTTTATTTCTATGTGAAGGTTCCCGAAGGCGGAGAGACTCAGGATCTTAAATATGTCACCTATCTCTGGACTAAGGAGAACAAAGCCGTTACAACCTTGACGAGTATAACTCCAACTAATCAACAATTAAACCCTGGTGCTCGTGTTAAGGTAACAATTACTGCACCAACAGGATACAAACCAATTGCAGGACAGAAATTTGTTCTGGAAATTAAACCGAAGACTGGAGCATCAACGATTGTAACAAGAACTTTAAGCGATGGATATAATGGCGGAGTTATTATCTAACTTCCTTTTTTTTCGAAACGTATTTTTATCAGTTTTTAGCACATCAATCAATTTATACAATTATAGAGGCTTTTGCATAACTAAAATGTCATTTCCGCAAGAAGATAATTTCCATTCGAGTGGAACCTAAAATCAGCGATAAAAAATCTGGTTTTTTCCTCATTGTACCAGCGGTTTAAAGTTATGCAACAACCTCTGTATTAACCCATGTTCTTTTCTACACAATATTTAATCACCTCTGAAAACCAATGCGAACGGACAAAGGAGGATAAATAGTAATTTCATGAATTTAAACCGGGTACATACCCTTATGATTGTTTTATTTAGGTGGGACCCTAAAAAATAAAATAAAAAACAATTATCTACGATAAATCGCACATCCACACATAATAAAAATTATTACTAGAATAAATATTGTGAGGTTATCTGAAAGTCGTCCAAAGATCAATTCATTCGGTGTGGATTGATTATCACTTTCATACACACTTAAAAATTCTTTATACATCTGTTTGGAGGGATTAATGTCGATTGCTTTTCGTAAAGCTCGTATTGATTCATTATTTCTGGCATTATCATGCAGTGATTTGGCATAAAAAAACCAACCCAGATCATCCTCCGGGGCGAGAGCAGTATAATTTTCTAATGCTTTAATGGCTAAAGTATCATTACCAAATGACTGGAAAATTCTTCCTTTAAAAAACCATGGTTTTTCATATTGGGGGTCAATATTGATTGCCTGATCATACGCTTTCACAGCCAAATCAAATTTTTTTATCTGTTCATATGACATCCCTAGATTAAACAAAGTTGCTGAATCATTCGGGTTTAACATAGAAGCATTATGTAGCAGTTCAACAGCTTCATTGTAAGAACCAAGAGCATATTTTACTAGTCCTGAATAAAAAAACAAGTCAAATGAAGAGGTGTTACATGCCCTTGCTTTCGAGAAATATTCATCGGCTTCCTCCATATTACTCAAGTAAAAAGAGGTGAGACCAAGGTTATAATAGAGAGGAGCGTGATTGTCCGAAAACTCAAGTGCCTTGAGAAAATTAGTCTGAGCGCCCTTATGGTCACCCGTATTCATCTGGATTAGACCCTTGATATTCAGGGCAGATGCATTTTCACCATTAAAAATCAGATATCGATCTATTATTTCTTTTGAAGCATTATATTTTCCATCAGAATATAATTCAATTGCCTGAAATAATAAGTCATCCTGAAGATCATCAGTTATTTCTGTGCCAATAGAAACCCCGGGAAATAGGAAAGTGGAGATTATGAGAAGACAGACAATTCGTCCTAACTGCATACCTAGTTATTATTCTTCAATATTGATAGTTCGTACTGAAAGGTATGAAGGATACTTATGTATGAAAAATTAACTTGATACTGGATATGGCCCAGATCACAAAAGATGATATTATTATTATGCTTGTTCTAGCAGGCTTCTCATTTTGCATATGTTTTGGGATTTCTTCACCCTCTCTCTATATGAATGATGAATGGATTACTACCAATCAATTGAATCAACTCTTCACCGGGAACCAGTTTATTGAAAATGAAGGGAAGTACGGAAAACTATTTACAGGAGAAATGGGCGCATATTTCACAACACGGGATAATTATCTGGCATACAGCCTAATGCTTCCCGTTATTTCAACCCCAAGTCTCTTTTTAATATACACTGCTGGTGATTCATTCAGACTACTTTTCCTTGTTTTTTGGTTCTTGGTTGGGACCGGAACGATTCTGACCTGTGTGCGAATTGCTTCAGACTATAAAAGAAAAAATATTGAACGGATATTTTTGATCATTCTATTCGCCTTTTTTGGATTATTCTTACTTAATATTTATTTTTACCAGCCATTTGAGAGTACATGGGCGGATAGCCCGATAGAATCAGCCGCAATAATTTTTACAAACACTATCTTGTTCAGTTTCATTCCATCTATGATTTATATAATCTTCCGATATATTCAGATGTCACGGATTGTCTCTATATTCGGATCACTATCAGTGATTTGTTGCTCATCATATCTTTTCTGGGCTGGATCAGCAAAGGATCATCTTCTGATTGCCTTTTTGATCACTTTTTTAGTGTATGTTTTTACTATCTATCAGGTGAAAAGCTCCTATCTTCATGTCTTTTCTCTCTTTGTGGTGGGAGGTCTCATTTGTTGGGCCAGACCCGAATATGGATCTTTCATTCTTGGGGGTCTGGTGATTTGGGAATTTGGGTCATTGTATAAACGAAAGAAAGATACAAAACTGAAATTATTACATCTTTTTCAAGAGAAGGAGATATATGCGTGCATATCAGGAATTTTTATTGGCCTTGTTCCATTTTTTCTAAATAATATTCTTATCACAAAAAATCCTCTTATACCCCCCCAGTATCTCTACGTTGCAAATAGCCGAACAAATGTTACTTCCATCATTCAGGATGTAAATTCGGAAAATGTCGACGTTATTTCTCAGGGATTTTATTACCTTAATCAGATCTTTACATTTTTTTCCCCGGGAATAGAAGAAATATTAGATCTATACAGGCTATTCTGGATTTCACCAAATGGGAGTCTAGGCATACTTTTAATATGTCCAATAATAATTCCTGCACTTATTTATGGGATTAGAGCCAAGAAAAACAATAATAAATACTTTTCGAAAGAAACCGTGAGTATATTGCTCTTCTCTTTCTTCATCATAGTATTAACTGTACTTGCATATGCCCGGGTGATTCATGGATCAACTGTCAGTGAGGGCAGTTTACCAGATATGAGATACTTTTCCCCTCTATACATCCCGATGGGGATTATTTCTGTTATCCTTTTATCCCCGCAGATATCTTTGAATCAACAACGCTGGCTGAATTATTCATTATTTTCAGTATTTATCATCAGCCCGTTGTTAATAATTGCATATCAAAGCATATTTTTAGATGGATTTTCTCTTTACATACACTTTTCGCTGATGATTAAAATATTGTTAATTGTATACCTATCCATTGCAGTATGCGCAACAATATACCCTGGATTCTGGGACTCAAAAAATATTTTCCCAACATTATATGCAATCATGTTGGGGATCCCATCATCGATCCAATTGATGATTATCCTCATCTATTCACATGTAAAGATGAACGGATATCCCTTTTGGCAACCGGTTTTGCAATACCTCTTCACATATGTAATCCAGATTGTGAATTAAGGTAAAAAAACCTCTGATTTTTGAGAGGTTAGGCTCATCAAAAAAATTGACAATTACAACTCATGAACAAAGAATAAAATATTTTTTGAAATACGGTGTTCTCAAAATATTTCATCACTTTTTACCGGTTACTAAATAATTAATGATTAAATATTTTTCACAGCGATAAACCTTATCAGATAATCCACCTACAATGTTAGAGATTAACCATAAAATTCGTTTCCCAAATGGTAAAACAGATATATATAAATTTATTAATTGAAAGAGACATAATATCGCCCCGCCATTACATATAACATGAACGTCCGAAAACTTTGCAAATAATAATTGAAGGCCTGAATCAGTCCATCTCCAATAATCAGTCTTTCCATGCTTACTCCATACCCCATGTGTAGAGAGAAAAATAACCCCATTTTTTTGTAATATTCTATATCCCTCACTTATCACAGAATCTGGTTTTTGAACATGTTCTAGAACCTGCGTTGAAATTACAATAGTAAATGAATCATCTTTAAATGGAAGATAAGCAGCATCACAAATAATATCGGTACCAGGATTTTTTTCAATATCAATACCGATGTAAAACTTAGTAAGATGTTTGAATAACTTATAATATGGTTTTGTGCCACATCCGATGTCTAAAATTACATTATCTTTTTTTTCAGGAGGTATTTCGGATATTATCGACATCTTTAGAGATTTCGCTAGTTCTGTTAAAACCAGATATGATTTATCCCAGATCCTGGGATTTAATATTGGATCCATAATAATTTATTTGTCTTCTTTTACTTTAACAATCATTATCAGGGAGTGTTGTAATGTTGGGAATAAGCGGAAGAAAATTTTTTGCAGATAAAATGAATTTTTAAGAATTTTCTGTCCAAGAGTGATTTGATAATTTGGTTTCGACTGGCAGAACCAGTACCGATCAACGGTCATTCCAGCTTGGTAAACAATTTTTGAGAGAGAATATATGGTGAAATTATATCTGTGATCAGTATTGACATATTCTCTATTAAATAATGCATAAAAAATATTGAATCCAGATAATGCATTTGGAACGCTGATTAGTAATTTATCAACACATTGCGAATAATTTTCACAAATCTTTTTTAAGAAATCACATGGATTATCGACATGTTCCAAAATATCTCCTAGAACAAAATAATCCCAATTTTCTTCAAGAATAAATTTCTCAGGAGTATTGGTAATGTCCGCACAAAAAACATCATCATATCCCTTTGAATTTTTTAAATAATCAATGCCATTTCTATTTATGTCAATACCAATACACTTTTGGCACCACTCGCACAAACGGGCATGAAGCCATGTATGGTGGCGCATTTTTAAATCAATTAGCGGGAGATGATCACAGCATCCTATGTGGATAATCTTTTTATTACATACAATCTCTTCGATTAATTGAAATTTTTCCTTAAATACCTCTTTTCTTGAGTAAATATGAATAGAAGTCCCATTAGAGAACTTTTCTCCACGAAGATATGCTAAAATCGTTGAATCGGGTTTCATTTTTTCATTCCATTTAATTGTGACAGATAGGATTGTGAAATATTTTCCCAATCATACATTTTACTTGATTTTTTCGCTTCATTTCCTAGTTTTTCCCTTAAAACAGGATCCTTCATGAGCATTAGGATTGCCATCGCTATCTGATGCGAATTTCTCGCCTGAACTAATAAGCCATTAAAATTTGTCTGAATAACATCCCTCACTCCACTGACATCACTTGCAATAATCGGCAAACCAGCAGCCATACCTTCAAGAACAACCACAGGCATTCCTTCCGTTTCCCCATTATCCAGAACTATAGAGGGAACAACAAGAACATCAGCAATTGATAACAATTCGATTTTTTCTTTCTCGGTAATATACCCCAAAAATGAGACGAAATTATTGAGAACTAAGTTATCTGCCTTATCCAATAAAATTTCATGTAAAGGCCCATTTCCACAAATAAGTAAGTGTATGTTTGCATCATATTGGATGACCTCATAGAGGGATTCAATTAGATATTCTACTCCTTTTTTATCAGTAAGTCGGCCTATGAATAGCAGTATAAATTTATTTTCAACACAATATTTTTTCCTGATAGGAATTATTTTTTTATCCAGTTCAAAGCGACTTACATGAACCCCCATCGGTAGAATGGAATATTTTTTACTTAAAATTTCAGAATCTTTTGAAGACAATTGATTGTTAACTGCATTAAATACATAATTACTCACAATAAAAAAATGATTGGTATTTCTTATTATGAACTTCAATAGATATTTATGGAAGAATAATTTTCTCAGTAAAAAAATATCCGCGGCATGAATCGTGCAGATATGTGGTTTTTTTAGAACGAATGAAATAATTGCACCCACAAAACCTTGAGGCACTATCCAATGTGAATGGACATAGTCTATTTGGTTTTTTAAAACTAAAATGAAAGTAAAAAATATTTCAGATAGTAATAATAATGGTATCTGAATTACTGATAATATGCTTGTCTGAATATTTTTTGCAATGCCAGTTCCATCTGCAAGTTTTTGAAATGAAAATGGAATAAAATAGGGAAATCTATACACCAGTATCCCCTTTGCATTTTCAAAAAATTTTGCTTTATAGTTATGAGGACACAATATGACAACATTTACACCTTTTTCAGATATCGCTGCTGATAGATCAAATACAAAATTACCTTGAAATTTTTCGCAGTGATCTGGAAGACTACTGCTCAATACAATTAAATTTTTCATATATAAAAATAAATTCGATGAGCCCTTCCAACTCTTTGGCAGTCCCATAATGGTTAGATTTAATCATATCTCAATTTTCATTTTGAATAAAGGGCGAATGTCAATAAATAATATATCATTATCCATTTATTATATCACTTTGCTCAATACGAAATATTAGAAATACATCATATACCCATCTCAATAACAATTCATGTAAGACAGCTTTATGACCTGATACCTAACTAAGCAAAAATCAGTGTTACTGAGCAAGAATACAATTCCAACCTTAAATCGATACCTTTATATATTTTCGGCGCCGCCCTACGGTGAGCACCGTCGGGCGACCTAAAGAATATGAAGAAGCCTTCTTCTAAGGGTCAAAAAAATCTAAAATCTTGGGTATTTCAGAAATTTACCTTTGATTTTATAGAAAAAAACTCGGGAAACGGGATTTATGCAGAGAAAACGGAAACTCGATCCTGTCCTTTTGATATTTTCCCTCATTTTTGGAGTCAGCAGTCATCTAAAACCCACATTAGAGGAGATTCATCGTCATTATGTTGATCTTGATGATAATCCAAAGATTGAAACCTCAATTCGTAACCAAAGTTTCAGGAAACGGTTTAATTATAAATTAGTAGATTTTTTGAAATCCCTGATGGATCATTATATCGATCAAATAGTTCATCAGTCCCCTGCTCATTTAAAGGGAATTGTTGAGGATTTCAAAGATATTTTAGTTCAAGACAGCAGCATTATTCGAATTAGTAAAAAGCTCTACGATTTGCATCCCGCAGCACGTTCCCGTGACGATTCTGCAGGATTAAAGATCCATGCAGTTTACAGTGTTGTTTACCATTCTGTAAAAAATGCAATAATTACAACAGAAAGAGTTCATGACTATAAGATGCTAAAAATTGGACCTGATGTTGAAAATATTCTCCTGATTAACGATCTGGGATACTATTCTCTGAAAACATTCTCTAAAATTCAAGAATATGGAGGTTTTTTTGCTAGTAGAGTAAAAAGCAATGCCGTTTTTAAGGTTGTTTCAATTAATTCAGGCCCTCCAGAAATAACATCAATTGTAGATCATAATTGCTTTAAAAGCATAAATGGTGATGATTTTTTAGATAGAATGCCAAAGAAAGGTGTTTATGATCTCATCTGTTCATTTCATATTGGAGACAAGCATATTAACAAAATTAAAACTCCAATATTTCAAGAATTCAGGGTAATTTGTTCTTGGAATCCTCTCACTGAAAAATGGCATCTCTACATCACAAATCTCGGAAAAGAGGTTTTTTCTGCTGATGATATTTATGAGTTATACCGATTTCGCTGGGTGATTGAACTTATTTTCAAGGAATTGAAAGGGGATTACGACCTTGGAAAAATGTTACTCAATAATGAACCAATGGCGTTTATTCACATTTATTCCATGTTGCTACGGTTTATTATTAGCAGAGATCTGTTTACCTGGATTGTATCTACGACTCGAAAAAATGATAAAGGAAAATATACTCAGATGCTATGGTCAAAAGTATTTTCAGAGAAAGGATTGGAGTTTTTGAGCATATTGAATCAAAATTTATTTGGCACAGGCAATGTTAAGAAACGATGGGATAAATTAGAAAGATCACTGCGGCACCTTGGCAAAACCGCAACAATAACGAAACTCTCACCTTGAAATTTTCAGAAATTCAATAGGGTCTTATCTTCGGATAAATGACCCGATGGAGGGTTAGGTACTACTGGCTATCGGTAAAAAATCAGGAAAAACTCGTAATTCTTCCTTTTTTCTCTAGTGCCTATACGAAGCTTCAATGTTTTTAGTTTAGACCGCTATAGTGACACATTAGCGCGTACGAGTAGTAGAATAAAGTGGGAGAGGTATCTCGAGGTTTATGTATGAGACATATTTGATATTACGGAAAGTTGAAAAATTATGTCGCCGAATCTGGATCTATCTCCAAAGCTGTCTTACATGAATAACAATTATATCATTTAGTATAGCATATATCATAATTGGATACTTATAAGTGAAATTCCCCCTAGTTATTCGGAATATTTCTAGCATAACTTTATCTCAATTAATAATTGTTTTATCAGGAATAATTTTAATCTCCCATCTTGGAACAACATTAGGCCCGAAAAACTTCGGAATTTATAGTTCGGCTATTTCCATTTATGGAGTCTCTATTGCCATTGTTGATCTTGGACTATCTATGTATGGGATTCGATATATCGCCTCAAAAAAAGCTGCCACCTTAAATTTAATAAAAAAAATTACCCGAATTAAAATTTTTCTGGCAATATTGGTAATTGCATTTTCAGGGATTATCTTCCTATACATAAATCCCGAGAGTATTTTTGTCGCGATTTGCTGGTTATTTTTTACATCTCTCATTCCTTACGCTTTTAATCTCGAATGGGTTTTTACCGGTCTGGAAAAAATGGAAATACGGGCATTTTTACGAACCATAACATCAATAGGGGTATTGTTATTATGCATTTTTTTTATTCACTTTCAAAACGATATTATTTGGGTACCAATTATTTATTTCATCATTGCAAGCATAGTTGCAATAGTATCATTGATATTGACACATCTTTTGAGTGAAAAACCATTTTTTGAAACAGGAGTACTTTTAGAGGATAAAACCCTTATAATTTCCAGTTTCCCCATAGGATTAACCCAAATATTGTCTCTTTTTTTGATTAATGCAGATCTTATTGTATTAGCCTTTTTTATTTCTCCGGAAAATTTGGGAGAATATGCAGCTGTATCTAGGATTTTATCGACATTAATATCAATTATAGGAATGATTTTCATCCCATTATTTCCCGCTTTCTGTAGAAAAAGTAGAGATTATCGAATTGATCACGAGAATATACTTGAGTTTGTAATTGTTTTTATTTTTGCCCTATCAATTCCCATTATCTGTTGTGTAGAATTATTTACTCCTTCTTTAATAAGCATTTTATACAGTTCACACTATTTTAGGAGTATCATGATAATGCAAATATTAATATGGTATGTACCAATTGCAATAATGATTACAATTCTGTCATGGTTTGTATTATCAAAAAACGAGGACAACTCATATCTACAGTTTGTAATATTTATGATAACCCAATTGGTAATTTTCATGATTATCGGGACGAATTTGTGTGGAATAAAGGGCACCGCATTTTCGGTAGTGATTTCATATGTAATTTCAATTTTTATCTTACTAGAGTGGGTCAAAAATCATCTTGGATCTAACTTAAAGAGAATCATACAATTCATTACAGTTTTTATATGTCTCGGGTTCTGTTGCACGACGATTAGTATCAATTTAGAGACTTCAATGGTATATGTAGTTATAAGCGTGATTTTTATATATTCAATTTTTATTTTAAAATATTCCTTAATAAGGTTCAACGACATTAGAACCCACATTCGCCAGATCTTTTTTCAACAATAGAATTTTTCGTACTCCGGCCCAAGCAATCGCAATATCTTCAATAGTTCTCGATCCAAATTCTGGATAGATGAATGGAGTGCATCATTGACTGAAATAATACATGACTTAATCTCTCTGAATTTAAAAAAAATCCATTTGAGCGTTGGACGAGAGGTAGGTTTCTTCTTCTGATTCAACACCGTTTCATCTTCTTCTTTCAGCCTTTTTCGCAGCAGCATTTCAGTATATGAGTAAACCATGAGGCAGAGAACCATAACCATACATAAAGCCTCGATCCTTTTTTCACTTTTCAGATAAACTTCAGCAACCCGGAATGATTTGTCCTTTAAAAACCGGAAACCTTTTTCGACAAGCATCTGTCCTTTATAGTGATTCAGAACCGTTTCAGAATCCAAACTCAAAACATTCGTTGCAAGAATAAATCTGCCCAGATACTTTTTTTCACTTTCAACGAAATCCTGAGCAAGTTCAACCCTTGCATCGATCGAATATTGTGGGATTAACGTTTCTCCTGCTTTTGGGCGCCCCTTCTTACCATTTTCCCGTTTATAACTGACCTTGATCCTTGAATCCACCAATTTTCTAAAGGTGTTTCATTAAGATAGCGTAAGAGAGCGTTATTGGCATCTGTTTCACATGCATAGCATACTTTAGAAATCTGTTTTAACCCTTTTAATGCGGCTTTGAACCTCACAGGGAGGTTTTTCTGAAACGTCTTCAATTCTCGAGCTTTCATCTCTTCAGATGAGACAACAATCCATTTTTGAGGAACACCACCATAATGTGAGTCAACGCTACTGCAAGAATACCGTGGATCTGAGGTAGGAGTGAAGAGAAGATCAGATTTGAGTAACTCTGTCATCTCATTTATTGTGGCTGGGACATTTGATATCCACCTTGTTTCCGGACCGAGGGTTTTGATGTTTTTATCAGTATACAGGGCACTGTCACCCATGAAGATTACATCAGGATCAAATGTGAATGAATCTTGCAATGATAGGATTGTTTGCACAAGAACTTCCTTATCTGATTCGTTGCCATCGTGTGCACGAGCAAAAATCGGTATCCCGTGTTGGTTAACCACCATACTTAAGGCAAATCTGTTTAAATCCCAGCGTTTGTCTTTTGGATGTCCCTTTGTAATTTTGATACATCCATCTCCGGATTCATTTCCATATTCACCATGAACACTGAAATTGGTTGTATCAACATGACAAAGCTGTACTCCATCTTTGTAAACAATAAACATCTGGGTGACAAGATCAGTAAAGAGCTTGCTGGGGCCATATGCATATATCTTATCCAAAAGGCGACCAATGACTGATTCATTTAGATTTTTTGCAGAAATATCCGGACCTATGAGACGTTCCAAATCAAGATGCTTGCAGTATTCGGGAAAAAGATAGAGTCGTCTCTCTGTGAATCCAAGTCCGTTGAGAATGAGGACTAATAAAATTTGAGAACTTGATAGGTGATGTTGACCGATTTTAGGGATTGCCCGGTCAATTATAGGAGCTAAACCAAGCTTATGGAACGTGCCTGCAACGATTCCAAGATGATCAATGGTTTTTATGGAGTCTATTTCTAATGAAACATCCTCATCTTTCATTAATTATAGTAATGGAGATCTTCTTAGTTATATAGTTTACTATTATATAAAATTGTAATAGATCTGACGAATATGGGTTATATAACCTATTGTCAATAAATCCCAACACCAGCACCTTCTTCATCGCAAAGAGGGCCCTAAAAATACAATAATGCATCTTTCAGGTCGATCTAATTAAAAAAAAGAGGGGGATTTCCACGACAAATAAACTGGTGAACCAAACCTTTCCAGAATTATTAATCTGTAAAAGTCAATTTCTAGTACAGGCATAGTCATGAACATGAAACTAAACTCAGTCATCATTTTTATTTTAATTCTAATTTCAATGATCATCACACTTATCCTTCATGCACAAACATTTTCTCTTCTCACATCCGGACAATCGCCTCAGGTTCTGACACCGGATCCCTGGTATATTATCAGGCAGACAGAACTTGCTGCTCATTCATTCCCCTCCTATACTTGGTTTGATCCTTTCACCCATTTCCCGGATGGTGCAATAATTTTCTGGGGCCCGTTCCTCCCCCTGCTCGGTGGATTACTCACCCAAATTTCAGGATCAGGAAATGAAAAAGCAATGATCCTTTTCGTCTCCTGGATACCGGTACTAGCTGCAATACTGACTATTCCCCTTACATATTGTTTTGGAAAAGAGATCAAAGGAGAATGGTGTGGAGTTGCGGCAGCACTTCTTATAGCAGTTATGCCTGGAAGTTACCTGATTCGGTCTATGTATGGATACGTAGACCACCATATCTTCGAATCTTTTTTCATGCTTGCATATTCCCTCTTCCTCGTAATTTCCTTCAATCGCCTTTATTCTGGTGAAGGGGGACCAAAATTTAAAGTCGCAATCCTTGGAGGGGGGATCACCGGGTTGATGCTCGGACTTGGTATGATCAATGCACCAACAATGGTTATTGCGGCAGGTATCACCACGTGCTTTGTAATCCTTGCTGGATATCAACTTATAAAGCTGACAAAAACTCTCCTGCCTTTTAGTATCTTAATAGGTATCTCATCATGTATGGGAGCAATAATAACTCTCCAGTTCTTTACACCAGATAAGACCGGAGAGGTTCCATTCATCTTGGATCCGGTTTCTCTTGCATCATTTCTTTTTATTCCCGTATTATTCGGAGTTTTCCTTCTGGCCATTCAGATAGTCATTCAAAAGACACATCTCTCCCATCAAAAAATTTTTGTAGCTGTTTTCTTGCCAGTATTAACCTTAGCAATTCTGCTTTTCCTCCTCATCCCCGGTTATGCAACCAAGATACTAAATGGAGTACAGGATTTTTTTTCCTCCACCCCGACAAACTTTGCGATTGCAGAGTACCACCCGCTCAATTTAGATGTTGCTTTTTTTAATTACCATGTTATGCTTTTCCTGCTCATACCCGCCCTAATACTCCTGCTCATTACCGGAATACGCAAACATAATAGTAATATAGTCTATCTTCTTCTTTGGACCGGATTTGTCGGAGTTTTAACTATTATCAACATCAGGTTTGAGATTCTTTTTGCTGTGCCTTTAACACTGACATCTGCTTATTTCCTGGACTGGCTCTTCCATTTTAATGACCAAAGAACTGAAATTTACAATGAAGAATCTTGCCAAAACTCTACCTATAAGATAATTAATTGGAAAAAGCGACCAGTTGCACTTATCGCTCTTGTTCTTCTCATTGGAGCTGTTGGAATATCCTTATGTATATCAAGTATAATTGCAACAGCAGATTATAACTATCAACCATACATCGCATCAGAAGATTGGGTTGAGGGATTACTCTGGATGAAAAATGAAACGCCTGATCCGGGTGTGGATTACTACCAGGTATACCACGCCGATTCATTCAGATACCCGGATTCATCATACGGAGTTCTTTCCTGGTGGGATTATGGACACTGGATCACTACGATAGCCCACCGGATGGCAGTCACAAATCCATTCCAGGCAAATCTGGATATGGCCGCACAATTCTTCATGAGCCGGTCAGAAAAACCTGCAGACCTAATAACCTCAGAAAATTCTATCAAATATATCATCACCGATGCAGACATGCTCTTTGATACCATGCAGATGATGATGCGGGTTTATTCACGTGATGCAACTCCCGGACAATATATGGGATTAATCTCCATAAATGACACAGCAACCGGAAAGCCGGTAAGTTCAATTGGCTACCGCCAGCCATTCTACGAAAGCATGGTAACCAGGCTCCATGTTTTCGATGGATCCAGCATGCGAGGTGAGCGGAAAATTCTTGAACAGGAAGGAACACCAGTCCCGGGTACTGATATGCTTGTCATCTTCCCGGGTGGTCCGGATCCGGAAATTTCTGAATCCATAACCCGTCCGCTCAAGGATATTGAAGCTCTTCAGCATTATCGTCTTATCTGGGAATCCAGTACTTCATTATCAACGACTGATGAGCATGATATCCGGAAGGTCAAGATATTTGAGCGTGTTCCTGGTGCTACCATCCAGGGAGAAGGGACGATTGAGCTGCCAATGATCACAAACCGGGGGAGAGAATTCACGTACCGGCAGCAGAGTATAAACGGATCATTTATTCTTCCATACTCCACCAATCAGACAGCCTGGCCTGTTCATGCAACTGGACCATATCGGATAAAAGAAACTGGGAAGGTGATTGAGGTGAACGAGGAGATGATTCAGGGGCCCTCTTTATCGTAGATTCGAAAGGGAATCCCCCAAAGATCATTGAAAACAAACGTCCCCAGCATTCAGTTCGTCGCCTGATCATCGTGGGTGAGTCGGATGATGAACTGCCAGAGTATATCAGCGCTACTGATATATCCATAAAAACTCTTATATGGTATCGGTTTAGGAATGATAATGGTTGCATCTACCGCATGCTCTTCATCTAATGAAAAACAAAATTTTCAAACATACAATTTCGGCAAGTATATATAAAAGCCCAACATGGCACCCATGATCTCCATTGGAGCACAAATTAAAACCTTTTAGAGAGAAAATACCCGAATTGACTTCTTCTCAAGCGATAGTCTGCGTCGCTGTAGAGTTAGGATATATAAACTAACTTTGGCACTTTGACTTTATACAATCAACGAGATCGCTCACTATCATGATCAAAATTTTTTAGATTTTCATCGAGAAATGAAATTTGACAGGCGGGTTTTTTCGACTAAAATTTCTGTAGTGGCCTTCCATGTGAATGACCTAAATTAGAAAAATTGGGATAGGGTTAGTCAAAAGGGCATGATTGAATAATCTTTCTAGAATAACGATTATTAAGGGCATCTCCTCTGGAAATATTCCTAGAAATCATTTGTTGCAGTGCATGAATACGCCATTCAAAATGTTTTTTTATCACCCAACTTCCCATGTCACAATATTCCGACTTTCAGGATCAAAAACAATTCCGATCTCATATACTTTCCGTCCATCTGCACGATATTTTTCAGCATACCCTCGTTCCCTGATCTGAGCGAGTGGACCTTGATCCTTACAGCCCTCGGATCGTTGAACTTTGAACTCAAAAATCCAGATACCTGTACGAGTCATAACTGTCAAATTAATACGCCCTTTGTTCGTAGTATCTTCAGGGATGACCTCATACCCAAGGCTGGCAAAGTAGGCATATACGATACTGGCATAATATCCCTCAAACCCGGATAGTTTATTCTTACGATACCAGTCATGAGGTATTGAGGCAAAAAAGGAGTGGAAAACATCACGTAGCCGATTGGGATCACCGGCATTCAGAATTGAATCAAGGCCGATTTGATTCATAGAGATATCCGCGGATCCACCAAGGATACTGAGCATTAGGCTTGAAAATGCGCTTTTTACCTCAAGGTTAGGGAATCCTACAGAATAGAAGAGTTTCTCTCCAACCCGTGATTCACCCTTTATCGTTAGATACCCCGTCTGAAACAAGAGAGTTTCTGGCAAAATTTTTTCTATGAGAAACGACCCCAGGAGTTCTTCACTTGCCAGAAAAGAATCAAGAACTGGCAGAGAACGGGGATTTTCAGAAAGCAGTTTGATAAGGAAGGAAGGTGTTCCGGTCTCAAACCAATACGATTTAAACTCTCCTTTAGAAAAAAGAAGAAGTATATCGAACGGGTTATAGACTGATTCACCGACCCACGAATAACCATTATACCATCTCCTGACATCATCCTGATTAAACCTACTCATCCATGATCTAAAGGTCCTGGAGAGATCCATTTCAGTGTAACCACAAATCGGAGAATAGGATCTGTCCATGGTTATATCATTGAGATTATTCAATCCTGAGAATATCCCCGTCTTAGCAAATTTTGAAACCCCGGTCAGGAAAACAAACTTTAGATAATTATCCAAAGGCTTGATAGCCCCATAAAAATCCTTCAGTATATCACGCATTCGAGTGGAAAGAGCCGGATCTCCCAGATTATCCAGGATGGGCTTGTCATACTCATCAATTAGGATAACAACCTGGTTGTCTAATCTCTCGACAATCATTGAGATGAGGGAAATAAGTCGTTCTCCAGGAGATCCTTCAGTCTTATGTAGATCAAATCTGGCTTCCCATCGTGTAAGGAGCCGATCGAACCATTGCTCGAGATCTATCGTGGATCGAAGAGCTGACCCGGAAAAATCAACCCGCAATATCGGATACAGCGTTTCAAAATCCCAACATACCTCCGGTTGAGAAAGATAGAGTCCATGAAATAATTCTTTTTTCCCGGAGAAAGCGCAGTCAAGCGTATCTACAAACAGGCTTTTACCAAACCGACGAGGACGGGAAAGAAAGTAATACTTCCCAGAGTCAACAAGAGACGCAACAAAGGCTGTCTTATCTACATAGGCATAACCTCGTGTCCTGATTTCAGTAAAAGACTGGATTCCAATGGGCAGTTTATCTGAACTCATACCAAGAATAAGTTACATATATGATCTAATCATTTCTTTTTTCCCGCGTGTTAGAGGAGAGAACCTCCTGCATGTACCTGAAAACTTATACAATATCTCATGTCCTCAAAAGCAGAAAACCATTACTCCTTATAAAAAACCTATGGACATGTGAAATACACATCTCCTGAAAGATAGAGGTCGAAAATTCAGGAGAAGTTTAAGGGGTGTAAAAAGGGGAACAAACCATATTTGAAACTATAGGAAAATCAACTACGGAACGGCCCGTGATGAATGTAAAATTCAATATAATGACAGCATAGATGACCGACAAACAATGCTGATAATATCCATAAGAAAACTTCTTATTTACATTTGACTGAAGTTCCGGATCGATATGAAAGGGGATTTGGCATTCATATCAGATCTGCAAAATAATACTCCGTTTTCTTCAGATAAATCGCTCCCACAATAAAAACCATAATACTGATCCCAAAAGCCACGAATAATCCTGCCCAGTCAAAAACCACATGACCAAGCGTACAAGCACGGTCTGCATCAAGAAATCCGGTCATGGGATTCATATATAAGAGCCATTGAAGGTGCTCCTGAATAATACTGACCGGGTAGATGACTGGTGATGCAAACATGGCGAGTTGAATGAAGAACGGCAGGGCAAACTGTACATCCCGGTACTTTACATAGACTGAAGAGAGAAAACATCCAAGTCCTGTTGCAAACAGCATCGTGCCCAGAATGATAACTGGCAATATCGGTATTAAAAGGGTGGGAATGAAACCATACCACCCCATTAGTAAGAAAAGAACAATTAAAGCGATGAAATAATCCAATAGTCCGGAAATTTAGGTGCTGCATGGAAAAATATACGTGGAAAATAGACCTTGGAAAGCATGTGAGCGTTACTCACAAGGCTTATTAACGCATCAGAAAGTACTCCACTAAAAAATATCCATAGAATGAGTCCTGAATAGGAGAAAAGCGAATATGGAATTCCATTCGAGGGCATTCTGGCAAGTCTTCCAAAAAGCAACGAAAAAAATATCATCGGAAAGAGAGGTTGTAAAATCGCCCAGCTGGCGCCCATAATTGTCTGTTTATAACGAATTTTTACCTCTCTCGATGTTATGTAGAATAATTCTTGATAAGCCCAGAGTCCGGAAAGTTCCAATTTATTCCTCTACCAGGTGGACGAATGATCCGATGGTGACGAGATGATGTTTCCATTATTATCCCAATTGCGGAAAATGAATATATAAATTATTAACCAAATCCTATATGTATTCGATTGATCAAAAATCCCAAGTCATGAGTATATGAATCATTCACCAATGTCTAATTTATATGAATCATACGAAATCACATGAACGATTATTTCGATGCTGACATTTTTTGCAATATTTCTTCCATCTTAATTCATTGAATAGCATCACCGGGTAAAAAAAGCGAAAATCGATCGCATTCAGGTAAAATAAAGCAACAGCCGTATAAATAATACTCAAAATGCAAATTAATAGATTATTAATAAGAAAATTTGACCATATAAGTAAAAGAATTTGGCTAGTGAGGTCTTTTTTATTTTTACTATTTTATATTTATAATATCTATGGATCCGCTATTCTGCGCCTCCATAAAAAAACCAAACAGACAAAAATACACCCCACTGCCCAAATACATCCATCAGCATGCATATCTCCTTGGGGAGTTGTAATTGACAAAAATGTGAAAATCGGGAAAAAAACCGTTATAAAACCTCATACCACCATAAATTCCGGAGTTATTATCCAAGACCAGTGTGTAATTGGTGACTCAGGCTATCAAATCTATCGATACAAAACAAAACGATTGCCAATTATTCATACGGGAAGAGTTTTAATTTCTGATGATGTATATATCGGACCCAATACTTGCATTGACAGAGGCCTGTTTGGAAAAAATACATATATTGGCCCTCGATCAAAGATAGGAGAACATGTTCATATTGGACATAACATTTGGATCGGACCAGACAGTATTATAGGAAATAAAGTCACTATCGGGGGTAACACTCTCATCGGTGAAAAAGTGCACATTGGAAATAATTCCGTGATATCCAACCGAATCAATATCTCTTCTCACTCTGTTCTGAAACCGGAAACTATTGCAACACGCGGTATATCAGGATAATCAATTATGAAGATTTCAGATTTTGCCGAATTAGAGAATAAAATAACCAATGATGCGAACTTTTCAACTATTGGTCATCTACATGGAAAAGGAGAAAAAAGGCTTGTTCCAATTAATTCAGAGCAGGATTTTCAATATGCCGTACTGTCAGAAACCATTGCAGGTTTCATAATTCCAATGACTATTCTTCTCCCAATTGATACAGAAAAAGGCTTATTAATCTCCCCAAATCCTCTGAAAACAGCACTATTTATTCAAAAAGAGATTTACCAGAAATCCGGAGAAAGCAAAAAACCGACTAAAATACATCCCTCTGCAAGCATACACCCTACTGCAATCATCTCTGAAAACGATGTAAGTATCGGTAAAAAAGTACAGATATATGAACATGTAATTATTCATGAAGGTTCAATAATTGAAGATAACTCCATTATCGGACCAAATACTCTAATCGGTTCAATCCCTCAATCAGATGATTCAGATCAATCATTAAAAGAATATCATCTATTTGGATCGGTCCATATCAAACAGGATGTTGTTATCCACGCAAATTGTTGTATAGAGAAACCATGGTTTCAGGATACAACTATCATAGGTAAAAGATGCCATATCGACAATCTGGTCACTATCAGACAGGGAGCCGTTGTCAATGATTGTTCCCTTATCACAGCAAATTCTGAGATCGGAGAGTATGTAACTATCGGAAAAAACTGCTGGATAGGGCTTCGAGCCACCATCCACCCTGGAGTGAACATTGGAGACTCCTGTTATGTTACATTAGGATCCAGGGTCACGAAAAATATTGGTCCTGGAATGGTGGTAAAGGATAATTGGACAATAAAACGTGAACGATTTAAAGGGATAATTACCTGATACAACTCAGTACCTTTTTCCCTGCATTTACGACAGTATCCACTCCCCCTAAATATATCCATTCCCCGGATGAACCTGCCCATCGTTCCGGATGAGTCAGAATATACACAATATGGGGTTTATTATCATCAATAGCCCGGATAAGATCCCATGTCGAATGCACATCTTCAGATGAACTATTTATCTGGTTCTGCAATCTATCCCGTATTTTATGAGTATTACTCCAGGTTCGGCCGGTATCTGAATAATAATACACACAATTTATCGACAGGTAGGCTTCACCTAAAAGGTCAAATTCTTCAAAGGAATAATGATTCCAGAAATCACGGTTATCATATTTTGATAATGGAGCACCATGCATACAAACAGTTTTAACTGGAAAATATTTTCTAAAGTCATTTAATTCCTGTTGAAATAACTTACCCGCCAGATCAGGATCGCCATCAGCTTTACTTATTACTTCATAATGATAACCGATTTCATGACCCATATCTCTGACTTTTTGAATGACTGGAGGCTGAAAAGTATACGGATGCCGGAAATAATACGTTGCACGGATACCTAAATCACGTTCAATATGTGCAAAATCAACTGCTTTGTAAATCCGGCGGTCAATATCATGTCTCATGATTACCGTATTCCGGGCATCATTGCTCCCGGAAAGATAATCATCAACTGAACATATCGTATATCCGGAGGTTAAAAAAAACCGTACCAACTCCCTATACATTTCAAGGGTAAAATCTTTCATATTATTGTCAACTTAAAAATAATCAGATCACCTGACCGCCATCAACCCCAAGAATCTGGCCATTCACATATGAGCCAAGATCTGATGCAAGGAAGACTACGGCTTTTGCAATATCATCCGCCTGCCCGATTCTTCCTAAAGGGATATGAGATAATAAATCCTGGCGGGTTTCATCCTTCACATCATGAGTTAGATCAGTATCGATAAAACCAGGAGCAATAGCATTAACAGTGATTCCGAAAGGCCCTAGTTCTTTTGCGAGTGATTTAGTAAAAGCAATCAAAAATGATTTTGTGGCTGAATAAACCGACTGACCCTTACTGCCATAAACCCCGACCACAGAAGAAATATTAATAATACGTCCTGATTTATGTTTAAGCATAAGTTTTGCAGCAGCACGGGAATAGAGAAACGGTCCTTTACAGTTTGTTGCAAGTAATAAATCAAACTCTTCTGTTTTTGTCATAAGAAGTAGGTTATTTTTCATTATCCCTGCATTATTCACAAGAATGTCAAGTCTTCCATATTCCCCTTTTATTTTATTTATTACCTTTTTAACATCATCTTCATTCCGGACATCAGCCTGAATTGCCATAGCCGAACCGTTTTTATGATGAATCTCGTTTACCACATTCTTTGCTGACTCTTCATGTGATTCCCAAGTTATTACAACTTTTGCACCTTCGTCAGCACAGCGAAGAGCGATGGCCTTACCAATACCCCGGCTACCACCTGTTACTAATAATACCTTATTCTCAAGTAAACCCGTCATTTTTTCACCACCGCAATCCACCGGACCATCCTTCCGGCTCCAAGCATCCCATCCCATGGCTGAGTAAATTCATGCATCGCCCCTGGAGCCATCACCCGGTCCACTCCCCGGTAAGCAAGTTCCCGGACATATCTCTCTTTCCTGACTTGATCAACCATCCCCAAAGCAACCGTCTGAACCTTCCGGGTTACAAGGGGAAGAACCTGATCAATATCGGATACTTCCTTCACAAAAACACACCTTCCCTGAACCGGTTCCTCAAGAGAGATGGTATCATTTATACAGACAGTCCATTTCAAATCATCAGATAAAAGAATATCCTTGGAACTATCAAGCAGATATCGGGCACGGGTATTAATAACCGAGATGGCGATCCCCTCATCCAGGGGATAAAACATTCTTTCAGGAAGAGTTTGAAAAGCCGATTTTAACTGCTCTGCAATGTCATGAAGTAACATTTTACTCTTTTCGAAAAATATCGTATGAGGCGAAGAACAGGCTGCCTGGTTATAAAGAACAATATCCTGAGCAAGTCCCTTCAGCATCGAAGAGAATTCAGGTGACTCAACCGCTTCCTTATCAAAAACCGCAAAAGAATATTTGGGACCATATACTATTGTATCAGCATGGACCTGATGTGGGAGACAGGATATCGCCTGCACTGCCTCATGACTGCCATAGATTACCCTGCAGTCTGCAGACAATGAAAAGTCCCGGCTCATGATCTCATTTTTTCCAGGAAAGGAAACCAGCGAGACTGATAAGGTTATGACTTTCCCGCTATATGATACTCTATCAATTTCAATGGTAACCTCCTCAAGTTTCTGTAATAACGGGTTGAGATATTTATAGACTGATGGATGAATTTTCAAAATACTGGCATTTTTTCCAAGAGTTGCTAAAACCAGAGAGAAAAAACCAAGAAGCGGAATGTTTCCTGCAATCCAATGACAGACGACTCCCCGGGGAACATGAATCATCTCACTTCGGGAATCTACCTGGATAGAATCCCTTATGCCCGGTTTTATCCCAAAATTTGCCAGATAGATTGCATGGAGGTTTTCCTTCCGAAGCCACAGGGAAAGGTAAGAAAGACCAGGAATATATGCCAGAGAAGAATCTTTAATAATCTCCTTTCCAAAGTGTGCAAACAGGTGAATGATGATCTCATCCGGACACTCAAACAGGGCACGACGATTCTCCTCCAGTTCCTGTATCAATTCGGTGAATGATTCAACATATCGTTCTTTGTCTACACAACCCCCTGCATAAATATGAATATTATCTTCCATGATCCACCCGGAAGGTATCCCCGCATCCCCGTATTTCTGCACGTTCGACCCGGTTTAAAAATTCAAAAAACACACCCCTTCTTCCACAGGGGCATCCATCCCACCCGATAATTCTCCCGGTATCTTCAGTCAAAAGAGCCTGCCCATAATAACTATTGGGAAGAATACTCATTACTTCTATAAGTCCGCGCTCTCCTTCCCCACAAGGCTTTAATGTCTGAATATTCCGGATAATGATCTTCGCACAGGCTGGGACGTGCTTATATCCGCACTCACAATCAGGAAAGATGATCCCGGTCTGTTCTGCCATCCCATAGAAATCCAAAACCCGGTATGAAGGTATTCCAAAAAAATCACGTATATTCATGGTAAAAAAATCCTTCCCGACAGCAATATTCTGAAGGTTTTTCCATCCTCCGCCATGAAACAGGGTCCCTCCGGAAAGATGAAGATGGATATCATGTTTCTTGAAATACGGTATGCACACCGACCAGATAATCCAGGTAAAACCAAACAGATAAACCGGTATACCCCGATCGAGCTGCCTGATTTCTTCAAGAGCCTCGGGGTTAACAGTAAGATAATCCCCTTCTTTTTTCAAAAGATAAATTGTCTTCCTCGCATAGAGAGACAAACCCCTTACTCCGGCAGTCCTGGCTGAAAATTCATGTGCAGGATCATTTATCTCCGGATGATCTATCACGATAAAAATCAGACGCTTCGGGCCGAGATAGTGTGCTAGAATTTTCGAGAGAGATCTGTTCTGATTCTGAATGGTAATTTTATCTAAGGGAATTTTACTCGTCTGCTGACCGGTTGTTCCGGATGAACGAAGAATCTTTACAATATCATCAGCTGGCACCGTTGCGAGGTCGAACTCCTTGAACATGGTTACCGGCACCCAGGGGACATCGGCAAGAGAAGAGATATCTTCCGGGTTCATTGAAACTTTTTCATAATATGAACGTATATGTGGATTGATGAGAGCATTCCTGATCTGCTCTTTGATAATGGGAAGGAGTATGTTCTCTCGCTCAATTTCAGTAAGATCATACACCCCATACTTCCATATCAGGGAGATCAGATGATCATTCGGATTTACAGTCATATGAAGAGTAAAGTCTTTTAATGGCGTCCCTATCAGGCTTTCCAGATGAATTCAAAGGAAGATTTTGAAGGACTAATATATCTGTCGGTTGTTTATGGGAGGGAAGATGACCAGCACAGTGTTTTTTTACCTCAGATATTAGGGATTCACTATCATAATCCGATTGAATACAGGCAACTATTGCTTCTCCCAGAATCGGATGAGGAATACCAAACACCACACATACACCTACATATTCAACCTGCATTATTACGTCTTCAATCTCCTGCGGTGATACCCGAAAACCTGCAGATTTAATAAAAGTACCTTTCCTTCCGATTATATAAATAAACCCTTCTTCATCAACAGTCGCAAGATCTCCGGTATAATACCACCCATCTTTGATAACCTTGGCAGTCTCATCCGGATCCTCCAGATACCCGGCCATGATATTATCCCCGGCTGCGACAATCTCACCTACTTCACCGGGTTTGACTTTTTTGCCATCCTTACCACGGACCTCAAGAGTAACCCCGGGAATCCCTTTCCCGATAGAATCAGGTTTTTTAAACAGGAACTCAGGAGGAAGATATGATAATCGGGCCGTTGCCTCCGTTGCTCCATACATCACAAAAAATTTTTTATCAGCAAAGGTTCTGGCAATTTCATGAATCACTGAACAGGCGAGATGTCCTCCGGCCTGGGTTAAATATCGAAGGCTTGGAAACCTCATTGTGAGAAAAGGGGTTTTTTGAACCAGGATTAAAAAGGTACTCGGAACACCAGCAAATCCGGTACATTGAAACTCATGTATTCCTTTTAACGCTCCTCCCAGAAATGGAGACTGATTAAGAACGAGACTACCCCCAACCCGTATGTGAGTATGAAGAAGTGACGCACCATAACAATAAAAGAAAGGTAGAACAACCATCATCCGGTCATCTGAAGAGAGATTCAGGTATTGAAGAATTGAATTGGTGTTTGCAATGAGATTTTTATGAGTCAACATTACCCCTTTTTTGACCCCGGTACTTCCTGAGGTAAAAATGATTACTGCACATTCATCCTTTGGAATATGGGAATGAAAAGACATATCACTATGAGTGATATCGACGGGTTGAGAAGAGAGTACCTTTACTCCGGCCAGCAATGATTCATATTTCTGATCCGCGAAAACAATCTGAATAGAACATCGGGTAATTATCTGTTCGATATCTTTTGGAGAACTCTTTGTATCAATTACGACAGCAGTATTTCCTGAATGAATTATTCCTGCATATGCCTGGATAAAAAAAGTAGAGTTATCTGCAAGGATTCCAATCCGACTATTCGTTCCAATGGAATTCTGTATCCATACAGATATTCGGAGTATAGAACACCAGATGTCACGATATGAACAAGACTTGTCCCCGGATAAAATAAGAGATTTATCTGAATCCTTTGTATGTTCAAATAAGAAATCGATAAAATTCATTTTTTATGTAAGATATTTTAATACAATTTCACGGACTTTCTTATAAGAACTCATATCAATAATGTCATCCATCTCAAACTCAATACCCAGTTCTTCTTCCAACATGGACACTAATTGAAGGTGTTTGAGAGAATCCCATGGTTGATAGGAATTATAAGCAATGTCATCATGTACTTCTTCTTCAGGAATTTCAAATGCTTGAGCAAATATTTTTTTAATTTTTTCTTCATGCATCACATATCACACCAATACACAACCAATGCATTACTGACTGCTGCCTGAGCAGTATGTGAGATACTTATCTTTATCTCAACCCGGTCTAAAAAATCTGTTGAAAACTGTTTACCTATAATGATCGCCTTCGGACCTTTTTTATCCACATGCAATATCTCAATATCTGTAAAAGAGATGACCGTTTGATCAAGTGATGAAAAAGCTTTGATTATCGCTTCTTTAGCACAAAAACGCCCACATAAACTCTGTGCAGGATCTATTTTAGAAAAACAATAATCCAGTTCATTCTGTGTGAAAATTCGTCTTAATAAGTTACTATGTGATTCGAGAGAAATTTTTTCAAACCTTTCAATCAATTCCATATCAATACCAATAGAAAATTTTGGTATTCTGAAATTATTGTTGAGCATGTTCCATATCCACTTGAAGAAGAATTATTTTCTCAATACCACACCCCTTTATTCTCCTCCTGCATATCAAACATCATTGCGGAAAGTAAAAACTGCACCCCAATCCCAAACACTATCACCGAAACAACCGCCGGAACAAATATCGAATTATTCATTATAAACTTAAACCATAGTGCATACAAACCAAACAAAAACGAAATAAACGTAAAAAATACACCTGCACAATAAAAAAACACGAGTGGATGAAATGATAATACAATATATTTCGTCTTCATCCGCCAGATAAACGCATTCAATAATAACCAGGATAAACGGACAATATACGTTGAATACTTTATTTTTGATCGTTCTAAACCATACCTTGCAGGATGAGGAACATTTCGGACCCTGAATCCAAACGTATTCAGCCAGACCAGAAGATCATTACAGTATCCGTAACCAGGATAGATTTCATCTAATGAAATTGTCTCCAGAGCACGACGCGAAATCGCCGTGTACCCATTTTGGGGATCCATTAATTGCCAGTATCCAGACGCAATTTTCGTCAGTAATGTCAAAACAGAGTTCCCGACAAACCGCCACTTTGACATTCCCTGCCTGAACTTCTCATTTACTAACCGGTTCCCAACCGAGTAATCCACAACACCCTCAACCACTGGATCCAGGAGTTCAGGAAGGAAAGTTGGATCCATCTGATTGTCCCCAGCCATCACCGCAACAATATCCATCCCATCAGAAAGGGCTTCTTTATATCCGGAGATGATTGCACCCCCTACCCCTTTGTTTTTTTGATGATGGATGGGGACCACCCGGCTGTCCCTCTCCGCATATGAATCGATGAGAGATCCGGTCCGATCTGGTGATGCATCATTCACAGCATACACCCGGTCAACGAAATCCGGAACAGACTCCAGAGTAGGCACAATAAGCAATTCCTCTTTGTATGCAGGAATAACAACACCGATTTTTTTATTTCGATACATCAGACCTCATAGGTATCAATTTTTGATGGATTATCCATGATTGTATTGATTGAATAAAATTTGTATATACAAATATGAACGCCCAAAGAGATTTACTTCTTTAATATTATAAATATCTGTCAAAATACTGGAACCGCCGAATAAAAGCCCCATGAGCTCCTTTCACCTATCAAATTAAGAAAGGTATTCACCACGATATACTATACATTTTACACAGATACCCCAGAGGGAGGAACAATATGAAACGGGTAAAAATTATCTCCAAAGGTTACGTTCAGGGTGTAGGATATCGGGAGCATGTCCGAAATGCTACCTTCAGGAAGAACATATCAGGTTATGTTCAATATCTTGAGTCAGACGACGTTGAAATAATCGCAGAGGGACAAGAGAGTGATCTTAGAAACTTTATTAAGGAGATCAATGTGAGTGAATACCCGATTGATGTCCAAGATATGAACGTCACCTGGCAGGAACCAACAGGAGATTTAAAAAAGTTCGAAATAATCCGTGGTGATAAAGACCAGGAGTTATTTGAATTAATAGATGTGGCTGTAACACGCCTCTGCCGAGTATTTGAAAATACATCAATGAACCAGGAAAAGTAGGATCAGATGTTTAGAAAACGGGATGAGACGATCCCTTTCCTGATAGTTTCCATAATCACTCCACCTCATGTATCCGGACACATCGATCCCCGGTAAACACCAATACCCATTTCTTCAGGTTCTTAAGCCCCGCAAGTTCAGGGGGTGCTGAATACTTTTTGAGCTGCATGATTCCATCATTCAAAACCTCCTGAACCCTCTCCTCACATGCATCTTTCATTTTCAGGTACTTGAGCTCGAAAAAGGCATTGTAATCAGGATTCCAGGGCTCCCGTGCCAACAGAGCAATGTCGATATATCCATCCGGCACCTCATATTCTGACTTGACCAGGTAGAGGTTACTCATTTGAGCGAAGGTAAAAATAATGATCTTGATATATTTCTCATCAAATCCGATATAATCCCGGTTTGAAAATGAATGAAGCAGTTCTTCTACGAGGACAACCAGTTTGTCACACCTTCCCTCCCATGCGATCTCTTCGATTGCATGCAATATTGACCCGGTATCCGGGTGGTACTCTGCTTTTCGTGAGATGACATCCAGGAAAAAATCTGAATATATCCCCCGGATAACAAAATTCGGGATCTGAAGACTTACCCTCCCCGGCATATTATCCCTGATTGTCAGAAACCCTAGGTAGAAAAGGAGGGATTTAAAGTCATCCGGAGTAAACCTTCTCTCCATGGAGAACTGATCGGTCAGCCGTGCAGTAACACACCCGGCATCAAGAATCTCCTGCAATACAGCAATATTTTGTTCAGGGGATTTCAGTCTCATAAGCCGGTCTATCTTACCATAATCACTGGCAATATTCATATCCAGTAGTTTTTCCGGGGGTTTGTGCCGTGCAAGATAACTTTTGATATAATAGAGGATCATATCACTGTTAAAAAGCCGGACATCTGCATCTTCCGAGAACAGGTACCCATTATAATACTCACGCAGCGTTCTGACCAGGTCAGGAGTATACATATCAGCAGGTAAGATCTGTCCGATGAGGCTCCTGATTTCCTGTTCAGTAAACCCCATCATCTCATGGAAGACCGGATTTCTGGTAAGGTCATCTGCAATATTAAACCCGGATGTAAGACTATCAAGGGTTACCGGAGAAACCCCGGTTGCAAAAATTCTTCCTACAAATTCTTGTGTCCCGATCTTAAGAGCTTCATACCATTTCCTTATAAAGCCCTGCCTGCTTAAGGTATCCTGAAAGAGATCCAGATCAAAACTGAGAAGTTCATTTGCAAAATGATCATACTCATCAATGAGGACAAAAACCCGCCCCCTCATTTCTGAAGGTAATCGTGAAAAAAAATCGGCAAGCATATCTGCCGGATAACCGGAGAAGTCCGGTATGAAATCAAGATGATACAGTTCAATAAATCGAACCAGAGACTGCTTTGTCCTGGCAGAGATACTGGCAAAGAGGGAATCCTCAGAGCTGGTCGTTAACGCAGAAAAGTTAAAACTTAAGATATAGTAGGAGTTATGTTTCGATGTTGGGTTTTTTCCGATATCGGTCCCTGAGAAGAGCGAAGAAAAACTATCGCATTGATTGATATCATAGTAGTTTTCTAACAAAGAGACAAAGAGGCTTTTTCCAAACCGTCTGGGGCGAAGGAAAAATACATATGGAGCAGGATTCTCCTCAAGAAGACGGATAAAAGGAGTTTTATCTACATATACATATCCCTCTTCTATGATAGTCCTGAAATTACTGATACCATAGGGGATCCTTTTTTGCACCATTGGATACAGAGGGTATGATCATATAACAGTATAGGTTCACCGCTCGTGTCAGGAATGCTGAACTATAATTCCGACTATTTTCTTTTGGGCAATCTCACTTTTTAATAATCGGTTTGTCGGGAAAGAAAGACCAAATGATTCAAGAATATCCAATAACCTCTCATCTACCATGTATTTATGCAAAGATACTCTATAATTATGCAAGATGGATCTCATTCGCTCCAGATATATCATTCATGGAGATGTCCAGCGTGTCGGATATCGTGATGTTGTTCAGAAACTGGCTATAAAAAATGGTATTAAAGGAGAAGTAAGGAATCTCGAAGATCTTGACGTTCAGATCATTGCAGAAGGAACAAAAGAAGCAATATCCCACTTTTCGAATATAATATATATACAGGATTTTCCAATCAACGTCGAATCGATTGAAACACGGGAAGAACCATACACCGGGGAGTTTCGAACGTTCAAGATAATCAGGGGTGACACGGGTGAAGAGATGGCTGAACGGATGGATACCGCAATCCAACACCTTAATCTTATTGGTAAATACAGTAAGACCGCAGCTGATAATTCAACAACATTGATAGAGATGATGCATACCTCTCTGGATAAACAGGATCGGATGCTTGAAAAACAGGACCAGATGTTGCAAAAACAAGACCAGATGCTTGAAAAACAAGACCAAATGATTGGGAAACAGGATGACATGATCTCTGTCCAGCATGAAACCGTCGATGAGATCAAAGGCCTTCGAAAAGACTCCAAATCGTATCTTGAGAAAGAATTTTCAGAGATCCACAAAAGGCTTCATTCTATAGAAAACGCCCTTAATGACGCCGGAATAAAAATCCATTGAGCTCTAGAAATCATCTCCCAAAAACCTCACCGCCCCGTCTCCCATGAAACAATATTTCTCGTTTCAGGATCAAAAACCACCCCGACTTCAACAACCGGCCGCCCATCAGCCCGGTACTTTTCTGCATACCTTTTCTCCTGAATCTGTGCAAGAGGACTCTTTCCCTTGTTTCCATCAGATGACTGAACCTTAAATTCAAAAACCCAGATGGAATTCTTTGTTATGACGGTAAGATCAATTCTGCCACGGTTTGTTGTGTCCTCTGCAATAACCTGGTACCCGAGACTTGCAAAGTAGGCATATACAACACTTGCATAGTACCCCTCAAAACCGGATAACTGGTTTTTTCGATACCACTCATGAGGTATGGAGGCAAAGAATGAGTAAAATACTTCCCGAAGGTTATCCGCATCACCAGTGCTCATGACACGATCCAGATTTCTCTGTATAATACTGGTCCCGGAGTTTTTCGTAAGCACCTCCAGCATGAGAGAGGAGAAGGCACTTTTCACTTCCAGGTTTGGAAATCCTAAGCGATAGAATGCCTTTTCTCCAATATGGGTAACATCTTTTATCGTCAGGTACCCTGCCTGAAAAAGCAGTGTTTCAGGTTTTATGTCATCTATCTGGAATGAACCAAGGAGCTCTTCTCCGGTAATCAGCGTGTCAAGATCAGGAAGGGAACGGGGGGTTTCAGCAAGTATTTTTACAAGAAATCCCGGGGTTCCCGTTTCAAACCAATATGGACGAATTGTTCCCTCGTCCAGGAAGAGAAGAATATCAAACGGATTGTATACCGACTCACCCGCCCATGAATAGCCATTATACCAGCTGGCAACAAGATCCGAATCATACGCTGCCATCAGGGAACCAAACATCTCCCGGACATCAGACTCAGTATACCCACAGATGGATGAGTACCGCCGGTCAAGGGTGATATCTTTCAGATTATTCAGACCTGAAAAGATACCTGTCTTACTGAACTTTGAGACTCCGGTCAGAAAAACAAACCGAAGGTGTACATCCAGCGGTTTTATAGCACCATAAAAATCCCGGAGCAGGTCCCGGAGCTCAAGAGAAAGATCAGGTTTTTCCAGATTATCCAGGATCGGCTTGTCATACTCATCAACAAGGATGACCACGTGTTTTCCAGTCACTTCGGCAATCCGGGGAACAAGATATACCAGTCGTTCTCCAGGCGATCCCTCTGTTCTTTTTACGTTGAACTCTTCTTCCCACAGATCAATAATCCGGTGTAATCTGCCGGTCAGGTCATCTGCAGATCTGATCGTGCCCCCGGAGAAATCAATCCGCAGAACTGGTGAGGCCCTTGTAAAGTCCCATATCGAATCCGGCTTTGTCAGTGCAAGACCCTCAAACAGGTAAGCCTTCCCTGAAAAGGCACAATCAAGCGTATCGACAAACAGGCTTTTTCCAAACCGGCGTGGCCTTGAAAGAAAGTAATATGACCCCCTCTGAACCAGATCAAGGATGAACGGGGTTTTATCCACATATACATACCCCTCACGACGGATTTTTTCAAAGGACTGGATACCGATAGGGAGGAGAGTTCTGGCCATGTATGTATAAGGATAGGATGTATAGTGCTTTCACCTTTCCTTTTGCCAGATTTATAACAATAAATTTAATAGGAAACAAACATACACTAACCCATTCATGCCCGTTTCAGTCCTGTATGTAGATGATGAACTTCCGCATCTGATGCTTGCCCAGGAGTATCTTGGTGCCTCTGGAAAAGTCACCTTAACCTGCGTTTCTTCAGGAAAAGAGGCAATAGATGCGTTGCGAACCGGGAAGTTCGATGTTATCGTATCTGACTATCTGATGCAGGATATGGACGGGATACAACTCCTCAAGTATGTACGGGCTAACTATGAGAGTACCCCGTTTATCCTCTTTACCGGCAAAGGAAAGGAAGATATCGTCATTTCTGCCCTGAACAGCGGCGCAGATTACTACATCAGAAAAGGAAGTGATCCGGTTGTTCAGTTCAGTGAACTTGAACAGCGGATCCTGCAGGCATATGAAGGACATCATGTAAAAGAAGAACTTGCTGCCCGTGAACAACTTTATCACTCCGTCCTGACCGTTCAGACTGAACTCTTTGTTGACATCCTCCCTGACCTTACCATCATCAGAGCAAATGACTCCTACGGTGCCCTCTATGCCATGCCTGCGACCGATCTCATCGGAAAAAAGTTTTTCCATGACATATCTGATGAAGACCGGGCAGGACTTGTTGAAACGGTCCGGTCCCTGACACCAGAAAACCCGTCAACCGATCTTGAGACGGTAGTCACCTATCCGGACGGAAAAAAGAGCGAGATCCTCTGGCATATTGAAGGTGTATTCAGCTCTGACGGAATGGTCGTCAGTGCCAAGGCAACCGGGCGGGACACCAGCCAGGCAGAGATGGCACGTGAGGTCCTGCAGCAGTCTGAACAGAAATACCAGCAGACCATGACCGATGTCCCCCAGCATATCGGTGACTTTGATGAGAATGTTCCATTGAACTTTATCATCGAAAACACACATCCCCTGGGTAACTGGCTGCTTCCAGAACTGGTCAGGGAGATGAAAGCCCAAAAAGCCTATGGTATCGCAGCGACAGCAGGGGCGGAAGGTTTTCGGGCATTTCTCATCTTTATGAAGGGGGAACCGGAAGGGGGCATATATATTGACCGGTCCGGGGTTCTGTATGGTGACCGGAGTGTCCTGTTCCTGAAAAACAGCCAGAACTTCACCTTCTATCCGACTGAACCTGAGATCGCGAACAGGTTTGTAACCGGCTGCCGCATCTATGATAAAAGTCATCTCCGGGTCCCGGCATCAAACCCCATCCCCGAGATCTCCTCAGTCAGAAAAGGGATTGGAAATATCATCATCAACCTGGTAAGAGGCGGAATGCCTGTAGCCGGTCTGCGGGTTACAATCAAGAGCGGAGGCAAGATTGTCGGCAATGATGTCACCTCTCAGCAGGGCCAGACTACATTCCAGTTACTCTACGGCCAGTATACCGGGGTAATCCACAACGAAACTGGTATTCTCCGGTCCTTCTCTTTTACGGTTGATAAACCTGAACTCATCCACACAGTCGATCTCTCCTGAACCAATACTGAGCTCAGAACTTTTTTCCCTTACCGGGTGGGATTATCCTATGAGATAGTCTGGTTTTAAAAAACCGGCATCGTGAGATATGAACTGAACGATCACAAGGTATCAGGTCAGTTCCCGGGACAATTCCACTCACCCATATCTGCACCTTACGAAGTCACGTGGGATTCTCAGGGAGGTTATCATGCGGCTCTACCCAAAGATGATTCTAATCATTGCATGCACGTTCTTTGCAGTCATGTTCGTGCTTCTGTTCTCGTTTGAGTTGACCATCATGGACTCATTCTCCTCCCTTGAGGAGAAGTACGTGGAACGGGATCTGATACGGGCTGAACATGCCATTGATGAAGAAATAAAAAGGCTGCAGCAGATTGCAACAGACTGGGGAGAATGGGATACCACCTATGACTTTGCCCAGAGCCGTGATCCGAAATATATCTCATCGAACCTTGCTTTATCAACATTTGAGGCATTACAGATAACCTCCTTAATTATTCAGGACCTGAACGGATCGGTTATTGTCGGGAGAGGAGTAGGAGAAAGGAAGGATCATCTGACCGGTGTTCCCACCGAGCTTGTGAAGGCGGTTATGCAGATCAGCAGCACTCCGCAGGAGAAGCACTCAGGTATTCTTGAATGGAATAATTCAGCATGGGTATTTGCTCAGAACCCCATACTTACCACGCATCAGGGAGGGCCATCCAGGGGGACCATCACAGTATTAAACCCTCTTGACCAGGACAAACTCTCTGATATATCTGATCAACTGCTTCAGAATGTGACGGCCAGGATCCTCACCCCCGAAGAGAGGAGCCAGGGATACCCGGACCTGAGCGGATCTCAGATAACTGGTGACACGATTCTGTCGAACAGGATTCTTTCAGATGTTCATGGTTCTCCGTTTTTACTCCTCCAGGTACAGAGTGTCCGTGACCTGTATGAGAGCGGGTTGTTGACACGGGACTATCTCTTCTTCTCACTCCTGCTTCTGGTGGTATGTTTCATGGGGGTTGCCATCACCCTCATCAACCTGATTGTAATAGCACCCCTTTCAGAACTGAATGCCGAACTTGCACAGATCGGAAAAACCGGACTCTTGTCAGGTCGTCTTAAAACCGGACGGGACGATGAGATCGGTGACCTGAGCAGATCCATAAATCAGATGCTTGACCAGATTGAGCAGGCGGTAGAGCAGCGACATGCAACCGAACAGCGCCTCTCACGGCTTATCGCCCTTGCCGAAGAAGGAATCTGTCTTGTCGGGCCGGATTTCCGGATCTGGTTTGCAAATCCAAAACTTGCATCCATCTTTGGCAGGACGCCAGGTGAACTGAACGGGATGGAGATCACGGATCTTCTCGAAGGTGAACCCATACCGGTGAATGAACTCCTTAGTAATCAATCGGTTCACATCGAACTGCACACCAGAAAGAAGGATGGCTCTGAGCTCTACGTCAGGGTGGTTTCAGCACCCTATCCCCTCGACACCGGACAGGAAGGGCACCTGTGTGTGATCAGCGATATAACCACCTTCAAGGACAATGAAAAGGCACTCCTCCTTTCTAATAAGAAACTCAGCCTGCTCGGGAGTATGACCAGGCATGATATCGTCAACCAGCTCACCACTATCAGAGGGATGCTGGGTCTGGTCCATCGGAAGACAACCGATGAAGTCATCTTAAACCTGGTAGAAGCTGCAGAGGAGGCTGCTGACCGGGTCAACAAACATATCGAGTTCTCCAAGGAGTACCAGAAGGCCGGGATGCAGGCACCCATCTGGCAGAACCTTCGGACCTGCTGGAGTCTTGCCTATGCAATGACAAAGAAAAAGGGCCTTACCTTCACGTATGAAGGGGGAGACTATGAGATATTTGCCGACCAGTTGTTGCAGAAAGTATTCTACAACCTCATCGATAACAGCCTCAAGCATGGGAAGAATGTCTTTTATATCACGATTCATACCCGCCTGCAGGATAAGGATCTCATCATCAGTTACGAGGATGATGGTGAAGGGATTCCGGAGAATATGAAAGAACGGGTATTTGAACGGGGAGTTGGATCAGGTACTGGATGGGGCCTCTTTTTTGTCCGGGAGGTCCTTTCGCTGACCGGGATTACCATCACCGAACAGGGAACATTCGGGATCGGGGCACGGTTTCTGATAACAGTTCCGGAGGGAGGATACCGGCCGGTGGAGGTGCTGCAGGTAGAAGAGGACTGATCCTCTGTACCTGCCGGGATCTGATCCTCTATACCATGAACCGGAAGGTTGCCCAGGCGATGATAAGCATAAGGACAGAGTATTTCAGACCGGCAGTCACCCGGCCCTCTCCCATAACTCCTGCCACAAGCCCTGAGAAGAACCCCTGGAACATGCCGGCATGGGAGAATACCCGGATATAGAGGGCGAGATCAAAACCTCCGAGATTAAACCCGGCCTGACCGGATACCCCGCTTTCTGCTCCGAGATCTGCCATGGTCTTTAAGAACGAAGAGACGAGGATCATAACGACGAAGAGGAACACGGCAAAAGAGGCAAGGATGATGATAACATAGATGAACATGTTGTTCTTCCGGTCAGTCTTCATGACCACGTACTCTGCCGAGTCCTTTCCGGCCGCACGAAGAACCTCAACGATGTCACCACCGGCATCACTGGCCCGCGCAACAAGATCCACACTCCGCTCCACAAGAGGGATGGGGATCTCTTTTCCCAGCTGGCGGATGGCATCGATGAATGCAAAGTTCCAGGATATCCGCTGGTCAAGCTGACGGATGTGGGGAGTCAGAGCACCGTACTCTGCCTGTGAGACCAGGTGAATTGCTCCGGGAAGGGTCATCCCGCTCTCATGCATCCCGGCAAGGTCCCTGAAGAAGTTCGGAAGCGCAACCTCAATACTGGATATCCGTCGTCCCTCCAGAAGGTCGGTTATCGCGAGCGGTCCGACGATGATGATAGTGGTAAAGACTGCAATATCATCAATGAAGGAATTGGTAAGTATCGCCTCAGGACCGCCTTGCTGAATGACCATAGAAAGCCCGATGATAAAGACCAAAAGCCCTGCCGGGACAGATACATAGAGGATATTAATCGGCTTTTCAAACAGGGTCCTGAAGGGGTGCTTGACAAACCGGAGTGCACCTTCAGAGTAGTGGTGATAGGTATCTATCTTTTTATAGATCTCATCACTCTTCGGATCTGTCGAAGGTTCTACTTTCTTCTTCTCAAATAGCCCCATCCTCACCACTCCGGAGTCATTGAATCGATCAGCACCACAAACATAACACTCCCGAAGGGGATGATGAGGTAGATGATGATGTACAGAAACAGGGGAGTTGATTCGCCTGAGAGGATCGCCATAATCGACTGGATAAGGATCATAAAGAGCGTTCCTGCCACAAGCGCCGTGACATAACTCTCTGCAATCAGTGCCAGAGTGTCAAGGAACTGCTTTTGTGTCTGCCTGTTCTCACCGGTATACTGCTCAGCTTTTGTCCTGAAATAGTCGGAGATATTACTCCCCGCCGCAACACTTCCGATACACCCCTGCAAAAAGTCGCGCATACGGGGGCTCGGGGTGCTCATCGAGACGTTCTTGAGTGCTTCAATCAGATCCCGGCCAAAGACATCCACCTCAAGGATGATGTATCTGGCCTCAACCGAGGACTCGCCATAAATGGTAGAGTTGCCTAGCTGCCTGAAGACCTCTGCCGGTGTGATACCTGCCGTCGACATGGCTGCAAGATAATTGATCGCATAGGGGAGGGTTGTCTCAATATCACGCCGCCTCCCCCCGGCGACGATGGAGGGGTAGACCAGGTAAATGAGAAACGTGATCCCGTACAGGACTACGAACGAGACGATTCCGGCGATGATGGTTCCAAGCAGAAGATAATGCCCCTGGAACTCATTGATGGTTGCTGCAATGTCTGTCGGGATGTTACCGCGAAAGGTGATGAGTCCGGGGACATCAAGGAGAAAGACCAGGAGCGCAATCAGAAATGAACCGATGATACCAACAAGGACTGAGGTAAAGATAGCGGTTGCAAGGTAGGCTTCAAAGGTGATCCCCATGCGTGCAGATTTGAGATTCTCAATAAGCTCATAGTACTTCTCACGCCTCCCTGACATCCGGCTCCCGAGAAGGGAGAAGCAGAACCGCTCATATGAATTCATTGCCACCAGACCGTATCTGCTCCATCAGGGTTTCGGCATCCCTGAAGTACGAGACGACAATCTTGCTCACATCACGGAAGTCACGGATCTTCTTCTCACGCATCCATTCAAGGACCTCCTGTCGCTGGAGCAGGTCACGCCTGATCCGTTCCTCATCCCACCCGTGTGCCTCCATAATCTCTTCAAGAATGAATGACTTTCCTGAGTAGGAGATCTCATCGGTTGCCTGCCGCCACCTGAACACCTCATTCGTGATCAGTTCATTTGTCCTGGGATCGATGTCAAGAACCTCGATGATCTGTTTGTTCCTCCTGATGCGCTGACCACCTACCCGTGCCTGTATCTGAACACACACCAGGTTCAGCGCTGAAAGCATGTTCCTGGGCACAGAGATGGGCGGGTTTTCAAGACGATGGACTGCTGAGGATACCGAATCCGCGTGCATGGTCGAGTAAGTGACGTGGCCGGTTGACATCGCCTGAAAGAGGGTGAGCGCTTCACGGCCACGGACCTCACCCACAATCAGATACTCCGGACGCTGACGAAGCGCAGCCTTCAGGAGCTCATACATATCAATCTCCCCTTTCCCACTCACATCAAAGGACTCACGAGTGACACTCGGGATCCAGTTGGAATGAGGCAGTTTCAGTTCACGAGTATCTTCTAGGGTGACGATCTTTGCAAGCGGCGGGATAAAGAGGGATATTGCGTTCAATGAGGTGGTCTTTCCTGATGCCGTCCCCCCGGCAAAGATACATGACTTTCCGTTCTCGACCGCAAGCCAGAGAAATGCAATAGAGAGAGGTGAGAATGTACCCCACTCAATCAGGTCGGTCGGGGTGATGGGTTCATCCTTGAACTTACGTATGGTAAAGGTAGAGCCATGAGCAGTCACCTCAGAGCCGAGTGTCATCTGGATACGGGAGCCATCCTGCATAGTGGCATCGAGCATGGGATCTGCAACTGATATGTGCTTTCCTGCCCTCTGGGCCAGTTTGGTTACAAATGAATCAAGTTCAGCAGCATCGGTGTAAAAAAGGTTTGATTCTATAGATTCATATCTGGAGTGATAAACAAAAAGCGGCCTTCCCACACCGTCACAGGAGATATCTTCGATATACCGGTCATGCATCACCGGATCGACAAGACCGTCACCAAGAAAATCCTTTTTCAGATGGTAGTGGATCTTCTCATAGGTCAGGGGATCCAGAGAGATGGCATAATCGGCAAGAACCTCATTCATCATAGACTCAAGGGTCTCTGCCGCAGTCTCCCTGGAGATCTGCCGGGTGTTCACATTCACCCGCTCAAAGATCCCTTTTTTAATCTCGTCAAGGAGTTTTTTTTCTGCATCGGTATAGATGGGCTCAACAACCTCGTAGAGGTATTCGTGCGTGATATAATTGTAGGTGATACGGATGTATGCAAATGGGGGATTGACCGGATATACCTCAATCTCCTCGGTCCCCGGCGGCGGTTCAAAGGTGAGGTTGACCATCATCCCATGAACCTTGGGATCATACTGCTCACGCTTCTTTGCAAGTGGAGCTATCTTACTAAATGAACTGAACAGGGACTTCTTTTTCGGTTCAGAGGAAACGGATTCAGGAACTTGCGGCACTTGTACATCCTTTTTCCCAAGACGACGAAGCCCGGACGGTTTTTCAGCAGCCTCTTTCTTTTTTCCACCGAGCGCGGATAATTTCAAGGGTTTTGTCGGAGGGGCAGGTTTTGCCGCAGCTGGATCTCCAGCTCCCGTATCCTTCCCCTTGACACCATTTTTCTCTTTTTTTAAACTCCCCACCCTGACTTTCATGATGAACCCGGCTGATCAGGACAAACAACAGTATAAGACCCCACCTCTGCTCTGACCCTGACCAAAAGAGACACCCCCTCTTCTTCTACTACCATAATTACATAAGCCGCAATAAATAGATAATGGCGTAACTATCCATGGCAGTGTGCATGGATTCTCCATATTGACAGACCATCATGACAGAAGAGTCTGATGACAAGGCCGGATCAATGGTCCGGACCTATGTCGGAAGAAATAGAACAGGTATTAACGGATTTGATCTGGCTCTTGACGGGGGATTTCTCCCAGGGAGCACAATCCTGCTAATCGGTTCAGCTACTTCAGGGATCGATCAGTTTGCCCGCCAGTTCTGGGAGATACTTCCTGAGCACCGGAGATTTTTCATGCTGGACGGGTACCTTCTTGACGGGATGGTCCATGCACGGGGGCTATCTACAGCAGAAATTTTTGCCCATGCCGGAGACGGCGGACTCATTATTGACTCCCTGTCAACCCTCATCATGCGTGAGGGGATAGATCCCGTCCTTGCCGGAGTGGTCTCATGCAGGGCTACCATTCAGGCATCACGGGACAATGCTCTCTTCACCCTGTACGAAGGCCTCCATGCCCCATACAATGAGATATTACTCATCAGACTCTGTGATGTTGTTATTCACCTGCATGAAGATATGCATGGGAACGAGATCATCAGAACACTTGATGTAAAAAAACTGACCGGACTGCAGCCTCCGGGAAGACTGCTCCCGTTTATCATCACCGGAAAGGGTATCGAGCTCTCAACCACATCACGGGTGGTATAAATCACATCCAGTCAAGAAATCTTTTCAGACGGCCCGTTTTTTTCTCCTCATCATCCTTTGGTGAGTGACCGAACCGGCTGTTAATATCGGCAAAGTCTATGTAATCAGGATCGGTTTCCGGGAGCCTCTCTTCTGCCAGGATAATACCGGATGAACCAGTCCGCTCCCTGACATTCATCGGAATTTTCGAAACCGGGATTTCAGGCGGTGAGGGAGTAATTGGCTGCAGAGACTCATCTTCATCCTCATCAGGAAGAGAAAATCCTGAAAAATTGTCCTGTCCTGCCGTTCTGCTCACCAGGAAGTCGACATAATCTTCAACCTGGGCTCTGAGCCGGGGACTTAAACCTGCAATCTTCTCCTCAAGACTCATACAATCACCGGAATGTTGGAACCAGGGAGAGCACTCTGCAGGCATGTTCTGCCAGTGAGGTATACAGATAAGCCTCTTCAAGAGTTTTCCCGGTTGCAAAGGTCCCATGACCCCTGGCAATGCACAGACCGGTCAATGCCAGACAGTCAGCCACGTCATCGGCCAGTTCCCTGCTCCCCGGCTCACCAACGGCAATCGGAATCGTAGGACAGAACATCTTCCCCTCACTATCAAGGGGAGTTATCTCATCAAGGACTAAAGATGCAGCGACGGCATAGGGGGGATGGGCATGCACGATGGCCCGGTGCCGTGTCTGCTGGTACACTGACCGGTGAACCCGCCATTCACTCGATGCTTCAGAGGGGACATCCCCAAAGAGGGGGACACGGATAAGATCACCTGGCTCATCCAGGTATGAACCGGATCTCGTGATAAGAAAACTCTCCTCTTCGTCACGGATACTCATATTTCCAAAGTTTCCCCCGACCAGATGCTCTGAAAAGAGACGTTTTCCTATCCGGGTAAATTCTTCAGATGTCATATCTTACACAAACCGGATTCCGACATCCTTCATTTTGTTGAACCGTGCAATATTCAGAAGGAGCGGAGTGATACTCTCTACAATATGTGATGAAGAGAGCGGGCCGGCATCATATGCCTTCAAAGAAGATATCTGATTTACCAGATCCATAACGATCTGCTTTGCCTCTGCATCATCCCCACAGACGGGAACCGAATACTCAAGTTCGCTTGAGATATCTCTCCACCGGTTTCCTGCAATATTATTAAATGCCGTGCATATCCGGGTGGTTTTCGGAAGAATGTTCTGGAGGAAGAGTGCTGCCGAACCCTCCGCCGGGGGAGTATATACAAAGCACTCACGCCGCTCCATCGGGTTTACCGGACTGATAACTATCTTTCCTTCCCAGCCTGATATGCCTTCGACGGTGGATTTCAGATGTTTAAAGGGGATTGCCAGTATGATTACATCAGACTCCCTTACAACGTCCTGATTATTTCCGGATCTGACCGAGCAGTCAATACCCCGTTCTTTGGCAGAGATAAGACAGGTATCACAGGTCTCCTGTGCTTTTCCCGGATCCCGGGATCCGACACAGACATCCATGATCCAGGACAGCCGCATCGCCATCCCTTCACCAATCTCTCCGGTCCCTCCGACGATTCCAACCCGCACGTTATGCCACCAGGGGTCGGAGAACCGATTCCAGGGTATCTGCCTCTGTCACTCCCTGGAACTTCTGAACCACAATACCATCTTTCTCAATGATGATTGTCGGAACAACAGAGATGTGGTAATTCTGGGCTTCAGCCATATGCTCATCAACATTGATCTTGCGTATCTCCACAAGATCCCCCATGCGGTTTTTGAGCTCTTCAAGAATCGGGCCCATTCGCTTGCACGGTCCGCACCATTCAGCATAGAAGTCCATAAGAATCGGTTTTGACATGCTGCACCTTAGCTGAATTGCGTTAAAAAAACAGATAAAAGTATGGTATCGGTTATTTGGAGAGGATAGACATGATAATCCGCCCATATGCCGGACGAGTTACCAGAACACCCACTAAAACACCGAGAATGGTAATGATTGCAAAGCCACGCAGGGTTGAAAGATCCATAACAGCCAGGGGAAGCATGGCGATAAGAACCGTTCCTGCGGATGCTACAATGATACCAAGAGCCCGTTTCAGCCGTTTCAGATACAGATTCGGCGACGGCACCTTTCCTTCATGCAGGATTTCATCAGTGATGATCACCAGCTGGTCAATTCCTGTACCCAGAACCGCAATCAGACCGGCGATGGTCGCAAGGTCCAGCTGCATGAAGAAGGTCGTGAATGCAAGTAGGATGATGATTTCAGAACCATTGATGAGCACCATAGGGAAGACGATACCCGGCTCGCGATACCTGATAAACACACTGAAAGCAACAGCGAGAAGTGCAAATACACCGGCAAGGACGCTCCAGAATTTGAACTGATCACCAAGTTCAGGTGAAACAGACCCGGATCCGGCAATGGTCACACCAACCGGCAGCGCACCATTTCTCAGATGAATCTCAAGAAGCTTGGCCTGCTCCCGTCCTTCTTCACCCACACCGGTTGAGGCAAGCAGGTTTGAGGTTGGCCGTGTCTGCAGTTCTGCAGCAAGGTCTGGTGAAAGCGGAGCGGAATAGACCACATTTCCATCAAGGATCATATCCAGATTATGGCCTTCTGGTTTCTTGGTTGCACCAACTCTTATGGCAGCCTGCCGAAGCTCCTCTGCTGCATCATGAGTTATGACAAAGGACACTCCCCAGTTATTACTATTCGGCGGTGTCTGGGAGGGGTTTGCAACAGACTGGATGGCATCACCAAAGAGGACATGTTCTGTCTCATTGCCGGTGGTGTGGATACGAATCTCAAACTTACCCTGTTTTCCGACAATCTCCTGGGCTTCTCCCATCGAGACCCCGGCCATCTCAATACGGATGTACCGGCTGATGCCATTGAGAGCAGTGATGACGTAGACCTTTGCATCACGGGTCCCAAGACTGTTGATCTTGTTCTCCAGGATGCGCTTCACATCATCTGCGGTCTCCTTAGTCACTCCGGGATTGAACGAGACAAGTTCGGTGTTCAGCTCGGCCATTATCGCACGAAGATCTTCTTCAGAGATGCCGCTCCTGATTTCAACCGTATTCTGATCAATCAGGTTCACTTCTGCATCAAGACGGGTCTTCAGCTCAGGGATGAGTTTATCAAGCGTCTGATCTGACTTGAACGTCACGATGGCTGACTGAAACTCAAGCTGAATCCAGGAGCCACCATCAAGGTCAAGGCCAAACTGAAGATTAGTATCAAGTCCGGACGGGCCCGGGTGGGGAAAGATAACAATTATCGATGCAATCAGCAGAACCAGGTACAGTGCTACCCGGTAATCCTTTATCATGTCAACAAAGGTGTCTTTATCCATTTATGCACCCCGCTGACCGGATGATAATCGGCCTTTGCCCTCGGTCATGTACCACTTGATAATACCTGCATTGGTAAGCCAGGTGTTCATGACATCAAAGAAGAGACCAATCAGCAGAACTGACGCAATCTCAAAGATGATCTGAATGCCCCCGATGGCCGAAACCGCCCACATGGCAAGGATGGCACCAAGTGTTGTGGTGGTCATGATGATACCGGTCCGAAAAGCACCCTCCATCTTCTCGTCAAATTTGCCCTTCCGTTTCAGGACACGGGATGTCAGCAAGATATCACTATCCACCGAATAACCGATAAGCATTAACAAAGCAGCCGTTGTTCCAAGGGAGAGCTGAATCCCCAGGATATTCATAGCTGCACCGGTCATGACCATGTCAGCAAACGCCGAAATAACCACTGCAGCTGCCGGGACAAAGGTCCGGAATACGGCAAACACAACAATGGCCATCCCGATGAACGAGATGATCAGCGCGATTATCGCCTGTTCCTGAAGAGTTTTTCCAAATGATGAGCCGATCTGATCTATTTTTGCACCGGAATATTTCTCTTCAACCTTTTTGGTAAATGCTCTGGCGGTCGTATCATCCATAGGCCCGAACTTCAGATACTTGCCGTTGTTAATCCCTTCATTTATGCTGATAAGGGGATATCCTGAAAAATATTCCTTTAGTACTTCAGGACTTTCATCGGTTACAATCGTAACACTGATACCGCCCTGAAATTCTATCCCCGGACTAACCGGAAGACCGGTCTGCATCCACATCATCCCGACTGACACTAGTGATAATACCAGGATCACCATCGGAATGATACAGAGCTTCATCGGAGAGATGGAGCTGATATCATAGGTGAAAAAATTCATGCGCAGAAGGGTTAGAGCCCTATCATTATAGTAATTGGCACACCGTTTCAAAAGTCCATTTCCGAAAAGTGCGGATATCGTTCAGACCCTGACGCAATCTCATTCTTACTCATGCTACTTGCGGATTCTATGGAGGCACCATACATGATTCAGACAATGTACAAATCAGAGTGATTCAGGTTATTTGAGAAGAAACCTTATGATCGGCGGATTTGAAACCGGATGATATGACATTCCACTCAAGACAGCATGTAGTAGAGCAGAGACTGAAAGCCTGGTTATCAGGGGATCCAAATGGCGTCAGGCGTGCTGCTCTTTCATTATTTCTCCAGTATGGAGATCTCACCATCGAGGATGTATATGAGCGGCTGGCTCCCGTATACCCGGTCTCGTACCATGGTGTTGGGGGGATGATCGGACTTATTTCATCGAGGATTGGCATTCTGCAAGGGATTAGGGATGATAAGAGGCGATGCAGATCCTACCGGCTGAGAGAGAAGGATCGTGCCTCAGTCAGAGAGATCATGACCGCTTAAAACCTGAAGGCACAACCATTTTTTCCCATCCGGTATCACCTTTTTTGGATGTCCGAACTGAAAGCCGGCCTGTACGAGGAGGCTGGTTATCACTCGATTCATATCGACGACGATGTGATCGAGTATATGAAAGAACGAAATACTGATTTTCGAATCTCAACCTCATGTGGCGGGCCGGTCCTTCTTCCCATCTCATACAAACCACCAAAACCAAGTGACCTTGCATTACGGGCAGGTGAGCGCACTATATATATCTCTATGTACCAGGCTAGATACATTGACCATATCCATATGGGTCTGATCCCCTACCACATCGGGATGAGGGACGAAGGATTCTCTGAAGATTATAACGGGTTCTGATGAGCTTTGAAGAGAGGGACCATACTGCAGATATTCTGATGCATATCAGGGCAGCGGATACTATCGGGCTTTTTACCGATGCAGGCCATGCCCTCATGAAGACGATGTACCGGGGCCCTGCAAGACCCATTGAAGAAGTGTCTGTCACCATTACCGGCCAGTCTCTGGAACACCTCCTTCATGGATTCCTCTCTGAACTCCTGTTTGAATCAGAGGTTCAGAATATCGTCTTCTGCGAGTTTGAATTTCAGATACGCGAAGGTGAAGTCAGAGCAATCCTCCGGGGAGAGCCATTTGATCCTGCGATCCACGGGGGAGGGACTGAAGTGAAGGGGATCTCCTGGTATGGGCTTTCCATCAGGCAGGAACAGAATGAATATGCCTGCGACGTATTGTTTGATGTGTGAGGGACTGGTATGATTGAAGGTGTTGTAAGAAAGGGAGAATATGAATGGGAGTTGCCGGTCGGGTTTATCCCTGGGATGCATGTTCCGGGCCGGTTTTTTCTATCTGATGAACTGACAAAGACACTGGAGGAAGGTGCCCTTCAGCAGCTTGCACATGTCGCAACCATGCCGGGAATAATTCATAACTCCCTTGCCATGCCGGATATCCACTGGGGATACGGCTTTCCCATCGGGGGTGTGGCTGCATTTGAATATGAGACCGGCGTCATCTCCCCCGGCGGGGTGGGGTTTGATATCAACTGCGGGGTCAGACTTCTCACAACACCCCTGAAACCATCAGACCTTGCTCAAAAGAAAGAGATCCTGGACAATCTGTTCGACGCAGTCCCCGTCGGAGTGGGTGCACGCTCTTCCCTTCGTCTCTCAGAAAAGCAGCTTGAGAAGATGATGACTGATGGTGCCCGCTTTGCAGTTGCAGAGGGGTATGGAAATTCTGATGATATCACCCACTGTGAAGAACAGGGACGGATGAAAGAAGCTGACCCTGCCCATGTCTCGCGAAAAGCCAGGTCACGAGGGGTTCCCCAGAGCGGGACACTGGGCGCGGGGAATCACTTTCTTGAGATACAGGTCGTCGAGGAGATCTATGATGAAGAGGCCGCACGGACCTTTGGAGTTGAACAGGGCCAGGTCTGCATGATGGTACATTGTGGATCCCGTGGCCTTGGTCACCAGGTCTGTACTGATCATCTTCAGGTGCTTGAGCATGCAGTCTCAAAATATCACATCCAGCTCCCTGACAAGCAGCTTGCCTGTGCCCCCCTCACATCACCGGAGGGAAAAGCATACTTTGGCGGGATGGCTGCAGCAGCGAATTATGCCTGGGCCAACCGGCAGATCATCACCCATCAGATTCGGTCAGTCCTCACCAGAATGTCCGGAATCGGCTATGATGACATCCGGCTTGTCTATGATGTTGCTCACAACGTTGCAAAGATTGAAGAGCATGAGATAGATGGAAAGACAAGGAAGGTCTGTGTCCACCGGAAAGGTGCAACCCGTGCCTTTGGTCCAAAATGTCCGGATGTTCCTGCAGATTACACACATGTCGGCCAACCGGTAATAATCCCGGGAAGCATGGGCTCATCCTCGTATTTACTCAAAGGGACCGATGTTGCCATGAACCGGACCTTTGGCTCTACCTGCCATGGCGCAGGTCGGGTGCTCTCCCGATCCCAGGCCAAGAAGAAGATCCAGGGGAAAAATATCAGGGAAACTCTCGGAAGAGCGGGAATCATGGTTAAGGCACCCCATGACGGGGCGATTGCAGAAGAGGCGCCGGATGCATACAAATCATCATCTGAAGTGGTATCGGTGGTCCATAACCTCGGGCTGTCAAGACTTGTGGCGCGGCTTGAACCACTCGGCGTAATCAAGGGATAAATGACATTGCAGGTCGCGGTCATCTGGGAAGGCCCGGTACTCTTTACCCGCCTCATTGAAGAATGCGGCCACTCCTGTGAACTGGTAACCCCGCATCTTCTGGCCGCCCCGTTTTTCAGACGCAGACTGCACGGGCTTGTAATTCCTGCCGGATTTGCATCTCCCGGACATACGCCGGTTCTTGCAGCATTACGGGCGATACGTCCTCGAATCAGAAGATATGTGGAAGAAGGCGGGACACTCCTCTCATTTGGGGCAGGAGCAGATCATCCCACTGCATATGACTGGCTGCCGGTCCAGGTCTTGTACCGGTATGGGTTTGCCACGACAAGAGTGGAGAGTCAGAAGAGCCATCCCTTTCTTTCCATTATTGAAGATGGGGAAGAGGAAGTCTCAATCGATGGCATTCTGGACCCCTGTGCCGGTGAAGAGGACAGGCAGGTCATCCTGCAGGCACCGAACGGTCCGGTCATGCTGGATATCCCATTTGGAAAAGGCAGGATTCTGATTGCCAGCCTGCATGAATACCCGTCCCGGCGGTTTGTCCGTGAGTTCTGCGCTGGTGAAGGCGAAGGATTATTGTAATCAGACACAAGGGAATTATTGAGGGAAGATGATGAGCCGTTATATCTTATCTGATCAGGCCGAGGCAACCGACTGGATACCGGTCTGTATGGCCATTCATGAGATGGTCGGAAAACTGCCGGTGACAGCCCGATCTCTTGAGAAACGGGGTATCCGGATAGAAGACGGGGTAGTTGTTGATGATGATTACTCAGGACCAATTCTTGAAGAGGTGCTGGCAGCCGGAGAGATCCGCAAAGTTACTCCATCAACAGGTCAATATAAAGGGATCCCGGTTATTGTAGCCCCCCTGAAAGATGATACCGGAAAGACCATTGCCGCAATCGGTCTGGTGGATATAACAGGAATATTTGACCTTGCAACGCTCATGGAGCATCAGTCCACCATCATCAGACAGGTCTGTGGCAAAGACCCCTGCCCCCTTCCGACAGAGCAGATCAGGGCAAAGCGGTGATATTCACATGTATACGCAGGCATTTAAAGTCCTTGAGATTCTTGAGAGATCCGATAAACCAGTTGAGACCAGTGAGATAGCAGAGGCGCTGTCCCTTTCAAAATCGGCAGTCTGGAAACATATCAATGAGCTGCGCCAGCTTGGATATGATATTACCGCGAGTGGTGAGGAGGGGTACGTCCTCCATGACAAGAACCAGGACTACCGTCCGCATATCATCTATAAACACCTGAAAACCAAATTCATCGGCAGGAAAATGCGGTTTTTCGAGAGCATCCCGTCCACCATCTGGTATGGCAAGGATCTTGCCGAGCAGGGCGGTATTGATGAGATGAACGGGATGGTCATCATCGCAGAGGAGCAGACCGGAGGCATTGGCAGAATGGGGAGGGCCTGGGTATCCCCCGCCGGTGGTATCTGGGTGACAATAATCCTGCAGCCCCAGATCCCGATTGAACAGCTCTTCATGCTCACCCTTGCAGCATCAGTCTCTGTTGCCCGGGTGCTTCGCAAGATGTATGACATCGGTGCCCTCATCAAATGGCCCAATGACATCATCATCGGTGACAAGAAGGTCGCCGGTATCCTCCTTGAACTCGGCGCAGAGGAGAGGAAGGTTGAGTATTGTCTGGTTGGCATCGGCATTGATGCGAACGTGAACCTTGAGTCATTAAACCAGACCATCAGGAGCACCATGACCTCCATCAGCCAGGAAGTGAACCAGAATGTGGACCGTGCCGTTCTTCTTGCTGCCATCCTGAAAGAGTTTGAGAACCGGTATGAGATGATATCACAAGGAGAGTTTGATGCGGTCATCAGGGAATGGAAAAACTTCTCTTCAACAATAGGTCGGCGAGTCAGGATTGTCACGTTGAGGACGCATTTTGAGGGAGAAGCAATAGACATCGACCCAAACGGTGCGCTCGTCGTCAAGAAGGACAACGGGAAGATAGAGCGGGTTATTGCAGGGGACTGCATTCATATCTGAAATGGCCGGAAATTATCATCGATCGATCATCATCACCCATACCACCCTCTTTATCGCGATGACCACGGTCTTCTCCTGGATCTCAATCCCTTTTATTCCGGTCCCGATAACGCTGCAGACCATGGCAGTGCTCCTGACCGGCACGATTATGAAACGGTATGCAGGCATCCCGATGGCGCTCTATCTCCTTCTTGGTGCGATCGGCCTTCCGGTATTTCATAACGGGACTGCAGGCCTTGGGGTGCTTCTCGGACCAACCGGAGGATACCTGGTCGGGTTTATTCCGGCTGCAATTCTAGTTGGTCTCTGCTATGAGCAGGTTTCGGAAAAGATTCAGATAGCAGGACTGGCCCTTGGAACGTTCATAATCTATCTCTGTGGCCTCTCATGGCTCGTCATTTCAGTTCCTATGAATCTGACTGCTGCCATCACCGCCGGGATGCTGCCTTTTCTTCCTGGTGACATCATCAAAGCGGCTGCGGCATTTCTCATCACCAGGCGTATCCTGCCTTACACAACGCGGCTTTCAGATCCATGATTGAGATTCGATCGGTCAGGGCAGGTATACTTAAAATCCCGTCCTGTACGATTCATCCCGGTATCTGTGCGATAGCCGGCCCCAACGGTGCAGGAAAGACTACTTTTTTAAAACTCCTCTCAGGGATTCTGCCTGCGAAGAGTGGTTCTGTAAGCATTGACGGAAAAGAGCCGTCTGCATGTACGATTGGGTGGGTTGGTGAGTACCCTGACCGGAACATCCTCTTTCCACGAGTCTATGATGAACTGGCAAGTTCGCTCAGATTTACCTGGCAGTCCTGTGAGTCTTCTGATCTGAAGGTCAGAAAATGTGCTCATGATCTTGGTATCACCCATCTGCTGGATCGTGACATCCATGGCCTTTCTGGCGGTGAACTCATCCTGGTCGCCTTCGCCGCCGCCTGCATCGCATCACCTGACCTGCTCATCCTTGACGAGACTGATTCCCACCTTGACGAGCGATTCTGCCACCATCTTGAGGAATTTATCAGAAGCTCAGGAATACGGTATGTCGTCTTCTCCACGCACCGGCCTGAACAGATGGCGATTGCAGACGAGATGATACGGCTGGTCAGGGGAGAGGTTGCCGAGCATCTCTCCCTCACAGAGGAGTCAGACTATGCATTCCCGGATCACCTGAGTAACCCCTGGTTCTGGAGGAAGGTTCAGACCGAACTGTCGAAAGGGGGCACATGAATACACCCCAGATAAGGCTGACCGGAGTGAGCAGAAAGAGAGGTGCATTCACCCTTCAGGCCGATGCAGAGTTCGGAGCTGGTATCCATCTCCTGACCGGACGGGTGGGATCAGGGAAAACCACACTGGGAGAACTCCTGGCTGGAATCGGAGAACCTGATTTTGGAACCATCCAATGGAACGGGGGCAGGAGAGTCATGCTTTTGCAGGATACCAGTTATCATATCAGCACCATGACCGTGCAGGAAGAGGCAGGAAGCTGGCAAGGTGATGCTGAAAGAATCATCCGGACTGCCGGGCTGACCGGAAAAGAACATACCGATCTCCTGAGGCTTTCACGGGGAGAGGTCCGAAGACTTGAGCTGGCTGCCATTCTCACCGGGCAGTATGATCTCATCGTCCTTGATGAACCATGGGCAGGGCTTGATGAAGAGGCACGCCGCTGGGTCAGGCAGCTCATTGACTCTCATGCGCATGAGATCATCGTGATCATCAGCCATGATCTCACCTCGCTCCCGCATATAGACCAGCTCTGGGAGATGGAATGCGGAAGACTGAAACGGCTTGGGCAGGTACCTGCATGTCTTTCTAAGTGGACAAAGGCGCCTCCCCTTGTCAGATATCTCCTGAATAAGGGAGTGCATCTATCCGGGCTGTCACGGGAGGAACTAGAGGAGGCGGTATGCAGGATCCCCGGATAAGACTGGTTACAACAATCCTGCTCTCTGCTGCAGCCTGGATCTCGCTCCCCGGTGCCGTCCTCTCCGTCCTCTGGTGGCTGATATGCGGAAAAGCACGGACCTCAATCCGGTCTATCCGATCCTTTTTCATCATCCTCATCGTGCCGGGATTGATGGGACTTGCTGCAGTATGGTCTGGTGAAGACGGTCTCTCATATGTGGTCAGGATCATGGCGGTGCTCATCATCGCGTCATGGATGTATGCCGAGCGGTATCCGGGAGAACTTCTTGATGTGGGAGTCTGGTTTCTCGGAACAAAAACCGGATTTGATCTCGGGCTTATCGGGGAGCTGAGTATGTCTTCCCTTGATACCCTTGCACGGGAGACAGACCGGATTTCTGTCGCCCTTCGGCAGAAAGGAACACCCCTTTCTCTGCGTATGATCCCGGCTGTCTTTTCAGGCATACTCATCAGGCAGCTGAATCTGGCTCATGAACGGGCAATTCTTCTGACACTCCGGGGATATACCAGGGGAGGCATGCATTGCCCGTCCTTTTCCTCTCCGGGTATAGACCGGATAAACGGGGCCTTTTCATGCACCATTTTCCTTTTATCCCTGATTGCAGGTGACTTTTTTAATATAGCCGGATCAACCTTTATTGTTTGAACCGCACCCTGGCGGTATAATAGGTGTCCATATGAGTTCTGACCGACAAAAACGGCTTTATATAACAGATACAACACTTCGGGATGCGCACCAGTCACTCATCGCAACCAGAATGCGAACTGAGGACATGATCCCGCTGACCCGCTCAATTGATAAGGCCGGTTTCTTCTCGGTTGAAGCATGGGGAGGGGCCACGTTTGACAGCTGTATCAGGTTTTTGAACGAAGACCCCTGGGAACGTCTGCAAAAACTCAAGGCAGAACTGAAACACACGCCAATACAGATGCTTCTGCGTGGGCAGAACCTGGTCGGATACCGGCACTATTCTGATGATGTGGTGGATCGGTTTGTTGACCTCGCCCATAAAAACGGGGTAGATATCTTCCGGGTCTTTGATGCCCTGAATGATATCAGGAACATGGAGCGCCCGATGACCAGGGTAAAGGAGACTGGTGCCCACCTTCAGGGAACCATATCATATACAACCAGTCCGGTTCACTCAGTCAGGGGATTTGTGGATCTCGCCCGTGAACTCTATGCCCGTGACTGCGACTCCATCTGTATCAAGGATATGGCCGGACTTATCATGCCGGCTGTTGCAAAAGAACTCATCATGGGCATCAAGGATGAGATGGATGTGCTCGTTAACCTCCACAGCCATTGTACGAGCGGTATTGCGCCGATGTCATATAGCGCTGCCATCGATGCAGGGGTGGATATTCTCGATACCGCCATGTCACCCTTTGCCCTTGGAACCAGCCAGCCACCTACCGAGAGTGTTGTTGCATCAGTTCAGGGAACAGCCAGGGATACCGGTATCAATCTCATGGATCTCAGAGTGATCAGGAACGAGTGCCTGAAGATTCGGAATAAATATGAGGGACTTTTCACTCCGATTGCCGAGCGGGTGGACAGCGATGTCCTCATCTACCAGCTGCCTGGTGGAATGATCACAAATCTTGTCTCCCAGCTGCAGGACCAGGATGCGCTCGATAAAATGGAAGCAGTGCTTGACGAGATCCCAAGAGTCAGACAAGACCTCGGATATCCCCCCCTGGTCACCCCGACCTCGCAGATTGTCGGAACCCAGGCAGTATTCAATGTTCTGACCGGAGGGAGGTACAAGACGATCTCAAACGAGGTCAAGGACTATGTAAAAGGGCAGTATGGAAGATCTCCCGGTCCGATATCAGATGAGATCCGAACGATCATCATCGGGGATGAGGAGGTCATCACCGTTCGGCCTGCAGACCTGCTTGCACCAATGTACGAGAAGATGAAGGCAGAAGCAACTGGTGCAGGTCTGATAAAAAAGGAAGAAGATGTCCTCACCTATATCCTCTATCCTGCCATCGCGCCCTCATTCCTGAAAGGAGAGCGGAAAGCAGAGCCGATTCCCTCCGCTGTCCAAAAGAAGGAGACCAGTCTTTCAATGCCTTCATCCATGCAGGTCGAAGTTGACGGGGAGACATTCACCGTCAGGATTCTCGCCATTGGGGATCAGCCGGTTGAAGGAAAACAGAAAGCAGCCGAACCACCAAAATCGGACATTCCAGGCGGGGTCAAGAGTAATATGCAGGGAATGGTTCTGAAGATCATGGTCGGCAGGGGTGACAAAGTAAAGGCAGGTGATACTCTGGTTGTTCTTGAAGCCATGAAGATGGAAAACCCCATCTCAAGTCCACGGGACGGAGTGGTAAAAGAGATCTTTGTCGATGCCGGAGACACCGTCCTTGCCGGTGATGTGCTCCTGGTGGTTGAATGAAATATTTCGAGAAGATACTGATCGCAAACCGTGGTGAAATCTCCATCCGTGTCATGCGTGCCTGCCGTGAGTTAGGCATTGATACGGTTGCTATCTACTCCGAAGCAGACAAGGACTCCCTTTTTGTCCATTATGCAGACGAAGCCTTTCCGGTCGGGCCGGCACCTCCTTCAAAATCATACCTGAACAAGGAACGGATCATATCAGTTGCAAAGAAGGCAGGCGCCGAAGCGATCCACCCGGGCTATGGATTTCTTGCAGAGAATGCGGAGTTTGCCAAACTCTGTACCGAAGAGGGCATCACCTTCATCGGTCCGAAATCCAAAACCATCGCCGCGATGGGATCAAAGATCCGGTCAAAGCAGACCATGAAAGGTGCCGGTGTCCCAGTTCTTCCAGGAACTGACGGAGGGATTGATGATCTTGATATGGCTGCAACGGTTGCTGACTCCATCGGATACCCGGTTATCGTCAAGGCAAGCGCGGGTGGCGGCGGTATCGGGATGCAGATCGTTCATGATCCCTCTGAAATAGAATCCGCCATCGAAGGTGCCATGCGGATCGCAGAGTCGGCATTCGGTGACCGGACAGTATTCATCGAGAAGTATCTTCAGAAACCACGGCATGTTGAAGTGCAGGTCTTCTGTGATGAACATGATAACCGCATCCATATGTTTGAACGGGAGTGCTCCATCCAGCGCCGACACCAGAAGCTCATTGAGGAGGCACCCTGTCCGGTCATGACCCCTGAGTTGCGTGAGAGGATGACCAATTCTGCGCTCCGGGTTGCCGAGGCGGTGGATTACGTCAATGCCGGCACAGTTGAGTTCCTCTATGACAATGGCGAGTATTACTTCATGGAGATGAACACCCGACTGCAGGTGGAGCATACCATCACCGAACTGGTCACCGGGATCGATATTGTGAAGGAACAGATCATTGTCGCGTCAGGAGATCCCATCGAATACGGCCAGGAGGACATTACTCTGCGCGGTCATGCAATCGAATGCCGAATCAATGCAGAGGATCCCATGAACAATTTCGCTGCAGATCCCGGCAAGATCACCAGGTACCGGTCACCAGGTGGTCCGGGGATCAGGCTGGATTCTGGTATTCATGCCGGGTATACCATCCCGCCATTCTATGACTCAATGATCTCCAAGCTCTGCGCGTGGGGAATGAGCAGGGAGTATGCCATTGCGCGGATGAGACGCGCAATTTACGAGTATGTCATCCTGGGAGTTAAGACCACTTTGCCCCTGCACCATGCCATCATTCACAACCCAGAGTTCATCGCTGGCAACACGCACACCCACTTCCTGCAGGAGGAACATATCAGCCGGACCCTTAAGCGGTACATTCAGGAAGAGGAGACCAGGATGACCCAGCTGGCAACGCCCCTTCGTGCAGACAAAAAAGTTGCCGCGATTGCTGCCGGACTTGTGGCGGTTATCGAACAGAACAAGCAGAACTGATGCGGCGAAAGGACAAGGAACTTACCGATACGGAACGGATCGAAGAGATCCTAACCGGCGCACTTTTTTGTCATGTCGCTCTGTGTGATCATGACCGGCCTTATTGTGTTCCAATGTGTCTTGCATACCATGACGGGAAGATCCTGCTTCACTCAGCAGATGCAGGAAGAAAGATCGATATCCTTCACACCAATCCACACGTGTGCATCATAGTCGAGACCGGGATCCAATGATCACCGGAGAGCGCCCATGCGAGTATGGTATGGCATATGAGAGTGTGATGATCGAAGGGACTGCATCATTTCTCAGAGGCGACGGGAAAGTCCGGGCACTGGAGCAGATAGCCATGCAGTATGCACATGAAACTGGCGCGCCGTACACAAAAGAACAGAACTCCGGTATCGCCGTGATAGAAGTTATCATCACATCCTGCACCGGCCGAAGATCAGGATCTGTTCCCTCCTGACCTGACCAGAAACACAATCTCACCACCCCATGGGCAGAACCTGATCAGGTATGGTGGCATCGGCGCTGATCGTGAACAGGTGATCTCGTTGCCGGTTATGAGCGCAGCATGATTCTCCCGGATACACCTCATGACCTCTTGTGGAGCTGATGACTGGTTCTCCCAGAGGGACCCTTCAATGATAGATCCATCGGATTTAACGACTGCATACCCGTTTATAGAATTATCAGCCCTGGAATGAATAAGGCGGGCCAGAGTTTTCCCAAGCCACCCGGACAATGCCTCAAGAAATGGGCGCTCACGAACCGGGATCTCCGGAAGGGTATGGGATCCCAGATTCAGACACCCAATAAGAATGCTGTGTTCATATAGGGGAATGAGAACATATGACAGGATTCCTTCCTTCTCCAGAAGAGTGCGAATCTTTTCTGCCGAAGGGTCAGAGACGGAAATATAGCGGGGCGCCCCGTTGTCAAACAATGTCAGGATATATTCGTTTACAACCATCTCACTGACTGCACTGATGTACTCCTCTGAAAGCCCGGCATGACAGTGGAGATGTAAAACCGGGACATCGTCGTATTTATGGAGGATGTAGAGCCCCCCGGAATCTATGCCAGGGACTTCAAGTGCTGTGCGCAATATGAGATCCAGAGCATGATGCATATCGGTCGTTGCCGCAAGTTCCCTGGCAAGATCGCGGTGTGCCTGCAGATGCTCAGAACGCCGTATCTGATCAGTAATATCACGAATCACCACCCCGATAAGATCTTCACCCACAGGGAAGGCCTTGAAAGAATAATTCCCTTCAAATAATTCAGAAAACCCCTCAAACTCGACTTCATCACCAGAACGGGCTACCTGCAGCAGGGCATCCCGCCACCGGTGATCAATATCAGGACGGAAATCAGAGAGGTTCCTTCCGATCAAATCCTTTTTCTGCCATTTAATCCGATGAACTGCAAACTGGTTCAGATCCGTGATGCAGAAATCACAAACTGTCCCGTCAGATGCATGAACCGGTGAAAAAACAACATACCCTTCGTGCATTGCATCAAAAAGCCGTCGATACCGTTGTTCATTCAGCGTCTCCCTGCGCTTTTGATGGATGAAATTATGAACATCGATAGCTGCCCCGATAAGTCCGGTTATCTCATCACGTTCATTTCTGAACGGTCGTATGTACAATTGTGTTGGGTAGGGTTTCCCCCCAAACTGAATTGAACACTCACCAGCGAAACCTTCACCAGATTCAAGAACCCGTTTTTTTATCGCATATAATTCACGCGCAGTATCCGGGGGAAAGATCTCATAATCGGTATATCCGATGATATCAGAGGTGCTTAGATTAATTGAGGGATTAACCACCCACTGATACACCATATCCGGATCCTGGCCGAAAATGGTAACCGGCGCAGCATGGACTGCCAGTTGAAACTTTTCATTAATCTGCCTTATCTCATCCTGAATCCGTTTCTCATGGGTGATATCCGTAACAACCCCTATCTCCCGGACCGGGGTTTGACTCTTGTCACGGACATAGTGGATCTTTACCCGAACCCATCTGACCTCGCCGGATGGAAGTACAATCCGGTATTCCATCCTCTTCCGGTCTCCTACTGGAACACCTGCCTGCGCTACCACCCGGTCATAATCATCCGGATGAATAGAGGAGGTCCAGGATTCGGGATCATCATACAGCTCTTTCACCGGCTTTTGATAGATCTCCTCATATGCCTGGTTCAGATACTCGATCGATCCATCACGTAAGTTTTGCACATACACAACGTCAGATATGGTCTCTGCAAGCTCCCTGAACCGGTTCTCACTCTCAACCAAATTGTCGAGGGCATGTATCCGCCCCTGGACATCTCTGGCCACACAACAACAGTACTCCCTCCCCTTGTATGGGATAAGAGTAAACCTGATCTCAACAGGCATTGGTGTTGAATCGGCTCTGACCATGCATGTCTCAAGGACAAGACTTCCCTGTTCACGTAAAGAAGAGAACAGGAGGTTCCAGTCACCAAAAGGCGGATGGGTGAGGTAGGTACTGATCCAGAGCTTATCGGTCTTCTCCGGGATAGAAAGCGCATTTCTGGCTGCTGTATTGTAATACGCGACCAGACCATCATCCGTGAACCAGAAGACCAGATCACCTACATTCCGGATGGTATGTTCATACATCCGAAGGGTCTCTTCTGTCTGTCTGCGGTCAGATATTTCATTGTATAATCGTCGGTTGATCTCACGAAGGTCCTGTGTCCTTTTCCCAAAGATCATCTCGGCTGATTCAAAGAACTGATGAAACTGTTCTCTCTGAAAGAACTGCTCGGTATGATCCTTCCCGATTGCCAGATAGTGCCATACCTCATCCTCATACGAGGCATGAAAGGTCCAGTGGTAGAGCCTGATGTCACCTGATGGATGTATGATCCGGAGATCAGTTCCGTATTCACCAGTATCTCTTGCCTGACAGAGTGCGTCATTCAGGTTTTCCTGGTCATGGACTATCATATCAAAGGGAAGAAATCCTTCGGTTCCAACAGACGGGGCTCTTGAAAATGTCCTGATAAAACCTTCATTTGCAAAGGATATCTCAAACGAAGATGAGAAATTCACAATTACCGGATCGGTCAATGCAAAGAACCGGTCAAGGAGTTTTTCACAACATACAAGGCGCTCACTGATCCCCTCCTGAGGGGCAGTCTCATGAATTATGACCGCCGCTCCGGATCTTCCTGAATCAAGCTGAACGGGAATTCCTTTGATGGTATATACAATCCGGCTGCCCCTGATGTGTTTCATAACAGTGAATGAACAGGACTGTCCCCGAAGAGAGGGGGCAATGCCATCAGATATTCCCGTGCATATCTGCTCATCAAGCATCACCGCCGGACGACCGATTAAATCCTCTTCTGATAGACCCAGCAGATCAAGCGCTGCACTATTTGCTGACCTGATTATCTTCCCTCTGTCTACTCCGAATACCGGTTCAGAGAAAAGGCGCAGAACACAGGAGAGAGGAGTTCTTCGACTGGAGTAGTAGAGTTTGGTTACACCGATCTTCCGGACCTCAGCAAGGCCCTGGCTATGAAGAATCTCAAGATACTTCGCAGCAGTGTTCCGATGAATACCAAGGTGCTCTGCAACCTCATGAATGCTGATTCCTTCCGGATTATCGGCAATCAGATCATGAACCGCATCAAATCCATCAGACAGAATGTATCACAGTCGTACTATATGCTGTGCATCAGGAAAATAAATCGTGATTCACTGTGATTATGCACAGCGTAATATTAGAGGCAGCATTATGGCCGAACTGATACCTCACCTGCAACCCATGAAAGGTACCGATCATACCCATCCTTTACCGGGAGACAGAGCACTTCAGGGATATCATAGGGATGCATGCTGACGAGAGCTGATTTGAGTTCGTCAACTTTTGCACAGGTTGTCTTGATGACAAGCAGATCTTCAGGTTCATCACAGACCGCTCCTTCCCACCGGTACACCGAACGTGCTGCAAGGATATTCACACAGGCGGCCAGGTGTTTGTCAAGGACCTGGGTTGCCAGGGTATGCGCCATACCGGGTGGAGCAGTACACAGGATAACCATAACCTGATTTTCGGTATTGTCTTGCATGATCTGACTGTTTCTCCTGAAAAGACTTGAGGAATATGGAGAGAAAATAACGATATATTTATTAGTGCAAACGGCATTCTTATAATGCACTTTGTGCTGTTGTGGCCTAGCTGGTTAGGGCGCCAGACTCATAAGTTCAAGACTGAGATATCTGGAGGTCGCGGGTTCGGATCCCGTCAACAGCATTAGAACAACTAGTTTGGATCTCTTACATCCCTTTTTTTAAGAGGCAGTTTATACCTTCAGCTATGCCCCTGACTCCTTTCGCAAGCGACAATGATCGCTTTCACCTCATGAAAAGTGACTATCCGGACCGTTCACTTTCACGCGCAATTGAGAGCGGCACCGTCACTGAGTAGGACAAAAACTCATTCTCGAATTCATCGCTGAACGGAAGAACACCAAGGGAATCAAATGCAAGCGGGTTCTCAAAATCATCTCAAGCCTGATCACCTCCAGGCGATTCATCGGACCGTATTTCCAGGACACATACTTCGATATCTATCAGGGGATTGATGGGATCGTGAACGGTGGTCCGGTAAAGGGCAGGCAATTCACCCAGAACACCAGGGTGGACCTTATCATGATTCTGAAATCCTTCGTCCTCTGGATGATCGTTAATAAGTACCTCCCCAATGTACCGGAAAAGAAGAACCGGGCGATCAAAGTCCCCCGTATAGCCCCTACCAAGGAAGCATCTGATCTCCTCTCGGTTACAGAGATCGAAGCTCTGATGAAGGCCTGCACCTTCAACCGGAACCGGGCGATGATCATGATGCTCTATGAAGGGGCATTTCGTGCCGGTGAGATCGGGGAGATGAGATGGAAGGATCTCAAGATTGACGGGACCGGTCTTGTGGTGCGTGTGACCTTCAAGACCGAAAAGCACCGGTATGTCCGGCTTGTTATGGCACGGGAACATCTCATAAATGGAAATCAGAATATCCCGGCGAGATCGTTGATGATGGATTTGTCTTCGTATCTGGCAAGATGAAACCGCTTTCTCATGCCGCAATCACCAGACTTATCCAGCGACTGGTAAAGAGGGCTCAGATCAACAAGCACATTACTCCCCGGATCGTTTCGAAGATTTGATGGATCTCCTTGAAGATATTAGTGTTAAAGTCAGGTATCATCCAATGAGAAAGAGCAAAATAACTGAGTGATTCTGAAATGAATTTTTTTATATCGTAAAAATTAAGATTATTATAAATAGAATTACAAATCTGACCCAGATTATATGGGTCTTCGCAGAGATCTGACTGGCATCATCCCTGATGATCTTCTGATCCTCCTTCCGGATGGATATGAAATTATCGGCACGATCGCTATCATCAGCATTCCTCCAGAACTAACGCTATTCAATGAACAGATTGTCACTGCACTCCGGGCAAGAAGACCTTCAATTCAGACCATATTGAATAAGACCGGGGATGTGAACGGACTATTCCGGACCTCACAATACACACCCATATTTGGTGAAAACACCATCACCGAACATCGGGAATATGGATTCAGGTACCGCCTTGATGTCAGCAAGGTCTATTTTTCATCAAAGATGGGATCAGAACGCAAGCGAATCGCGGACCTTATCAAATCGGGTGAAACTGTATTTATCCCATTTGCAGGAGTAGGACCATATGCCATCCCTGTCGCGGCACGAGGTGCTGAGGTATTGGCAATCGAGATCAATAAAAGTGCGTGTTCCTGGATGACAATCAATGCTTTAGAAAATGGAGTGTCTTCACGTCTTCACATCATCAGAGGAGATGCCATGCAGGCAAACCAGACCCTCCGCCGGAAATTCTCACGGATAATTATTCCAACACCCTATGGACTCCTGAATGGCCCGGATATATTTTTATCCATGCTTTCCGAGGGGGGAACCGTCCATTGGATTTCTTTTTCAAATTCTATGCAGATGAAAGAGATAATTGACAGGCTAACCGAGCGGGGTTATCAAGTATTGCGCTGTCATCAGTGTGGAAATGTTGCGCCATCTGTTTATCGGTGGATCCTTGATATTAAGGCAAAATGACTGTTCTTTACGAAAATTTTACAATTTTTCGTTTTTAATGGGTTCGCAGGATTGAAACAGAACGATTTGAAATCTTTTTTTTATTGTTAAGAAAGTATATAATGAAGATAAGACTAGCCTTAAATATCTCCCTATCCAACGAAAACTGAGGTTTAATATGGCATCCATCGGTTCTGGCGTAATCTTAATGGGTATCGTTGTAGTGATTGGGTCACTGTTCTGTTTCGCATATGCTGATGATGAGATCTACCCTGGTGGAATGGTAATCACCAAATTTAACAGTTCTGAAATAGGGACAATGCAGGCTGCTGAAAAGTTCAACTCATCTGAAATTGGAACTATGCAGAACTCTCAAAAGTTCAACTCGTCTGAAATAGGGACAATGCAGAACTCTCAAAAGTTCAACTCATCTGAAATTGGAACTATGCAGAACTCTCAAAAGTTCAACTCATCTGAAATTGGAACCATGCAGAACTCTCAAAAGTTCAACTCGTCTGAAATTGGAACCATGCAGAACTCTCAAAAGTTCAACTCATCTGAAATTGGAACTATGCAGAACTCAAAAAAGTTCAACTCATCTGAAATTGGAACCATGCAGAACTCTCAAAAGTTCAACTCGTCTGAAATTGGAACCATGCAGAACTCAAAAAAGTTCAACTCATCTGAAATTGGAACTATGCAGAACTCAAAAAAGTTCAACTCATCTGAAATTGGAACCATGCAGAACTCTCAAAAGTTCAACTCGTCTGAAATTGGAACTATGCAGGACGCTACCAAATTTAACAGTTCCATGATCGGTACTATGCAAAACACCGTCTCAAATATTCCTCTCCCGCCAGGAGTGACAGTTTAAATTTATTCCAATTTTTTTTATTCATTTTAGGGTAACTAAATCATTTTATTTATTATCGCATTTCATCTCTCATTTTCTTAAAAGAAAGATTATCCTTAAATATCTCTATCACAAACGATTTCTGAGGATATATTATGGCAACCCTCCGATCAGGTATACTTGCTTTGATAGTATGCGCAATAGTTGCTTCTTTGCTCAGTTTTGCATACGCAGATGATGTGATCTACCCAGGTGGGATGATCATTACAAAATTTAACAGTTCTGAGATTGGATCAATGCATCCACCTGAAAAGTTCAACAGCTCAGAGATTGCATCAATGCACACACCTGAAAAGTTCAACAGCTCAGAGATTGCATCAATGCATCCACCTGAAAAGTTCAACAGCTCAGAGATTGCATCAATGCATCCACCTGAAAAGTTCAACAGCTCAGAGATCGCATCAATGCATCCACCTGAAAAGTTCAACAGCTCAGAGATTGCATCAATGCATCCACCAGAAAAGTTCAACAGCTCAGAGATCGCATCAATGCACACACCTGAAAAGTTCAACAGCTCAGAGATCGCATCAATGCAGAAACCAAATTCAACTGTCCCCCTTCCACCAGGGGTTTCTATCTAATTTTTCCCGATCTTTGTCGCTTTGAGTGCTATTTTTTTACTTATACATCGATGAGATGATATGCAGGCTCATCATGTCCTATTTATCTTTCTTATCCTGCTTCTCCTGTTCTGCGGTTGTATTACAGATACAAATGTAACCGCTCCAGATACAGAATCAGGCACACCGGATACCCTTGCAACTCTTCAGAGTTTACTGGAATCAGATCCTGAAAACCCTGATCTCTGGTATGCAATGGCTGAGATACTAAAAGAACAAGGTGATAACGAAGGGGCAATACATGCAATCACCAGAGCCGCTGAATTCAGCCCTGGAAACAGCACAATCCTGCTTGCAAAAGCGCACCTCCACATAACGAAAGGAGAGAGAGATCAGGCAAACCGTGCCATCCTGAAAGTCCTTGATATCCTTCCCGGGAACAAAACCGCTTTAGACCTTTTATCATCCTTGCGAATGAACACAACAACTCCCCTGAACTATATCCTGGTCGAACATGATCTCCTGATCGAACCAAATAATACTTGGTCAGCCTTTAATAAAGGGCGCCTGCTTTTTGAAGAGGGGAAACACCGTGAGGCACTTGCCTGGTTCATCAAAGCTACCACCTATGATCAGAAGAACGCACCTGCCTGGTACTTCACCGGAACAACATATACCGAACTGGGAAATTATGCGCAGGCAATCGATGCTTTGCAATCGGCACTGACACTTGATCCCTCAAATGCCGGTGCCTATTATGAGATGGGCAGGGCGTATGAAAAACTGGGAAACCGCACCGCAGCCAGGAATTATTATGAAACTGCGATAAAATTAAATCCGGATAATGTATGGACACGATTTGTTTATGGAAAAAACCTGGCCATCTCTGGTGACTACGAATCTGCAATAAAGGAGCTGAAAACAAGTCTTAAAGGATCATCATGTCAGGCATCAGCCTGGTATGAACTCGCCAATGCATATTACCAGACCGGACAGTATGACCAGGCTCTTGAGGCTATCAACTCTGCACTCACCATTGACCCATATACAAAAGAATACCGGGCTTTGTACCTCTCTATACGGGCAGCACAGGATCCCGCCTCCTGGTCACTGCAAAATGTAACAAAAAGAGCTGTTGATGCACCTGAAAATGCATCGGTTTGGTTCTATCAGGGCGCGATTGCATATCATGACGGGAGGTATGCAGATGCACTCACGTACCTCACCTCTGCGGTCAGTCTGGATCCGATGAATCCGGAGGCATGGTACTACCGGGGAGTGACCCAGTATGAACTTGGCAGGTATCAGGATGCATTATGCAGCTTTGATAAAACGATACTCCTGGATCCCGGAAATGCATGGGCATATTACTACCGGGGTGATATCCTGCAGAAAGGGGGACAGTGTGAATACGCTATTGCCTATCTGAATAAGGGAATACAACTGGATCCTACTATTCCCTGGACATATTATGTGAAAGGGAACTGTTACCTGAACCAGAGCAGATATCAACTTGCTGCAGATGAATTTGACAGATCAATTGACCAGTTCCCCTGTAACCGCTGGGCATGGTTCTTTGGAGGGCAGAGTTATTACGGACTCGGAAAATTTTCCATCGCCTATGATTACTTTACAAAAGCCCTGTCATTTGATCCTGAAAATGAGGAGTTCAGAAGGTGGAAGGCACGGGCAGCTGCAGAGTCATCGTATCCGGATGAGGCAATCTATCACTACAACCAGACCCTCCCGTTCTCAACCGGTGCCTGTGGCATCATGTAACCTTTTTTTTAGAGAGACGAATCTATCACAGGGATCTGTGCGCCGGTCCTGAGTACTCTGAATACCTTCACCTGGGTAACTCCGGAACCACCATTCAGGGAGAGTGTTCCTGGTGTAGTATCGATATTTTTCGAATACTCCCTCTCTCCTGAGCCGATAGTGACCACATAATAGTCACCTTCCGGAAGACTCTTTTCTGCAGTTATGATAATCCGGTTTACCAGGGGATCATATCTGACGATAAGACCAGGCTCTCCAGGTGCGGAGATCTTGCTTGCAGGCCTGTCTGGTTGGAACGTAGGACCAGCGGTGATCTCCTGCGTTAAAGTAGGTTTAGGAAGTATGACCGGTGGTGAGGTTGAGTACGGACCGGGTATTGCTTCATAATTGAGAAGCCTCACATCCCTTCCGGACTGATAATCTTTCAGCGGTTTCATCACCTGGTTTAATCCTGGGATCTTTGTAATCGTGAAATGGTCTGTCACCGGCTTATATTCTAGTACACCAAAGAGAACCAAGGCAAAAAGGATGAGGAGAACGGTAAGCCCCACCGAGAATGCAATCTGCGTTCCGGTGGCTTTTCGCGCGCCCCGGTCAACCTCCGGAGATTTCACCTCTATCCACTTGATCGGTTTTGAAAACCGCTCAGGGTGTTCTATCAATAACTGCTCGTGAACAATCTCAGTGCCATGGCTGGTCTTCTCCCATTTATAGGGCTTAAAGATAAGCTGCAGGGTTCCCTTCCATGCGCCGATACTCATGAGTATCCAGTATATCGGTGAAAAGAACGCATACAGAAGAAGATCCCGTTGTTTCTCCTTCCATGTTGCAACCACCATCATGGTGAGGAAGAAGAGATTACCAATCAGCAGGTTAAAGACTGCAATCGCCGCAAATGGCCAGAAGTCAAACCAGCTGGAGAAATATTCCGGTATGATAAACCCTGCCGCAAAGACCAGCCAGAGGAAGAGGTTCATCAGGGGGAGGTAAAAGTTGCCCCCAAAGCCGGTCTGAAAGATAAAAAAATTCTTGATTCCGATATCTTTCAGGACTTTTATCGGGTGTCGCATCGTCACAAACCAGGTGATCACAAACCCTTTCACCCATCTTGAGCGCTGCCGGATCCATGAGGGGACCCTTGTGACCGCCTCTTCATAGGTATGTGAATTCAGCACTGCTGTGTGCAACTTTTTACGCGCGATCCGCATACCAAGGTCAGCATCTTCAGTTACGTTGTAGGGATCCCATGCACCCAGCTCACGGAGGGTCTTCATCCTGAAGTGGTTGCTTGTTCCACCAAGAGGGATAGGCGCATCAATTTTATCCAGGCCCTGGATGTAAAAATCATAGTAATAGGAATATTCTATTGAAAACCACCGGGTCAGCATATTCTTCCGTGGGTTGTAGAAATTCAAAAGGCACTGGACACAGGCGTATTTTGGACCAAGACGCTGGAATGCTATGACGACCTTTTTTAGCTGATCCCGGTCAGGGAGATCCTCCGCATCGTAAATGACGACAAACTCGCCACGTGAGCGTTTCAGCCCATAATTGCAGGCCCGGGGTTTGGTAGTGATATCTGCCTTTGGGATGACAACCGGATGAAAGATACTTAAGAATGCGTGATATTCGGGCTCTGACATCGGGGAGATGATCTCTTCCACATTTCCAAAGAGTCCTAATTTTCGCGCCTTTTCAATCGTCTCCGTATCTTCCTCTTCCATCAGGATTTTTACATCGAGCTTATCACGAGGATAATTGATATTGGCAATATTCTGAAGGATATGGGGGAGCATCTCCTGCTCATGGAAGAGTGGAACAAGGACGGTATAAATGGGGAGATCCTCATCTTTGAGGTTTTGAATATCCTCATCAGAGATGTGAATGACATTCTTCTCTCCCATCATCCCCTGCATAGAGACATAGAATTTCACCGGGTTCATCACGAAATACGTGATATTAACGATAGTAAAGAGGACAAAAAGCCAGAAATAGGGATTTATTGCAATGAGAAGGAGAAGAAGGATAGTACCAATGATAATTACCGCTTTCTGCCAGGGTACAAGGATACGGAACGCCGACTCATCAGGCTGACGATCCACCAGTTCACTGAGCGCACTATATGCGTGGGGACCCTTATAACTCGTATCAGTGATTGTAAGGATGGCATCGAGTGGCGTTACTACTTTTTCAATTTTTTTTCCGAATATCTCTTCGAGCCGGGTGAATAAGGGAGTGTCCAGGGGATTTGCCGTTGCTACCTTCAGGTAGGTCGGTTTGGATTCAAGAAGAGCTATAAGCGTCTCCTCACCGACTGCATATGGAAGAACAGAGCCGATCCGTGGATTTGCAAAAAGAGTATCGCGCTCCATGAAAGCCAGCCCCAGCCGGTCAGCAAGATATGCATAGAAATCATCCGGAGCCTGAATCCTGAATTTTTTTATTGCAAGTATGAAAGTATCAAGAGTGATGGATGGATCTTCAAGCAGGACTGTATTGGGAACATCCATCTGCTGTAAGGTAGTGATTAACTCTTCCTTGGTAAGGTCGCTCATGATGGCACTTTATCTGATTGAGAGAAGGCGTTCTTCTAAGAATTCTGCCACTTTGTCGCCATCGACAATTTGATCCTTCTCCTGCTCGTCCAGTTTTTCCTTTATCTTTTCCAGAAGATCTCTCGGGTTAACCGGTTTCATAATATATGCATCAGCCCCGGCATTCAGTGAGAATACAGAGTTCTCAAGGCTTGCATATCCGGTGACCATGATCTTCTTCATTCCCGGCCGGAGTTTATGGGCTTTTTCAAGAAGTTCAGTCCCTTCCATATCAGGAAGTTTTATGTCAAAGAGTGCCAGGTTAAAAAACTCATTCTCTATCTTTGCAAGACCTTCCCCTGCCGTCGCAGCAATTTCAACTTCATACCCTTCAAATTCAAGGATTTGCTTTGTACTGTCAAGGATGGCTGTATCATCGTCTACAATAAGTATTCTCTTCATGTGAACCTCCCATAATACCCCTATGATGCCGGAAGAGAGACTTCAAATGTAGTCCCTGCAGGTGATGTTTCCACAAGGGTAATTTTTCCTCCATGTGCTTCAATCAATCGCTTGGTCACCGATAATCCAAGGCCAGTCCCTTTCGGTTTTGTGGTAAATAAGGGATCAAATATCCGGCTCTGCGCTTCTGCGGAGATCCCTGGCCCGGTATCACGAATCGAGATAATGATATCGTCTTCGGCAATGTGCGAGGTAAGGGTAAGCGTCCCTCCGGTATCCATTGCCTGGATGGCATTGATCATCAGATTTTCCATAACCCTGGAGAGAAGAACCGGATCTACCAATACTATCATACCGGATTGTATCTCGATTTTTACCAGAACTGAAGGAGGAGGAGATATCTTCAGGATCAGGTCCTCAATGAATGTTTTCAGATTAATGCGTGATTTTTCCGGGTTTACCTCACGGGCATAGTCCTGAAGATCAGAAATAATTTTATTAAGATATTGAATTTCAGTACCAATCCTATCGAAGATTTCAGGAATTCCATTCCGATGAAGTATTTCTAGCTCTTCTTTGCTCATCTTCTGCATTCTCATCTCCAGCAGATACTGCATATTGGTTATAACCTGGAGAGGGTTTCTCATATCATGACCGATCATCGTCGCAAGTTCACCGATTACCGCAAACCTCTGGGCGACCTGTAACTGCCTTGTCCGCTCTTCGACAAGTTCTTCGAGATGACGGGTATAGAGTTCAAGCCGGTTTCGCGTTCTGAATAATTCAACAGACTGGGCGATCTTCTGCGCCTGCTCATTAAAAATGATACAGACATCATGTTCTGCAGGTGAATTCGGAACAGGATTTTGCGAAAACGTTTCCAGGATCTCACGATCACGGTCCGTGATGTTAAAGAGAAGAAAGGGTTTTTTCTGATCAAACTGTTGTAATTTCAAATGCAGGGTGATGGCATCCATGTCATCAAGATCATAATCTGAAAGAATTACATCATAGGGAGTATTGCGCACAAGATCCTGGGCCATAGCCCCAGAAGTACACACGGTGACGTTCAGGAGCCCGGGGCGTTCAAGATATGTTTTGGAGAGCTCACCCAGAGGTTTGGAACTTATTACAAAGAGGACCTGAAACTTTTCTCCGGTGGTGATTGGTAACGGAAAACCAAGTTCAGGGTCCATGTTCTTCTCCTAGTGTGATACAAGAATTATTATCGGAGGGCATGGATAATAATTCAGAGTATGGTACATTCTGCATTCCAGGAATTATTTCATCCGATTCATGCAGAAAAAAACCATACTTACTTGTATTCAGGTAGAGTATTCATTCTCTTATTTCTTCTTATCTGGATCCCCGGTTGTTCAGGTGATATGATCCATCTTTGCATTCCAAAAGAAGGAACACTCTGGAATGGTGCATTTTCCCCAGTGAAATATCATCTGCATGAGATGGATATAACAAATGAGAGCATTCGTTCATATGTAAATAGTTCGGGGAAAAACCTTGGGGTTATTGCATTTTCTCATGAGTGGAGCATAAACAGAAGCTTCCCGATTGAAAAGGTGCAGATGATTCATGCAAATGGAGCAATCCCTTATATCAGACTGATGCTTCGCTCTGATAATAATCAATACCGACCCGAATCACTCTTTACTCTGAAACGGATTTTCAACGGGATATATGACAGAGACCTTATCGAATTTGCCCGTACAGCAAAGAGAATGAATTTTCCAATAGTAATTGAGTATGGAACTGAGGTGAATGGCTGGTGGTTTTCATGGAACGGATACTGGACCGGAAAGGAGAAAGGTGCAGAATTATTCCGTTCAGTGTACCGCCATATCATCACCCTTATGCGTGAAGAGGGGGCAGATAATCTTATCTGGGTATACCATATTAACTGGCATTCAAACCCGGAAGAAGACTGGAATACCCCGGAGGCCTATTATCCCGGAGATGAGTATATTGATTTGATTGGTGTCTCCGCGTATGGTGCCTTATCTCCGAATGAAGACAATATACTCCCGTTTTCACGGATGATGGATGAAGGATATGCAGCAGCACAAAATCTTTCAGTAAATAAGTCAGTGCTTATTTCTGAAATGGGAACTGATCTTCGAAATCCACATAAACCTGCCAGTATTTGGATTGATGAGGCATTTTCAGCAATAATCAATGAACAGAGATGGCCAGGTGTTATCGGATTTGTCTGGTGGAATGCAGGGTGGCCGAATGATAATAATCCTGTAAATAATACCACAATGCGAATTGAAGATGACAGAGAGGTACAGAAGATTCTTCAGAGACACCTTTCCTCTGATCAGGTGCTGAGTGCATACTGCTGATCATGATGAGAAATGAGTGCCAGTATGGGATACCATTCTATAAAACGGTCTTGCTGTACAATAGCAGCGAGGGTGATTTCCCGAGGACTCGCGTACCTCAGTACCGTCATCCACGTGAGGTGTCTTAACTTCCGTGTTCGGAATGGGAACGGGTGTGACACACCTGCTGTGGCCGCTATTGAAACTGAACACCGGTATGACCCGGTTAAGCCTCGTGCTTTTAAATCAGTTACAATAGAATTTTCTCGTTGAACAATAGCAGCGAGGATGATTTCCCGAGGACTCGCGTACCTCAGTACCGTCATCCACGTGAGGTGTCTTAACTTCCGTGTTCGGAATGGGAACGGGTGTGACACACCTGCTGTGGCCGCTATTGATAGCCAAACTCCGGGTTCGAACCGGAATTGAGTTGACCTGCTGTCAACCGCGTGACTGCTCAGCCACTTGGCCTGGCTTGGATGTGTGGAAGATGCGAGATATAATTACACCAGCGTTTAAGGATTTCGTCTGGGTTTGAGAAACATGAATTGACGTTATTAAGACGATTAGTATTCGCGGACTGAACACGTCGTTGCCTTCGTGCGTACATCCCGAACCTATCAACCGGGTCTTTTACCCGTGTCTTTCATGAAGTCTCTTGTTCAGGCTGAGTTTCAAGCTTAGATGCTTTCAGCTTTTATCTCTTGGCGCGTAGCTGCCCGGCGTTGCCTTGTCAGACAACCGGTAGACCAGTGGCGCCGAATGAAAGTTCCTCTCGTACTATTTCATTCTTGCCTTCAGACTTCCAACACTCCTTATAGATAGTAACCGACCTGTCTCACGACGGTCTAAACCCAGCTCACGATCCCCTTTAATAGGCGAACAACCTCACCCTTGGCTGCTGCTGCACAGCCAGGATGGAAAGAACCGACATCGAGGTAGCAAGCCGCCGGGTCGATATGTGCTCTTGCCGGCGACGACTCTGTTATCCCCGGGGTAGCTTTTCTGTAGTCAATAGCCCTCATCAACAGGGCGTATTGGTTCGTTAGACCCGAGTTTCCTCTCGCGATTTCTTGCTATGCGAAATCGCGTCAGGCCAACTTTTGCTCTTGACACTCTTCAGCGGGTTTCTGACCCGCTTGAGTTGACCTTAGGGCACCCTTGATATTTTTTCGAGGGTGTGGCGCCCCACCCAAACTGCCTACCTATCGATGTCCTGATAAATCAGTTAGAATTACAATAAAACCAGGATGGTGTCTCATCGGTGACTAACCAACCCCCACAAGGGTTGGATCGACGTCTCCCATCTACCCTGCGCAGGTAATACCGTAACCCAACGACAGGCTGCAGTAAAGCTCCACGGGGTCTTCACTTCCCATAAGGAGTCACTAGTCTCTGCACTAGTACAAAAGGTTCAACGGGTATGTGTTAGGGACAGTATCGCTCTCGTTATTCCATTCATGCAAGTCGCCAATTAAGCGACAAGGTACTACGCTACCTTAAGAGGGTCATAGTTACCCCCGCCGTTTACGAGTCCTTCGTCCGGTTGAACCCGGTGTTCAGATACTCGCACTGGGCAGGAATCACAGACTATACGAGTCCTTTCGGAGTTGCAGTCTGCTATGTTGTTATTAGACAGTCGGAGCGATCTTGTCACTGCGACCTGCCCAATCGCTGGGCAGGCACCCCTTATCCCAAAGTTACAGGGCTAATTTGCCGAGTTCCCTTAACACATTTACTCCCGACACGCCTTCGCCTTCTCAGCGAGGGGCACCTGTGTCAGTTCTCGGTACGGACCGTATCACCCTTTTCACGGGCTCCTGGAATCAGCATTGTTACCCCATCACCGTTTTGAAAAATTCTCACCATTACGGTACTCCAATTTCATATCCGGCTTAGACGGAGCGATGACTCCGCAATGCCTATCCGAAAGCGTCAGGATTGTTTGATACAGGTACAGGAATATTAACCTGTTTCCCTTTCGGCGTACTCGAATTACGGTACGTCTTAGGACCGACTAACCCTCGACTGACGAACATTGTCGAGGAAACCTAGCCCCTGCGGCGGATTGGATTCTCACCAATCTTAAGCTTCTACTACTGCCAGAATTTTCATTCCTACACGGTCCACAGGATCTTGCAACCCTGCTTCCGCCCATGCAGGACGCCTCTCTACGCCATCATACAATTCGTATGGTCCGTGGTATCTGTGGCAGGCTTAAGCCCCGTCCATTTTCAGCGCCCTGAATCTTGACTGGTAAGCTGTTACGCACTTTTTAAAGGGTAGCTGCTTCTAAGCTCACCTCCCAGTTGTCTTTGACCCAGGACTACTTTCAGTGTTTACACTGAGCCTGCACTGAGGGACATTAACCACGGTCTGGGTTGTCTCCCTTACGCATTACAAGCTTACCCCGTAATGCGGACTTCCGATCGTCGCTGATGACAGGGAATTTGGAGTTTGACAGGAGAGTGAGGAATTTCTTCCCCAGCTTCCCCAATCAGTGCTCTACCTCACTGTCGATCTCAGATCAGGTCATGCTACGGCATGTTTCGAGAGGAACCAGCTGATGCCCGGCTCGATTAATCTTTCACTCCTATACGCAGGTCACGCGAATGATTTGCATATCAAAACCGCTTGCGGTCCTCCACGCACCTTTCGGCACGCTTCAACCTGCCCACGCATAGATCGCCGGGCTTCGGGTCTTATCCTGCTGACTCCACGCACTGGTAGTACGTCGTCCCTGACCTTACGGCTGCGGACTTGTTGGTTTCCCTCTGGCTTCTTTCATAGAAATTAACCGTCGCCAACAGAATAAACTCTCTGGCCCGTTCTTCAAAACGTACGATACGACACCGGCAACAAAACCCGTACTTGAGTCTCGCAACTCGTTCCTTCGCTTTGAAGATCCTTTCGTGCCGTATCACGCGATAACCTGTCAGTTTCAGGCACTTTTCAACACCTTTCCAGGGTTGCTTTTCAGCTTTCGCTCACGCTACTACTACGCTATCGGTTTCGGGGAGTATTTAGTTTTGGAGGTTGATGACCCCCACATTCACGCGGGAATTCCGACCCACGCTACTCAGGATACCGCTAAAGTCTGCATGCATACACATACGGGACTGTCACCCTCTCTGGTATACCGTTCCAGGCAACTTCAGTTCTGAATGCAAATCTTATGCCGCGGTCCATACACCACATCTCCCGAAGGATTCGGTTTGAACTCTGTCGTGTTCGATCGCCTCTACTAACGACATCCCGGTTGGTTTCTTCTCCTGCCCCTACTAAGATGTTTCAATTCGGGGCGTTCCCTTTCCGATGGCGGAATGATGCTTTATGCATCTGGATGTCCTATTCGGGGATCTCCGGTTCAATGACTCCATGCGTCTACCCGGAGCTTATCGCAGCTTGGCACGCCCTTCGTCGGCACCCGAACCGAGCCATCCACTGACAGGCGTAAGAACGTCTTTTTGTAGTTTCTTCAAACCCATGTAACGTCCAGAAACGCCTAGTGATTTTCTCTACGCATCTCCTCTACACAGCGTATCATCGCCCCGATTTCACGGGGTCTCAAGCCCTTCCCCGGTTCTGTCGCCAGACCGGGTGCATCGAAAAATACCAGTGGACCCGTGGGGATTTGAACCCCAGGCCTCGGCGTTGCAAACGCCGCGCTCTTCCAGCTGAGCTACGAGCCCTCTGATTCCATTCCGGAACACTGATAACTCTATGGTCTGTCTCCATCTGCCACAACTTTCATTTCGTTAGGAGGTGATCCAGCCGCAGATTCCCCTACGGCTACCTTGTTACGACTTAACCCCCCTTGCAAAACCCAGATTCGAACATATCAATGATACATCCTCATCAAGACCTCACTCGGGTGGTTTGACGGGCGGTGTGTGCAAGGAGCAGGGACATATTCACCGCGCTATGTTGAAACGCGATTACTACGGATTCCAGCTTCATGCGGGTGAGTTACAACCCGCAATCCGAACTTCGGACAGGTTTAGGAGATTATCCTCACCTCTCGGTGTCGAAACCCATTGTCCTGTCCATTGTAGCCCGCGTGTAGCCCGGATAATTCGGGGCATGCTGACCTACCGTTGCCCATTCCTTCCTCCCCTTTAGCAGAGGCGGTCCGAGCAGTGTCCCCATCAACCCGAAGGTCAAGCTGGCAACTGCTCGCGTGGGTCTCGCTCGTTGCCTGACTAAACAGGATGCTTCACAGTACGAACTGACGACGGCCATGCACCTCCTCTCAGCTAGTCAAGTAGAGTCTTCATCCCGACTATCATTCAGCTGTCTTATCCGGTGAGATTTCCGGCGTTGAGTCCGATTAAACCGCAGGCTCCACCCGTTGTGGTGCTCCCCCGCCAATTCCTTTAAGTTTCAGCCTTGCGACCGTACTCCCCAGGCGGCGCGTTTCACGGTTTCCCTTCGGCACCTCAGTGACACGTGGTCACTGACACACCTAACGCGCATCGTTTACAGCTGGGACTACCCGGGTATCTAATCCGGTTTGCTCCCCCAGCTTTCGTCCCTCACTGTCGGACCCGTTCTGGTGAGATGCCTTCGCCATAGGTGGTCCCACCGGGATTACAGGATTTCACTCCTACCCCGGCAGTACCTCTCACCTCTCCCGGTCCCTAGAAATACAGTTTCCCCTGAACGCCCACCGGTTAAGCCGGCGGATTTCTCAAGGGACTTGTATATCCAGCTACGGACCCTTTAAGCCCAGTAATAGCGGCCACCACTCGAGCCGCCGGTATTACCGCGGCGGCTGGCACCGGTCTTGCCCGGCCCTTTCTTCACCAGTTATTTACACTGGTGGACAGCCAGCCTGTGCTGGCACTCGGGGTTTCCTTATCACGGTTGCCCGCATGGTAAAGTTTTCGCGCCTGCTGCGCCCCGTAGGGCCTGGATTCGTGTCTCAGAATCCATCTCCGGGCTCTTGCTCCCACAACCCGTACCGATGACAGGCTTGTTGGGCCGTTACCCCAACAACTACCTAATCGGCCGCAGACTCATCCTGAAGCGACGGATCTTTCGTTCGCATAACATTCCAGTCAGCACGAACTATGGAGTATTACCCCCAGTTTCCCGGGATTATCCTCCTCTTCAGGGCAGATTGTCCACGTGTTACTGAGCAGTACGCCGAGGTCTTGCACCTCTCGACTCGCATGGCTTAGTCAAACCCCGATAGCAGTGGCCTCTGGCAGGATCAACCAGAATTTCTAAATTTCTCGCACACTGTATCTCTTAAAGTATTGGCAGATGCAGACAGATATCCACATTACCAGTATTCCTATGTCAGAACCGATACTGCACCACAGTGCATTCGTCGGGTCTCCATTAAAACGGCCTCTTACGTTGCTCGCTGAAGGTTATATACTTTCGTATTGCCCTTCCCGAACAATCATTCCCCGGCCGCCGGCTCCTGATGTTTCAGGAAGCGTGTGGGATACAATAGTTGATCGAATTCACATATATAGATAACGAGGTTCTGAAGGAAAATTTCTGTCACTTCATCACATTCACTCTATCTGCGTTACATCGGTCAATATTTTCCAACTCGGTTTTATGAAGATATTTTTTCGGAATTATACTTCCGATGCAGGAGCCGGGAGGATCTCCGGAGGTCTCTATTCTCTCTAGAGCGCAGATTCAGATCATACCTGATCCGGTCGCATGCTGAATCGCCGCATACGTGGCTGGATTGGGCTCAATATATACCTCGCCAAAAAACGTATCCTGGGAAATCTCCAGGTATCCTTCATGCATAAGGAAGAGCAGCGGGATAAATACATGAACGACCGGCCATTTCAGACGGTTTGCAATCTCCGATAAAGTGACTTTCCTGCCCTGAGACACACAGTCCACACAGCAGGTTAATACTTCCATGGCATTCTCCTGGTACGCTTCCTCATGGGCGAGTGAGACGACTTCTTCAGTATACACGAGCCCATCATAACTCCAGACTTCGCGTTGTCGCCTTCGCTCTTCTTTTTCTGCATTCCGAAGAAGGTTGATGAGATCGTAAAGGGTAATCGGCTGTTTGCACATACTCTTTCGTTCCAGCCGGCGCGTGATCTCATGTTCAAGCAGCTGGACTGGATTGTGAATCCGTGACAGAACATCATCGTCCGGACTCTCAGGGATATCCCCCCCGTCATCTTCTTCCTCAAATCCCCAGGAGCGATCTTTCAGATAATCGGATTTGATCCGCAGAAGAGTTGCGGCATACAGAAGAGTTCTCGCTGAAAGGCGGAGATCAAGCATAAACCGCGATGATAAATATTTATAATCAGATACAGAATAGAAACAGTAATTCAGAATGATTCGTACAAAAGAGTCTCTCGTTGAACAATAGCAGCGAGGATGATTTCCCGAGGACTCGCGTACCTCAGTACCGTCATCCACGTGAGGTGTCTTAACTTCCGTGTTCGGAATGGGAACGGGTGTGACACACCTGCTGTGGCCGCTATTGAGAGCCAAATTCCGGGTTCGAACCGGAATGGAGTTGACCTGTTGTCAACCGCGTGACTGCTCAGCCACTTGGCCTGGCTTGGATGTGTGGAAGATGCGAGAGATAATTTCACCAGCGTTTAAGGATTTCGTCTGGGTTTGAGAAACATGAATTGACGTTATTAAGACGATTAGTATTCGCGGACTGAACACGTCGTTGCCTTCGTGCGTACATCCCGAACCTATCAACCGGGTCTTTTACCCGTGTCTTTCATGAAGTCTCTTGTTCAGGCTGAGTTTCAAGCTTAGATGCTTTCAGCTTTTATCTCTTGGCGCGTAGCTGCCCGGCGTTGCCTTGTCAGACAACCGGTAGACCAGTGGCGCCGAATGAAAGTTCCTCTCGTACTATTTCATTCTTGCCTTCAGACTTCCAACACTCCTTATAGATAGTAACCGACCTGTCTCACGACGGTCTAAACCCAGCTCACGATCCCCTTTAATAGGCGAACAACCTCACCCTTGGCTGCTGCTGCACAGCCAGGATGGAAAGAACCGACATCGAGGTAGCAAGCCGCCGGGTCGATATGTGCTCTTGCCGGCGACGACTCTGTTATCCCCGGGGTAGCTTTTCTGTAGTCAATAGCCCTCATCAACAGGGCGTATTGGTTCGTTAGACCCGAGTTTCCTCTCGCGATTTCTTGCTATGCGAAATCGCGTCAGGCCAACTTTTGCTCTTGACACTCTTCAGCGGGTTTCTGACCCGCTTGAGTTGACCTTAGGGCACCCTTGATATTTTTTCGAGGGTGTGGCGCCCCACCCAAACTGCCTACCTATCGATGTCCTGATAAATCAGTTAGAATTACAATAAAACCAGGATGGTGTCTCATCGGTGACTAACCAACCCCCACAAGGGTTGGATCGACGTCTCCCATCTACCCTGCGCAGGTAATACCGTAACCCAACGACAGGCTGCAGTAAAGCTCCACGGGGTCTTCACTTCCCATAAGGAGTCACTAGTCTCTGCACTAGTACAAAAGGTTCAACGGGTATGTGTTAGGGACAGTATCGCTCTCGTTATTCCATTCATGCAAGTCGCCAATTAAGCGACAAGGTACTACGCTACCTTAAGAGGGTCATAGTTACCCCCGCCGTTTACGAGTCCTTCGTCCGGTTGAACCCGGTGTTCAGATACTCGCACTGGGCAGGAATCACAGACTATACGAGTCCTTTCGGAGTTGCAGTCTGCTATGTTGTTATTAGACAGTCGGAGCGATCTTGTCACTGCGACCTGCCCAATCGCTGGGCAGGCACCCCTTATCCCAAAGTTACAGGGCTAATTTGCCGAGTTCCCTTAACACATTTACTCCCGACACGCCTTCGCCTTCTCAGCGAGGGGCACCTGTGTCAGTTCTCGGTACGGACCGTATCACCCTTTTCACGGGCTCCTGGAATCAGCATTGTTACCCCATCACCGTTTTGAAAAATTCTCACCATTACGGTACTCCAATTTCATATCCGGCTTAGACGGAGCGATGACTCCGCAATGCCTATCCGAAAGCGTCAGGATTGTTTGATACAGGTACAGGAATATTAACCTGTTTCCCTTTCGGCGTACTCGAATTACGGTACGTCTTAGGACCGACTAACCCTCGACTGACGAACATTGTCGAGGAAACCTAGCCCCTGCGGCGGATTGGATTCTCACCAATCTTAAGCTTCTACTACTGCCAGAATTTTCATTCCTACACGGTCCACAGGATCTTGCAACCCTGCTTCCGCCCATGCAGGACGCCTCTCTACGCCATCATACAATTCGTATGGTCCGTGGTATCTGTGGCAGGCTTAAGCCCCGTCCATTTTCAGCGCCCTGAATCTTGACTGGTAAGCTGTTACGCACTTTTTAAAGGGTAGCTGCTTCTAAGCTCACCTCCCAGTTGTCTTTGACCCAGGACTACTTTCAGTGTTTACACTGAGCCTGCACTGAGGGACATTAACCACGGTCTGGGTTGTCTCCCTTACGCATTACAAGCTTACCCCGTAATGCGGACTTCCGATCGTCGCTGATGACAGGGAATTTGGAGTTTGACAGGAGAGTGAGGAATTTCTTCCCCAGCTTCCCCAATCAGTGCTCTACCTCACTGTCGATCTCAGATCAGGTCATGCTACGGCATGTTTCGAGAGGAACCAGCTGATGCCCGGCTCGATTAATCTTTCACTCCTATACGCAGGTCACGCGAATGATTTGCATATCAAAACCGCTTGCGGTCCTCCACGCACCTTTCGGCACGCTTCAACCTGCCCACGCATAGATCGCCGGGCTTCGGGTCTTATCCTGCTGACTCCACGCACTGGTAGTACGTCGTCCCTGACCTTACGGCTGCGGACTTGTTGGTTTCCCTCTGGCTTCTTTCATAGAAATTAACCGTCGCCAACAGAATAAACTCTCTGGCCCGTTCTTCAAAACGTACGATACGACACCGGCAACAAAACCCGTACTTGAGTCTCGCAACTCGTTCCTTCGCTTTGAAGATCCTTTCGTGCCGTATCACGCGATAACCTGTCAGTTTCAGGCACTTTTCAACACCTTTCCAGGGTTGCTTTTCAGCTTTCGCTCACGCTACTACTACGCTATCGGTTTCGGGGAGTATTTAGTTTTGGAGGTTGATGACCCCCACATTCACGCGGGAATTCCGACCCACGCTACTCAGGATACCGCTAAAGTCTGCATGCATACACATACGGGACTGTCACCCTCTCTGGTATACCGTTCCAGGCAACTTCAGTTCTGAATGCAAATCTTATGCCGCGGTCCATACACCACATCTCCCGAAGGATTCGGTTTGAACTCTGTCGTGTTCGATCGCCTCTACTAACGACATCCCGGTTGGTTTCTTCTCCTGCCCCTACTAAGATGTTTCAATTCGGGGCGTTCCCTTTCCGATGGCGGAATGATGCTTTATGCATCTGGATGTCCTATTCGGGGATCTCCGGTTCAATGACTCCATGCGTCTACCCGGAGCTTATCGCAGCTTGGCACGCCCTTCGTCGGCACCCGAACCGAGCCATCCACTGACAGGCGTAAGAACGTCTTTTTGTAGTTTCTTCAAACCCATGTAACGTCCAGAAACGCCTAGTGATTTTCTCTACGCATCTCCTCTACACAGCGTATCATCGCCCCGATTTCACGGGGTCTCAAGCCCTTCCCCGGTTCTGTCGCCAGACCGGGTGCATCGAAAAATACCAGTGGACCCGTGGGGATTTGAACCCCAGGCCTCGGCGTTGCAAACGCCGCGCTCTTCCAGCTGAGCTACGAGCCCTCTGATTCCATTCCGGAACACTGATAACTCTATGGTCTGTCTCCATCTGCCACAACTTTCATTTCGTTAGGAGGTGATCCAGCCGCAGATTCCCCTACGGCTACCTTGTTACGACTTAACCCCCCTTGCAAAACCCAGATTCGAACATATCAATGATACATCCTCATCAAGACCTCACTCGGGTGGTTTGACGGGCGGTGTGTGCAAGGAGCAGGGACATATTCACCGCGCTATGTTGAAACGCGATTACTACGGATTCCAGCTTCATGCGGGTGAGTTACAACCCGCAATCCGAACTTCGGACAGGTTTAGGAGATTATCCTCACCTCTCGGTGTCGAAACCCATTGTCCTGTCCATTGTAGCCCGCGTGTAGCCCGGATAATTCGGGGCATGCTGACCTACCGTTGCCCATTCCTTCCTCCCCTTTAGCAGAGGCGGTCCGAGCAGTGTCCCCATCAACCCGAAGGTCAAGCTGGCAACTGCTCGCGTGGGTCTCGCTCGTTGCCTGACTAAACAGGATGCTTCACAGTACGAACTGACGACGGCCATGCACCTCCTCTCAGCTAGTCAAGTAGAGTCTTCATCCCGACTATCATTCAGCTGTCTTATCCGGTGAGATTTCCGGCGTTGAGTCCGATTAAACCGCAGGCTCCACCCGTTGTGGTGCTCCCCCGCCAATTCCTTTAAGTTTCAGCCTTGCGACCGTACTCCCCAGGCGGCGCGTTTCACGGTTTCCCTTCGGCACCTCAGTGACACGTGGTCACTGACACACCTAACGCGCATCGTTTACAGCTGGGACTACCCGGGTATCTAATCCGGTTTGCTCCCCCAGCTTTCGTCCCTCACTGTCGGACCCGTTCTGGTGAGATGCCTTCGCCATAGGTGGTCCCACCGGGATTACAGGATTTCACTCCTACCCCGGCAGTACCTCTCACCTCTCCCGGTCCCTAGAAATACAGTTTCCCCTGAACGCCCACCGGTTAAGCCGGCGGATTTCTCAAGGGACTTGTATATCCAGCTACGGACCCTTTAAGCCCAGTAATAGCGGCCACCACTCGAGCCGCCGGTATTACCGCGGCGGCTGGCACCGGTCTTGCCCGGCCCTTTCTTCACCAGTTATTTACACTGGTGGACAGCCAGCCTGTGCTGGCACTCGGGGTTTCCTTATCACGGTTGCCCGCATGGTAAAGTTTTCGCGCCTGCTGCGCCCCGTAGGGCCTGGATTCGTGTCTCAGAATCCATCTCCGGGCTCTTGCTCCCACAACCCGTACCGATGACAGGCTTGTTGGGCCGTTACCCCAACAACTACCTAATCGGCCGCAGACTCATCCTGAAGCGACGGATCTTTCGTTCGCATAACATTCCAGTCAGCACGAACTATGGAGTATTACCCCCAGTTTCCCGGGATTATCCTCCTCTTCAGGGCAGATTGTCCACGTGTTACTGAGCAGTACGCCGAGGTCTTGCACCTCTCGACTCGCATGGCTTAGTCAAACCCCGATAGCAGTGGCCTCTGGCAGGATCAACCAGAATTTCTATTTTTCTCGCACACTGTATCTCTTAAAGTATTGGCAGATGCAGACAGATATCCACATTACCAGTATTCCTATGTCAGAACCGATACTGCACCACAGTGCATTCGTCGGGTCTCCATTAAAACGGCCTCTTACGTTGCTCGCTGAAGGTTATATACTTTCGTATCGCCCTTCCCGAACAATCATTCCCCGGCCGCCGACTCCTGATGTTTCAGGAAGCGTGTGGGATAACAAAGTTGTATTGATCCAGATATATAATCATCGATTTGCGATCCGAAATCCTCGAATTCTGATTACACTCTGATATCCAGGTGATCAGGTACGATATCAAAGATTGCATTTAATCACATAAAATCATCCAGATTCTAAAAATAGAGTATTTATGAGGTTTTGCGCGGATATAACGGATCATCTTAATCTACCAAATTAAATAATAATTCAGCCTGAAATATCCAATATATTGCATGAGTTTCGAAAAATTATCCCCAAAACTTTTTTGATCAAATTTATTAACAATAAGACAAAATTTGTTTAGGAGTTTAAATTATGCACGTCATGGAAGGATTTCTCCCCCCACTCTGGGCGGCTATCTGGTGGATTATTTCACTGCCATTCATCATATACGGGTTTGTTCAGCTAAAGAAAATCATCAATGAAAACAAGGATGCACTCCCACTTCTTGGGATCTGTGGCGCACTTATCTTCATCCTTTCAGCGCTCAAACTCCCGTCAGTAACCGGGAGTTGTTCGCATCCCACCGGAACAGGTCTTTCTGCAATAGTCTTCGGGCCCTTCATCACCACCATCATCGGTTTTATCGTCCTCCTCTTCCAGTCCCTCTTTCTGGCACATGGTGGACTCTCAACTTTGGGTGCAAACACATTTTCAATGGCAATTTGTGGGCCCTTTCTGGGGTACTATGTCTACCGCGCTCTTCGCGATACCACATTAAACATGTATATCACGGTCTTTATCGCCGTTGCACTCGCAGACCTATTCACCTATGTCATCACCGCCTTTGAACTCACGCTGGCCGTGCCGGCTGGAGACCTTGGATTCGGAGGCCTGTTTGCAACTTTCCTTGGTGTCTTTGCTGTAACACAGATTCCACTGGCAATCCTGGAAGGAGCAGTGCTCGCACTAGTATTCAAGTATATTGTGGATATTAAACCGGACATTATTGTCAGAATGAATATATTTTCTGAAGAGAAGATCAAAGCCGCACGGGGGGAGTAAGAAATGAAATATCAATTTGAGATTATTGTTGGAATAATAGTAATCCTGTTCGTCGGATTGTTTCTTTACACCGCCTCCATCAACCCGGATGCAGAGTTCGGAGGTTCAGATGGCGTTGGATCAGCGATTGTTTCAGAACTTACCGGTGTTGCAGAAGACGATGTAACCCCCCTGATTCCCCAGTGGGCACCCCCATCCGGTGAGGTTGAATCAGGAATATTTGCACTTCAGGCAGCATTTGGTGGGATAATTCTCGGACTTGGCTTTGGATACCTGCTTGGACAGAGAAAAATAAACCAAAATTGAACAATAAAGAATAATGTTTGCGCATGATTTCCTGGAAGAAGCAGCACAACATAACGCCCTTCTCCAGGTACATCCATATACCAAACTTCTCCTAGGTATTGGATCAATCATCCTTGTTTTATTCACATCAAATTATATTGTACCCTGTTACATTGCCATAACCCTGAGTAGTGTAACAATTCTTCTCGCAAAGATAAACATGAGGTTTTATTTGAAACTGCTCGGAATTCCGCTCAGTTTTGCATTCATGAGTGCACTCATTATCATTTTTCTCTCCGAAGGGGTGACGGAAATATGGTCACTCCAGCTTTTCCCCAGATTCACCCTCACCGTGACTGAGGAAAGCCTCAATCATGGACTACATATTTTCGCACGGGTTTTCGGGGGCATGTGCGCCTTGTTTTTCATATCCCTGACAACGCCGATGACCGATCTATTCGGTATCATGAAAAAACTCAAAGTTCCGGACCTGTTTATCGACCTTTCAATGATCATCTACCGGTACATCTTCATTTTTATGGATAAAGCCAGGCAGATATATCTCGCACAGCAGATGCGTCTTGGATATACCAGACCCAGGGAAGCGTTACATTCCTACAGCATGCTCTTTGGAAGCATCTTCATCACATCATGGGATGCAGGCGAAGATCTCATACATGCCATGGATTGCCGTTGTTATAATGGAAAATACGCAAAAATGATCACCTATAATCCGGTGGAATGGCGATCACTATCAGCAGTTTCTCTCTACCTCTTCATCATCATCGGCATGATCCTCTGGACATCAGGGTAAAGGAAAAATCACATGGAACCCCTCATAGAACTCAAAGATCTCGAGTATGCCTATCCATATGCCTCGCCTGCGCTCTCTAATATCAGCCTCTGCATTCAGAGGGGTGAGAAGATTGCTCTGGTCGGTTCCAATGGAGCAGGAAAATCAACGCTTCTTCTTACCCTGAACGGGATGATACGGCCGGACAAGGGAACGGTCACCATTTATGGGAAACCAGTATCATATGATCGGAATTCACTTCGGAAGATACGACAGAAGATCGGATTTGTCTTTCAGGATCCTGATGTCCAGATAATAGCACCTACCGTATGGCAGGATGTTGCATTCGGACCGGTGAACCTTGATTATTCGGAAGAACAGGTACAGCAGGCGGTTTCGAATGCGCTTCACAGCGTCGGACTGGAAGGATTTGAGAAGCGTCCACCATATCACCTCTCTGGCGGAGAGAAGAAGAGGGTGGCCATCGCCGGTATTCTGGCCATGGATCCTGATGTCCTCATCCTCGATGAACCCACGAGCATGCTTGATCCTGCCGGGAGCGAAGATATCATGGACCTCCTTGATGAACTCAATCACCAGGGAAAAACCATCATCATCTCCACCCATGATGTTGAACTTGCCTACCCCTGGGCGGATCGAATAATCCTGATGGAGAAGGGGAGGATAATTGCATCAGGTACACCGGAAGAGGCGTTCTCAGATAAAGAACTGGTCAGACGCGCACGACTGAAAACCCCCATACTTCTTGAGCTCTCGCAGGAACTGAAGAGCAGGGGAATGAAAACACCGGGGACATTACCCAGAACCGTCCTTGATATCATCAGGATTATTGAGCATAATCACCATGGATCCATCCGCCTCTCTGACAATGGCTATGGGACAATACATGTCGGGGATGTTGATCTGATATCCGGATCACACATACAGGCGATTCTTGCCAGAACTTCATGTGATACCATCGGCGTGATGGGGAGCAGGGCAAAAATTTGTGCCCGTCAGTGGGGTCTGATTCCGGACATCTCCTATGCGGTCATTGATAAATGCATCCTTCAGGCAATGAACGGACGGACAAGTCTGATTCTGACAACCGGAGGGATGGTGACCAGAGTCTTTGAACGGGTGAGCATGTTTAATCAGACAAACAACCGGTCAATTCCCGTTCGATCACTCATAGGGGACGAGATACCAGATGATTTGTCAGGTATCTGATCGTTTAGACACATTCAAAACCAATCACTTTTGAAGGGCACCCGCTAATGTATACGGAGCATATGATACATTGTCCACTGGATAAACCACCAACAGGCGGACCAACAAAAGATGAAGTACTCGCAATAGCAATGCATAAGCTGGATCTGAAACCGGCAGATATTTTTGCTGATATCGGGTGTGGAACCGGGAAGGTCACCCTGACCGCTGCACCTCTGGTTTCTCATGTCCATGCCATGGATATCAGAGAGGAAGCATACCGGTGGACCTGTGAGGAACTGCGGAAGAGTGGTTTTGCCAATGTAACGCCGCACTTTGGCAATGCCGTTTCTATTCTTTCCTCTCTGGATAACATAGACAAAGCCTTCGTTGGTGGATCGAAGAATCTTTCAGATATCATCACCCAGCTGGCTCACCTTACAGTGAAGACCATTGTTATAACTGCGGTTCTCCTTGAAACGCTCAATATTGCAATATCAACATTACAGGAATATGATATGTTTCATGAAGTCACCCTTGTTCAGGTTTCGAAAAGCATGCCGCTTGCCGGGGGATTTATGCTAAAACCCCTTGATCCGGTTTTTATCATCACCGGAGGATGTTCTTAAATGCTTTCCGGAGTGGGGCTTGGTCCAGGAGATCCTGAGCTTCTCACCATCAAAGCGGTTCGCATGCTACAGGAAGCGGATGTCGTGTATATTCCAGGTGGTCTGGCCAGGCGGCTGGTTGAGCCGTACTGCACCCCCATTGAACTTCCCTTCCCCATGAGTCATGATGAGGAGATGATTCGGGCGCAGATTATCGAGAATGCTGAAAAAATCGCATCTGATGCGAGGGATAAAAATGTTGTCTTTGGAATCATCGGTGATCCGAATATCTTCTCAACCTTCTCGCGTCTCACTGTGATTTTGAAGGAACGATACCCCAATATCATCATCGGTACAGTTCCCGGGATATCATCCATAACAGCACTCATGTCTGAGACCGGCCTTCCCATTACCGGGGGCTTTTGTGTAACCGACGGGAGTAAGATTCGATCCCAGATTAGGATGAAAGTAAGAAAACCCCGTGAGTTGGCAGAGAATCTCCGAAAAGAAGGATACTCGAGATTTGTACTGGTAGAGCGGATGTACATGGACGGTATGCAAGTGCTTAACGGGGATGATCTTCCGGAAGAGAGCAGTTACTTCTCACTCCTATATGCAGAGCGTGATCTATGAATAAAATCTGGTTTATTGGTGCTGGACCCGGAGATCCTGATCTCATTACCGTAAGGGGACGAAGACTCCTTGATTGTGCTGACATACTGATATATGCCGGATCATTAGTCAACCCTGAACTTGTTGCAAGCTCTCCGGCCAGCGAAAAGTACGATAGCAATGGCATGAGCCTTGAAGAGATGATCCCCATCATGGTCAAAGGAATCCGTGAGGGAAAGACCGTGGTCAGACTTCATTCTGGAGATCCTGCACTCTATGGGGCTATCGTGGAGCAGATCTATCTACTGAAACAGGAGGGTATATCAGTCGAAGTAGTCCCCGGTGTCTCCTCGCTCTTTGGTGCTGCAGCGGCATTGCAGGCCCAGCTGACTCTCCGGGGAGTATCTGAATCGGTCATCATCACCCGTCCGGCCGGGAAGACACTTGAGAAAGATAAGATATTCGAACTCTCAGAGACCGGTGAGACCATGGCTATCTTTCTGGGGACTGACAAACTTGAGGAGATAACCTCCCGCCTTGCCTGTCACCCCGAGACCACTGCAGTAGTAGTGTACCACGCAACATGGCCGGATCAGAAGATCATCAGGGGAACGGTACAGGACATCGCCAAAAAAGCAGCAGATGCAGGGATTACAAAATCCGCCCTTCTGCTCATCGGTGATGTCTTTGCCGAGGATCCAAAGGGGCATATCAGGTCATTCCTTTACTCATGAATACGGTTGTAACAGCACTCCCCTACTTTCAGGAACGGGCTGAAAGAGTCGCATCGGCAATCAACGCGGAGTTTATCCACTACCATTCAGGATTATTCTCCGAACTCTATAGGACAACACAACGGATTGTTGCGATCATGGCTATCGGCATCGTTATCCGCAATATCGCCCCCCTGATCCATGACAAATGGACTGATCCAGCTGTTGTTGTCATCAGTCCGGACATGCAGTATGCAATACCGGTTCTCGGAGGCCATCATGGTGCAAATGATCTCGTTTACCTGCTGCAGGAGAGATGCGGTCTTACACCGGTCATCACCACCGCCACAGAAGCTACCGGACGGGAGGCTGTCGAGGTTCTGGCAAATAGAGAGCACCTTCGGATTGTCAATACCCGGTCTACCAGGCAGGCAAATGCATCTGTCCTGACCGGGAGTGCCAAAGTATACCGGTTGCCCGGTCCCGGGATGGTTATCGCCGGATCCGGCGTCTCATTCCTTGTTGCTGACGGGCCATATTCGGTTGGTATCGGATGCAGACTGGGGACTTCTGCAGATGAGATTGTTCATGCAATTCATTCCGCTTGTGAAACGGCTGGTATCAGTCAGGAAGATATTGCCATCTATGCAACCGGAGGTATCAAAACCCATGAATCAGGCCTTCTTGATGCGGTCAGAACTCTGGGGCGCAATATCATATTTCTTAATCACTCCGACCTGAGTGAGGTGGCCCCCCCTTCACAGTCTGCTGCGTCACGGTTCGGATTGCCGGGTGTTGCAGAGCCCGCAGCACTTGCTGTATCAGTCCATCACCACCTCATCCTGGAGAAACAGATCTATGGAAATGTCACCATCGCTATCGCAGAATAACCCAAACACTCCCACCGGCTCACTCGCTGTCGTCGGGATAGGCCCAGGCAGTCCGGATATGCTGACTATCGCAGCTGAAAAAGCAATAAAGAACGCGGATATCGTCATCGGGAATGACTTTTACATCAACCAGATTCCGCATCTTCTTACGAAACAGAAGGTCATCAAAAGTCAGATGGGCAAAGAGATCGACCGCGCAAAGCAGGCAATTACCCTGGCACACACGAGCCATGTCGTCATGGTATCCGGCGGCGACCCGGGCGTCTATGGAATGGCCGGACTTATCCTGGAGATGGCCGAACGAATTGCGCCGGATCTGAAGATAGACATCATCCCCGGAGTGACGGCAGCAAGTGCCGGTGCTGCTCTGCTTGGGGCACCCCTCACCAATGACTTTGCAGTCATCAGTCTTTCAGATCTTCTGACACCACGTGATGTCATTGAAAAGCGCATCAGGGCATTATGCACGGTCGGGATCCCCATTGTGCTCTATAATCCAAAGAGCCGCACACGAACAAATCTGTTTGAAGATGTCATAGACATCGCACGCGAACACCTCGCTGGTGAAACCCCGGTCGGGATTGTGAAAGATGCCTACCGTCCGGATGAGACGATCATCGTTACCACCCTTACAGATGTCATGGACGTTTTTGATAGTATAGACATGCACACCGTCGTTTTTATTGGCGGTGAAGAGACACGAATGCTCAGGAGATATGCAGATGCCAGAGGAATGTTCACCCCCCGCGGGTACCACCGGAAATATGAGTTCTAATTATACAGATATCGGGGCAGATACGCCGGAGGGGTATGCCATTTCGCGAACATCACGGGAGCTGGCCAGAAAGACCATCGGAGATGCAGGACCCCTTGACCGGATTCGCCAGCGCTGCTCAATCGCAGTCGGTGACTTCGCAATGGCAGACCTGATGAGGTTTCAGGGTGATCCGGTACGTGCCGGCCTGAACGCTCTGCAAGAGGGAGCGCCGATATATACAGATATCAGGATGGTGCAGACCGGGATTCAAAAGAAAGGACACAAAAGTCAGGTGTCCTGTATCCTTGATACCCTTTCGTCACCAGATACCGGTGGAAAAACACGCACATCCGCAGCACTGATGTCACTTGGAGAACATTTGTCCGGATCCATCGTTGTGATTGGAAATGCCCCGTCAGCACTTCTGGTTCTCTGTGATCTGATTCAAAAAGGGATCAAACCTGCTCTTGTTATCGGAACGCCGGTTGGGTTTGTAAACGCCGCTGAGTCGAAAGAACTCCTTCGGACGCTGGACATTCCCTCAATCTCAAACGAAGGGACACGCGGGGGCACTCCGGTCGCTGTTGCCGCCATGAATGAGATCATCACCATGTTCGTCGAAGTGTCCGGAACCGTCGGGTAATATGCAGGATCCGGTCAGCGGATTTATCTACCCGGAGGAGTGGATCTCTCTCTGTACAGACGAGACAGAGCGTCTTCTTGTCAGTCAGGGGCTTGCTGTCCTGACTTCAGATGGAACCATACGAAGGCGTGGGTTTACCACCGGTAGTTCTGCATCTGCTGCAGCCAAGGCATCGGTGCTCTCCCTTACAAAAACCGGATTCGATGAGGTATCAATCCTCACTCCAGCCGGGATACGTGTTCAGATCCCGGTCACAATTGCCAGGGGAACTGGAGAGTGCAGGAAATATTCCGGGGACTATCCGGGAGACGTCACTGCAGGACTGGTCTTTACAGCAGAAGCAACTCCCGCAGATTCAGGAACCACCCTTGTCTTTGGTGAGGGAATCGGGAGATGGAGTCGTGATACCCCCCGGTATAAAACCGGAGATCCGGCGGTCTCCTGCCAGGCCATGGATGAGATCAAAAACGCAATTGAGGAGGCTGTCCAGGAGACCGGGATTCCGGGTGTATCAGTCAGGATTTTCGCACGGGAGGGACGAATAGTTGCAGAAAAAACCCTGAACCAGATGGTCGGAGTCGTTGGTGGTATATCCGTGCTGGGGACAACCGGATTTGTTGAGCCCTGGGATGATCATCTGGAACAGACCGTCTGTGATCGGGCGGTTCATGCAGAACGGGTCGTACTTACCACCGGCAGAATTGGCATGCGATATGCCCGGATGTTATTCCCTGACCATGAAGTCATCCTTGCCGGGTCCAGGCTTGGTACTATCATCCCCCATCTTACCGGTGAAGTGATCATCTGTGGTCTCCCGGCTCTTGTATTAAAATATATAAATCCGGTAATTCTCGAGGGAACCGGTTTTTCAACCGTTGAAGAGTTCATGACCAACGACCGCTTTTTGCCGGCCATGCAGACATCTTTTCAGATCTATAAAAGCGCACACCCGAATGTTCGAATTGTCGTGGTAAACCGGGAAGGAGCAATCATCGGAGATTCTCAATGAAGATTGTTGGTGTCGGATGCGGACCTGGGATGCTGACCAGGAAAGCAATACAGGCAATACAATCTGCACACCTTATCGTTGGATCAGAACGGGCACTTGATCTGGTCAGGGATGTCCTTCCATCTCATGCAGAGATCAGAGAGATTGACGATTACAAGATACTCCGGACACTGCCCGAACACGCAGTCATACTCTCTACCGGGGATCCGATGATATCAGGGCTTGGGTATCTGGGCGGAGAGGTAATCCCCGGAATATCGTCCGTCCAGCTGGGGGCAGCAAAAACAGGCGTGACCCTGACAAATCTCTTTCTCATTACTGCCCATGGCAGGGATCATGATCAGGCAGTGAATGATTGTTGTGAAATGATAAGCGCGAAAAGAAAAGTGTGTATCATAGCCGACCCTGCTTTCCCGATCAGTGCATTAGGACAGAAACTGACTGAAGTTAACCCGGAAGCAGAGATCATCATCTGTGAAAACCTGGGATACCCGGATGAGCGTATAACAAAAGGAACGGCCAAAAACCCTCCTGCAGTTCAGGGAGGAATGTTCATTCTGTTTATAACAGTATCATGAAAAAACCATGAAATTGCTGTAAATAAATTATATAAGGAAAAGGGGATTGGTCTCTGCTCCCTTGGGGCAGTCAACCAGTGATATCGGGTATCACAGAGACCAATGGGGTCTTCATCGAACATTCTCCTCCTACAAGATCCTCATGAATTGATACACACATTTGATGGGGGGTGTGAAATGAGGCATTTCACATGTATGCGTCAGGTGTTATTCGGATGGGGGGTGTCTCATGCAGGTTCTCTTGCAGAGAGGTAATTATAGATTATCGCTGAGATATATTAAATTTAGCCCTCATGATCAAAGATATTGAAGTTTTAGTTTTAATTTTGAATTATTTTATTAGGCAACCGGTTTTAGAATTAAATTACTTTTTATTGAACATAAAAAAACAAATTTTAAAATATATCACATGCCTATAAGCATATGTGAAAACTACTACCCGTGTCAAAAAGATCAACGGGCATGAATACCTGTATGAAATAACCTATTACTACGACAAGGAGACCCGGAGAACCAGGCAGAAAAGCAGATACCTGGGAAAAAATGTCGATGGGGAACCTGTCAGGGTCAGGGAAAAAGCAAAAAATCCTGAACGTGTGTACTCATATGGAGAGTTTATCCCCTACCTTCAGGCGGTAAAAAGCCTTCATATCCAGGAGATTCTAGGAGCACATCTGACTGACCATGAAGTGAGGCTCTTTCTCACCCTTCTTTATGCCGGCATTCATCACCCTGATGCCCTCCACTCACCCGCCTCATGGTATGACGGGACGGTCCTCCCCCGAATCTTTTCAGGCCTTAAAATTACCACTCAGAGTATCTCCCGGCTGCTTAAAAAACTGGGTGAAGGCTCCATTCATCTTAGTATCTGCCGCTCATTATCTCAGATTCCTGAAAGCGGGAATATGCGAATCAGCACAATAGACATCCCCATGGTCCAGCAGACCTCATGGCATACAGGAATCTCCCACCACGGAATGGAACCGATTGCTCTGTTTTATGATAATATCGCCAATATCCCGGTAGGATATCTTTCTTCAGCCCAATATCTTATCACATCAGACCTGGTAAAAGCGATCAATGCAGGAATGCACCTATTCTCTGGGAAAAAGGGGGTCATCATATCAGGAAAGAGTTTTGCATCATCAATGAACCTGTATGGAGCACTATACAGTGAAATCCCGGTCATCTTCCCCCTTGATCCTGACCATGATCTCATTAAAGAAGAGATTAAAAAATACCGGACTGACCTGATGCATCCAAAAAATCTCAAGATCTTCCGGGGTGAAACCCTGTTTGTTATCCCATTTAATATCTCCCTCGAAACAGTTCAGATAAAGGGGTACATCATCTACAGTCCACGAAAAGAAGAAGAGATACGGGAACGCTTCGGGGAAGATATTGAACTCATTCTTGAAAATCTGAATGATAAACCGATTTACAAATGGGTCAATCCCGCCGAGGCAGTTGCTGATGTTGCCGGTATGTATGAACCCTTCCTCCAGTGGCGTGTCCAGAATAACCGGATTCTGGTGGATGTCAAGAGAAAGGCTCTGGGAAAATATTTAAAAAACTGCGGAATTTCTGTGATTATTACCGGAGATCCAGAATACCAGTGGGACACCTGCCTTGAGTGGCTGGAAGAGCGTGCCGAAGCAGAGAGGTTCCTTTCAACTTATATCAGAAATTTCCAGGTCTTCCCCCTCTCAGTTGATAGTGACACGATGAGAAGCGGTGCATTCCTCGTCGCATTCCTGGCTCATGTGGTGAACCGGTGGGTGCTTGAACAATATGCAAAGTCAGGACTTCTCGCAATTTACACTGCTGAAAAAATTTATCTTGAACTCATGAAGATACGCCTGATAGGCCTTGGTAATGACCGGGTTTTAGTAACAGGGCTAAATTCACGGCAAAAAGAGATTCTTGATACATTAAAGTGGAACACAGAGATATAATCTGACAGTCACATCCTAAATAGGCAATATTTTTCTCAGGTGCATTCCAAATTGAACTTTTAGGCAGGCCACCCCTCCAGGTGCATAAACGAATTATGGAGTCCGGCTTTCATTGTCAGGAAAGCGGATCAGAACTCCATCCCTCATCAAAAGGCCTTCATCTACCATCTGCCCGAGGATCCTAGTTGTCCGCTCCTCCTCACTCTGAATCTTCTGAGAGATGAGGTCACCCAATACAGGGCCCTCAGCCAACAATACTTTCAGGATCCTGCCCCTGATCTCCCGATCACTCCCGGAGAACTTTGATTGCACCGCATAATGCCTGCTCCGACGGTTCGGATTTTCTATAGCTCCCGCAAGAAATGTCCCATAGTCCATGATGCTGTAATACCATTCCCGGGGATGATTGTGGTCAAGGGTCCAGGTAAGCACCGGATATATCTCCATATCAGATACCCCCACCCGGTCCTGAAAAAAATGGTGAATAAATACCCGGCGTACATTTGTTTCAATGAATACTACCGGGCGGTCATAAATGAACACAACGATTGATCCTGCTGTTGCTGCGCCTATGCCAGGGAGAGTCTGTAATACGGCAGGATCTTCAGGGACAATTCCGTCCCACCGGTTTATTATCACCTGCGCAATCTGAAGAAGGTATTTTGCCCGCCGATTATAACCAAGACCCTGCCATGCCCGTAGGACATCCTCAAGTGATGCCTGTGCAAGAGCCGCAAAATCAGGGAATATCCTGATAAACTCATCAAACTTTTTCAGGACGCGGGGGACCTGGGTCTGCTGCAGCATGATCTCGGATACAACGACCCGGTACGGTGTGATCTCATCCCTCCAGGGCATGGGGCGCCGGTTCTTCACATAAAACTCTGAAAGCATTGCATTGAACCGGTCTATTGATGCAGGATCAGCAGAGTCAAAAAATTCGTCCATAAAATCAGTCAACCAGAATCCCAAATATTGGTTATATTCTCCCCGTCTTCATGATGTAGCATTCACTTATATCTCCTCACCCATAGAACAATCAGACAATAAAAGTGCAAGGACGATGGATTATATACGGAAATCAGTCTGGATCTCACGGTATACGAATCTACTTATTCACAGAAACCATTTGTATATTCGAATAATTTTAGAGGCTGTTGCATAACCAAAATGTCATTTCCGCAAGAGGACAATTTCCATTCGATTGGAACTTAAATCGTCGAAAAAAAATCTGGTTTTTTCCTCATTGTACTAACTGTTTGAAGTTATGCAACAGTCTCTTTATGAAATCTGAAATTTCTGAATATCTAAAAGAAATCACCCCTGATATTATCAGTTCGAATTCTGACCCTACCTTGGTAAACCGTTTACTCGGTATTATCGAAGAACTGCAGGATGAAGTGAAGCGTCTGAAAAGAACTCAGGGTTTTGATGTTGTCAGGGGCAAGAGACTAAAGCCGCTGAACTATATTGCCGGAAAAGATAAGATATAGATACTATTGACCAGTATCCAGTGAAATTACTGAGTATAAGGCACGATCTGCTCACCTGGTTCTGATCCTCCAGAGTTTTTTTTTATCCAGGGAGGGGATTGCCTTCACCTGATTCTTTTTTTCATATCGCTTCAATGAATCATGTTGCTTGAGATATTTTTAGTGATGAGATTCTGAAACTCTCTAAACAATCTTTGTTTTGAAGAGATCTCTTATTTGTTGCATGAAAGAAGAAATTATAATGTATAGAAAAATTGCTGAAATCGGTGAGAACTACATCAGTATTTATTGCTTACAAAATACTACTTCTATCAAGGATGAGCGATCAGGCAGTGCATGTACCTCACAAGTCAGAATGGATTACCATTTCTACTGATGAGTATGAATCCATGCAGCGCACAATAGAGGTTCTTTCGGACCCCGACTTAATGACTCAGCTTGGAGAGGGGAAGAGAAAGAATGCCCCAATGAAGGATTTTGAGGAACTGGCCAGAGAATTGGGAATTTAAAACTCATCTTTGTGTTTGATAGCTTCAATAATTACCTCACCCTTTTCAATGTCAATGGTATAGAGAATCCGAAATTTTCGTTCAAAATAGACCTCCCATAATCCGTGGAGTGAACCTCTCAATGGTTTTCCGTGGATATCAGGATAATTTGATAGTTTCCTAATCTTCTGGACGAATCGGTTTGAATTTCTTTATCATAACCCTTTAATCTATCTTCTGCGGGTTTCCTGATGACGATTCGGTAAGAATTCACAATTATTATACACGGTAAGAGAATAAATAATCACAATCTCATTCGTTCAGTGTTTAGGGTAAAAATAGAAGATTTATAAATTATCTTCAAATCTTAAGCCCCTGCAGGGATCTGACATCAATTATTTTCTTCTCTGGAGATGACTATTCCCCTGACAGATGACCAGCCCAGGGTACCTCACCATCTCCCGTGACCTTCTCATTTCCCGGATACGTGCTATTCAGGAACGTTCTTCACCATGTGTCCTTTGTCCCCGCCATTGCAGAGCCAAACGCAAAACAGGAGAACTTGGATTTTGCAGGACCGGTATCCATCCCCATGTTGCCTCATTCGGTCCGCATTTCGGCGAAGAACAGCCAATATCAGGAACCTGTGGATCAGGGACCATCTTTTTTACCGGATGCACCATGGGATGCAGGTTCTGCCAGAACTATGAGATCAGCCATGAGCGGATGGGGAGAGAACTCACAAAGCAGGATCTTGCATACATCTATCTCCATCTTCAGGCACTAGGATGTCATAATATCAACCTGGTCACCCCGACTCACCAGCTCCCGGCTATCCTTGAAGCACTTCTGATCGCAATGGATGCCGGGCTTCAGATCCCACTTGTCTACAACACGGGCGGATATGAAGACATTGACACACTCAGGCTTCTGGAAGGAATCATCGATATCTATATGCCGGATTTCAAATTTGCCGACGTAAAGACGGGAAGAATACTGGCACATACACCTGATTACCCACAGATTTGTAAGGCAGCCCTGTGTGAGATGCATCGTCAGGTCGGTGACCTTACCCTTGAGAACGGAATTGCAACACACGGGCTTCTTATCCGTCACCTTCTCCTCCCCGGACGCGGTGAAGAATCAGAGAGAATTATCCGGTTCATTGCCGAACAGATCTCCCCGAATACATGGCTTAATATCATGGACCAGTACAGGCCGGCAGGAGATATCAGGAGATTCTGTTCAAACGAGTATTCTGATCTTCTCCGTCGGGTATCAGACGAAGAAGTGGCCAGGGCAATCAGGATTGCACAAGAGTGTGGCCTTACCAGGGGCCTTGAGGAAGAGAATTATACACCAGGATCATGAGTACAGATCGAGCGTCCTATCTACCCATCCATCCAGCCTGAACTTCCGCCGGAGTCCGGCCTCATTCATATACCGGATGGTTCCAAATACCGGCCGCTCCTTCCATGGTCGGTCATGTTTGCCAAAACACCAGGCAACCCCGCAGTATCCGTTCGGGTCACGCCCGTCCAGTTCATACCGGTTATTGAGATAAAGCGCAATAGCATATGCATCTTCAGGTGTTTCAGTCCATTCAAGGATCTTCTTTCCCCAGTACATCCGCAGGTATCCATGCAGGTACCCGGTTCGAATCATCGAGAGTTGCATTGCATTCCATGCTCTATCGTGAGTCCTGCACTCTTCAAAATCTGCCGGCGTGTATGAATATTCCCGTGTATCAATTCGATGCTTCTCAAGCGACTTCCTTGTCCACTCCGGGAGGCCTTCATAGTGGTCATATAAGGGGTTATACCAGACAAAATTGTGTGATAACTCCCGACGAACGATGAGTTGTTCCAGAAACGCATTTGTTCCCGGTCCGGGATGTTCCATCACCCGGAGGGCGATATCAAGCGGCGATATATGACCGAAATGCAAGTATGCGCTCAAATATGATGTTGCATGGGCTGTCGGATCATTATGAGTGGCCTCGTACCGGTCGATGGTCTCGGAGAGAAATGCAGAGAGATAATGGTCTGCAGCATTCTCTCCTCCGGGAAGGAACTGAGTAGAAGTATCCTCTGGGAGAGGTTTCCCTGTAAACTGCTGCTCTGCTCCGACTGGGAGCCCTGTGAATGGTTCACAGTCCGTCGATTCTCCCTGCACATGCCGACAGATGAGGGGGTGCAGAAAGGCAGGAAGTTGCCGGGTAATCTTTGGTCTGAATGTTCCTGCCGACCATTCTTCCTTTGGTGAAGCAACATGAACCGGTACAATCAGGTTGGTCTCGACAATTACTACCTTACAGGGAGCGGTATCAATGACTTTTTGCCTCCACTCCCGCTGAAGACGGGTCCAGCCCTGATCGGTCACCATCATGCATGCATCGTCTGCAATCCGGGGAATGATATCAACCGGACTCCCGGAGAGGATTTGAAATCCGATTCCCCGCTCGGTAAGAGAACGATTCACATCCTGAAGACCCTCCCATAAAAACCGGTAATGAACTGGTGTTGCCTCAGGATAGGAGTGGTCAAGACAGAAGACGACGATGAGAGGTTTTTTCAGTTCGTTCGATCTTTCGATCGCATATTCAAGGGCATGGTTATACCTGGTCCTGACTGCGGATTGCATCCAGTAGAGGATGTACGAACCCTTCGGTTCCTGATTATTGAATGAAGTAATGCGTTCAGGCTGGATCATAAGTAACACCGAAGGCCACAGTTTTTTTATCCGGAAATATTACATGCTCTTAGTAATCACAAATATGTAAGTTCATCATGAGATGAGGACTTATGACTTGTGCATACACGGGAATTATAAAAAAATCGGGAGATTTTTATATTGGTCTTTGTCTTGAACTCAATGTTGCAAGTCAGGGAGATAATATTGAGGAGGCAACCAGGATGCTTCAGGAAGCATGCCAGGAGTACCTTTCTTTTGTTAAAGAAGAAGGAATCGAAGATGAGATTAAGCCAGTCTCGTTGGACCTGCTCAGAGAATTTCTTATTGGAGACGATGGATCCTCTACCTCAAATGATCATCTGTTTTCTAAAAAAATAACAATCTCCGGTCCCTGTGCCGCATAAAATACCCCCGGTGCCAAGCAGGAAATTTGTGGCCCTCCTGGCTAAGGGCATGCACGGTTAATTCGTCAGCGTGGAACGATTCACACAATAATTTGAGAGAATATCCGGGGGGATAACATATCATGCACCGGTGGTTATGGCAAAAGATGAGTTATCTTCCCATTATATGCTCATTGTTCTCCGGCAACTGGGATTCACCGATGATGATATTGAAAATCTATTTGAATAATAGGGAAAAATAAAAATATTGCAATAATATTTTCCCACAACGCTTATTGTTATGCGACATCACTTTGTCTCTATTGAGAAATTTTTCATAATATTGCTTATTATTTGCTGACTCATATTCAGAAGCTCAATACCAACAATTCTGTTATCTTCATCATAATCGAGGATTACTCCTGGTTGAATCTCTTCAGAATCCATAATCGCTGATTCATGAAATCTCAGATAAAGGGCCTCATTTGCAGAATCTATTGTAATTTTCATTTTTGTACCCTCCGATCAAAGAACACTGTGATAATTCTCTGCGGTTGAACAGATGGGTTGATAATTACCCGTAAAAACTTCCCCTTCCTCTCTGGTATTGCGGAAATATAATGCATCGTCCCATCTTCTCTCAATTCAGTATAATCAGGATTTTCAATTGTTTTTCGAATCCACTCATGAGAAATATCACGTTCTTGCGCCATAGACAAAGCATGCAGAGAAAAACAATAATTTGACATAAATTATTGCATCAATATTTGCTATCTATCATTTATTGAGATTGCATTTCATGAATAATTCTGCGAACTATATCCTTTTAAACATTTTTCCTAATTCCTGACACGAGAACGAAATTATCGTCGGCCGGCCATGTGGACAGGTCCAGGGATCGGCAGTCTGTGACAGTTGATTTATTATATCCATCCCCTGTTCAGGGGTGAGCACCGCTCCTGCTTTGACCGCACTTCTGCATGCAACCAGCCGGAGAACCTGTTCTTTTAACCGAACCGGCCCCTCGTCTTCTGAGAGGATCGTTCCGATTATCTCCCTGACCGTTTCTGGATCTTCATATCTTCCGAGGACCACCGGGACACCCCGTACACACCAGGTATCCTGACCAAAGGGCTCTATAATAAACCCTTCATCGGTGAGAACCGGAAGAACAGACGGGATAAGCCCGGCTTCGGAGGGGCTGAGGGTGAGCACTACCGGGGCAATCAGTTCCTGGGTTTTCAGGTGCAAAGACTCCTGCTGCTTTAACTGATCATATCTGACCCGTTCATGGGCTGCATGCTGATCGATGAGAAATAATGCCCCAGTCTTATCGCTTGCAACAATATATGTCCCGCCGACCTGCCCAATCCAGAAGAGCTCGGGGAACCGTTCATCCCTGACCGTAGCATCATCGGCACTCTCCTGTAACCGTGTCTGCAAAAGCTGACGTGACGTGGTCCGGTACCCGGAAAGAGTTGCTTCACACACCTGCCTCGAAACCGGAGCCGCTGCGACAGCTCCATACCGGATTGGAGCTGGTGCCGGAGAAGGAATATCACTGAGAGAGATCTGTGCATCTTCATCCGCTGCGGCAGGGAGATCAAGCAGATTTGCATCATCAAGAGCCAGTCTGACAGTCCGGACAAGCAGATCAAGGATTGTTCGTTCTGCAGAAAATCTGACCTCACGCTTGGTCGGATGGATATTTGCATCCACTTCTGCCGGAGGGATTTCAAGCATCAGGACCGCAACCGGCCATACATTGCCGGGTATCAGGGATCCATACGCCCGTTTTACCGCAGAGACCATCGCAGGAGACTGAACAAGACGACCGTTCACGGCAATAAGTAACCGTTGTCTGTTCTGCTTTACCAGTTTCGGTAGGGAGATAAGACCGGTCACGAGAGTATTGCCATCCCTACCGCGGATTGGGATCATCATCCCTGCATCAGACGGATAGAGTGCCCGGAAGATATCAGAAAGGTCAGACCCCCCATGAGTTGAGAATTTTTCAATCCCGTTTACGAGGTACCGGAAGGTGATACCCGGATACAGACATGCAAATGACTCAAGAAGGGATGTGATGTGTGCAACCTCTGTCTGCAGGCTTTTCAGGAACTTGCGCCTGGCCGGTGTATTGAAAAACACCTCTTCAACGGTTATCGAGGTCCCGTTCGGTGCCCCTGTCTCGGTGCATTCGACGACCTCTCCCCCCGTGATCCGAAACAGGATTGCTGTATCAGACTCTTTCGGCTTTGTTATCATCGTCACATAGGAGACTGCCGCTATGCTTGCAAGTGCCTCACCCCGAAACCCAAGCGTCCGGCAGGAAAGCAGATCCTCACCGGTCCTGATCTTGCTCGTGGCATGGGCAAGAAAGGCAATCCTGACCTGATCAGAAGGGATTCCGACCCCGTCATCGGTGATCCGGATGCGGGATATCACGCCATGAGCTGTAGAGAGTTCCACCGTAATTCTGGATGAAGCTGCATCGATTGCATTCTCGACCAGCTCTTTGACGATGGAAACCGGACGATCCACCACTTCTCCGGCAGCGATCAGATGGACGGTTGATTCATCAAGGACCTGGATGACCGGGGCAAGGTTGGTCATGGATGTCGTGCCTTCTCCTGCAGATCGGCAAGGATACTAAGTGCCTGTATTGGTGTAATCTCATTGACCTGAAGTGAGCGGAGTTCTTCCCGCAGAGGATCCGGCCCGGCCTCCCTGACCGGCTCTGTCCCGGCATCAAGAAGAATCATCTGGGTGTACCGCTTGACACCACCGCCCATCGGATCCTCCCCGCTCATAATCCGTTTCATCAGCTCTTCAGACCTGCTCACCACCGAAGCCGGAACACCGGCAAGCTGGGCCACATGAATACCATAACTCCGGTCGGTTGCGCCGGGCACCAGTTTCCGGAGGAATATGACGTCCTTGTCCGTCTCCTTTACCGCGAAATGACAGTTACGGACCCGTTTAAGGTCGGCTTCTATCCCGACTATCTCATGGAAATGGGTCGCAAAAAGACATCGCGGCCCCTTGGACCTCTTTCCATGAAGGTGCTCAAGGACAGCTTTTGCGATACAGTACCCGTCAAGCGTGCTGGTCCCTCTGCCGATCTCATCCAATATGACAAGGCTTTTCTCTGTAGCATGGTTGAGAATGGTTGCAAGCTCCATCATCTCAACCATAAAGGTACTCTGTCCGGAGGCAAGATCATCAAATGCCCCGACCCTGGTAAATATCCGATCAACGACCCCGATCCTGGCATACGTAGCCGGGACAAAACTTCCCATCTGGGCAAGAATGATGATCAGGGCCACGCTCCGCATATAGGTTGACTTTCCGGCCATATTGGCCCCGGTGATGATCAGGATCTGGTCCGATCCTGCCGAGAGCTCAGCATCGTTCGGAACAAAACCCCCGCCAATACTGCTCTCCACCACCGGATGACGGCATTCACGGATCAGAAGGGTTGGTTCATCGACAAGTTCGGGCCTGACATACTGGTTTTTGAGTGCTACTTCGGCAAGTCCTGCATAGAGGTCAATCTTCCCGATCGCCTGGGCTATCTCCTGAAGAGCAGGTACCTCCTGACTTGCCTTTTCGATGATATCCCTGAAAATCTCCTCTTCAAGACTCTGCAGCCGCTCGTCAGCCGTTGCTATCTGGGACTCCATCTCGCGAAGTGCCGGGACGGTATACCGCTCCCCGTTTGCAGTTGTCTGGCGGCGTTCATAATCATCCGGAACACTGGCAAGATTTGCCTTGGTTATCTCGATGTAGTACCCGAATACTGCGTTATATTTTATTTTCAGGGATTTTATCCCGGTTCGTTCCTTCTCCTGCTGCTCAAGGTCTGCGATCCATTGTTTCCCGTTTCGTGAGATAGTCCGGAGGTGATCAAGTTCCTCATGATACCCGTCCTGTATCACCCCCCCTTTCCTGATAAGGGCTGGTGGATCCTGGACAATTGCTCTTGTGATAAGATCGGCCAGAGGGGTGATGTCCCTGATACCGGCGATTGCACCGGATAGTTCGTCAGGAATACCATCCTCTGTAGAGAAGAGGGTTTTGAGACGCTTCACCGCATCATTCGCTGCAGCAAGGGTTACCAGATCCCGGGGGCTTGCATTCCCATAACTGATCCTCCCGGCAATCCGCTCAAGATCCGGGAACCGGTGGATGCGGGTCCGGACATCATGTCTGACAGCTGACCGATCAATGAAGTATGATACCGCATCAAGCCGGCGGTTTATTACGTTCGGATCCAGGAGGGGTGCAGCAATCCTTTTGCGGAGGAGACGGCGGCCCATCGGGGTCAGGGTCAGATCGATGGTTGCAACAAGGGTTCCTTCTTCGGTCCGGTCCCGGATATTCTGCAGCACCTCCAGATTTCGTAAGGTGACGGCATCAAGGACCAGATGTGATCCGATATCCGACCGGTGGACCGACCTGATATGGGATAATGAATCAAACTGGGTCTTCTGGGCATAGGCCAGGGCAGCTCCTGCCGCGATGGTTCCTGCCACATAACCGGCACAGGGCAGATCCTCAGGATTTGAAATGGTGAACTGCCGGCAGAGAACCTCCTCTGCAGATGCCTTCGCGAACAAAGAGGAATCCTGGGATGATACAAGCGGGACGATACTCTGTAAGAATCTGACCAGATCCTCACCGGCCCCTGCAGGGATGATGCATTCCGACGGATGATACCGTGCTGCTTCAGAACGGATACCATCCTGCATATCCTGTGAGGGGATCTCGGTAAACTGAAAATCTCCGGTTGAGATATCAATAAAAGAGAGACCGACCCGCTTCTTTTTCTGATCAGGATACACCGCCATCAGGTATCGTGCCTGTTCGGTTGAGAGAAGAGCGGCATCGATGACGGTCCCCGGTGTGACAACTCTGACGACTGCCCTTTTGACTATCCCTTTTGCCTTTTTCGGATCCTCGACCTGTTCACAGATAGCGACTTTATATCCCTTACTGATCATGCGGGACAGGTAGGTATCCACTGCATGGTACGGTACTCCTGCAAGCGGAATGTCCTGACCGTCCGGCATCCTGCCCCGTGAGGTCAGGGTGATATCAAGTTCTCTGGCACAAATCTGGGCGTCCTCACAGAATGTCTCGTAAAAATCACCCATTCGAAAGAAGATGACACAGTCCGGGTACTGCTGTTTCGCATCGTAAAATTGTTGCATCGCCGGCGTTATTTTCCCCGGTTTTTCTGCAATTCCCTTTTGCCCGGTTTCTTTCGGGGCTGCCGGATCACTCATGACTGGTACACATTAGGAAAGAAAGGCCAAAATGGTAACCTCATCACATCAGAATCTATGCCCGTTTCAGGATGATTTAAGAATCAAACGCGTTTCTGCAGGAATAATGATAGTATTAAACCTTAAAAAATGAGAAACTCTTCTATGAAAGCTGCAATCATCGGCGCTTCCGGATACACCGGTGGCGAACTGATCCGACTGATGCAATCACACCCTCATGTGACCATTGATGTCGCAACATCCCGGCAGCTGGCAGGAAAACCGGTGACAAGCCAGCATCCCCATCTTAAGGGATTTTGTAACCTTACCTTTGAAAATCCGGAGATTTCATCCCTTGATACGGATATCGCATTCCTGGCAGTCCCCCATACCGCTGCCATGGCATATGTTCCGGATCTGATGGAGCGGGGAATAAAAATAATTGACCTCTCTGCAGATTACCGGCTCCCACAAGCAGTCTTTGAGGAGGTGTACGGGACACCCCATACCGCATGGAAGGAAGTACCGTACGGGCTATGTGAATTACACCGGGATGCCTGCAGAAATGCACCCTTTGTCTCAAACCCCGGATGCTTCCCGACCGGGGCAACCCTGGCATCAGCTCCCCTGGCAAAGAAGGCACATACCATCATCTATGACTCAAAAACAGGGGTTTCCGGTGCCGGTGACAGTCCGTCAGCAACAACCCACTTCCCCAATGTCGGGGATAACCTGACGGCATATAAATGGACCAGCCACCGTCACCTTGCTGAGATGAGACAGGAGCTGGCATACCTCGGATCACCGGCCCGGTGCTACTTCACCCCTCATCTCCTTCCGGTGAACCGGGGCATCCTGACCACCGCCCATATCCTGCTTGATGAACCGATCGAACAGAAAGAAGTGGAGAAGATATACCAGGACTTTTACCGGAATGAACCATTTGTCAGGTACCAGCGGCCTTCACTCAATGCTGTCCGGGGATCCAACTTCTGCGATCTGATGGTCGAAGCATCAGAGAACCGGGTTGTCGCGGTTTCGGTGATTGATAACCTGGTGAAAGGAGCGAGTGGCCAGGCAATACAGAATATGAACCTGATGTGCGGATGGGACGAGACACTCGGGCTTATGAACCCGGGAATGCTTCCCTGATGGAGAAAATATGCTTGTTCGCGATGCAATGACCAAAAATCCGGTGACCTGTAACGCAGGCGACTCAATCGCCGATGTTGCCGGAGTAATGCGCAGCAGAAAGATTGGTGGAATCCCTATCCTGGAGGGAGATGTACTTGTCGGTATCGTCACCGAGACAGATATCATACAACTCCTCATGACAAAAGGGCCCTCTGATGATCTCTGGCTCCCGTCACCTCTTGAGATCATCGAACTGCCGGTCAGGGAATTTATCAACTGGGAACATACGAAAAAGGCTCTGACCGATATCAGGCAGAAGAAGATAACAGATATCATGAGTAAACCGGTGATCACCATCTCCCCTGATGATGACATCGAGACCGCAGCACAGCGGATGCTTGAGAAGAAGATCGATCGGCTTTGTGTTACCGAACAAAACAAACTGATCGGAATAATCACCCGTGAGGATATTGTCTGGTCCCTGGCTGGTGAGAAGGATGCATAAGATGCAGTCGATTTGTGCAATAGAAGGGGTAAAAGCAGCGGGAATCAAGGAAGGCAAGTTCGGCCTTGCACTTATTGAGGCAGAAGGAACCGCCGCAGCTGCATTTACCATGAATAAGGCGTGCGCAGCCCCCATCATCCTCATGCGTGAGCGGATGAAGAAGGGATACCTGACCGCCACCATAACAAATAGCGGATGTGCGAACGCCCTGACCGGAAAGCAGGGAATATCAGATGCCATGGAGATGGCAGCAATCGCCGGTGAGTATCTGGGTGTTGAACCAGAGACCGTCGGTGTTGCGAGTACCGGGGTTATCAGCCGGTACCTGAACCTTCCCCTAATCCGGGACCAGTGTTCCCGTATTGCTCCGATGATGTCTCACGGGCCTGATGCGGAGATAGCGGCTGCACGGGCCATCATGACCACTGACCTTATTGAAAAACACGCCCTTGTGGAACGCGACGGATTTGTCATCGGAGGTATATGTAAAGGATCGGGTATGATCGCCCCCAATATGGGGACCATGCTCGGATATGTATACACCGATGCAGAGATCAACCAGCAGGATCTGCAGGACGCCCTGAAATCTGCGGTCAGACGGAGTTTTAACCGGGTCGTCGTCGACGGTGATACCAGCACCAATGATGTGGTATTCTGTACCGCTACCGGAGCAGCAGGAAAGGTCTCAAAGGGTGAGTTTGCCAAAGCGCTGGAGGAGTGCTGCACCATCCTTGGGAAGCATATCGCAAAAGACGGAGAGGGAGCGACCAAGATGATCGAGGTGGTTGTCAGGAATGCCCAAACAGAGGATGATGCAGATCTCATCGCACGGACCATTGTCGGATCTCCCCTGGTCAAGACGGCGGTATACGGGGAGGATCCAAACTGGGGGCGTATCGTTGCCGCAGCCGGGCGTTCTGGTGCAGAGATAGATCCCGAGATCGTCTCATGCTGGATATCAAACCGGAAGATCCGGGCGCAGGTATGTGACCGGGGGACCATATCGGCCGATCTCTCCCAGGCGAAAGCAGCCCTCTCCGGGAGTGAGGTCAGGATTGAACTGGATCTTGCTCTCGGGAACGAGCATGCAACCGCCTGGGGTTGCGACCTGACTGAAAAATATGTTGAGATTAACGGGAAGTACACCACATGAAGCGTGAAGACGTCCTGATGGAGGCACTGCCCTACATCCAGAAGTTCCATGGAAGAAGCATGGTCATCAAGCTGGGCGGGCATGCCATGGTTGATACCTGCATTATGGACACCGTCATCCGTGATGTTGTCCTCCTCCAGCTGGTAGGGATTAAATGCGTAATCGTTCACGGCGGAGGTCCTGAGATCACCGAGAAGATGAAGGCCATGGGGAAACAGCCACGATTTGTATCTGGCCTTCGGATCACCGATGATGACACCCTTGAAGTTGCCCAGATGGTCCTTGTCGGCAAGATAAATTCAAAGATCGTCTCCCTTGTCTCCCGTGCCGGGGGAAGGGCGGTTGGGATCTCCGGGAATGACGCCAACCTTATTATCGCGAGAAAGATGGACCGGCAAAAGGTCAGGGTTGAAAACCGGGAGGAGGAGGTTGACCTTGGACATGTTGGAGAGATAGAAGAGATTCGGCCGGCTCTCCTTCACACGCTCCTTGACAACCAGTTCATCCCGGTCATCTCACCCCTTGCCATCGACCGGAATGGCAATGATCTGAACATCAATGCAGATACCGCAGCCGGAGAGCTTGCCATCGCTCTTGGTGCACACAAACTTATCAGCATGACAGATGTGGACGGTATCATGAACCGTGAACGGACCGAGGTCTACCGGCGGATGACACCGCAGGATGCAGAGGAACTGATCGCATCTGGCGTCGTGTCCGAAGGAATGATCCCTAAAGTGCTTGCGGTTCTTCGTGCCCTCCATGGTGGTGTTCCCTATGCCCATATCATCAATGGTAACCTGGCTCACAATCTGATCATGGAACTCTTCACCGCTGAAGGGGTCGGAACCATGATCACCGACCGAATTGACGAGGTGTGAAGGCTACGACGACACATCAGACGTATTTTCGTGCCTGCATTCTGATCCTGATGCTACTGGGATCTCTGACCGGCCCGGTCTGTGGCTCGGTATATCTCAGGAACGGGACAGAGATAAGCGAGGATACAGCCTATCTCACCATTCTGCAGGATGGAAATACCACCGCAGAAAACCTCTCCATCCAGTTTTTCTACAATACCCATTGTGGTGCATGCCACAGTGCCCTGGCGTTTCTTGAGAAATACCGGTCTGAAAACCCTGGGATCGTAATTGCATACCATGACCTGTTTAATAGTACCGAAAACAGGGAACTGTTTGAGAATTATAAAGCACAGTATAACCGGCAGTATGCAGCGGTCCCGGTCATCTTCATGGGAAATGCCGTGCTTGAAGGAACTTATGCCATCGAGGAAAATTTTGAACCGCTGGTGAAGGGATATGCAGAACTGAATACGAAAGGATTTTCTCTCCCCTCACTCCCGCAATTAACTCTGTCGTCACAATCAAAATCAGACGGAACGGGTATCAGCATCCCCCTGATTGTCGGAGCCGGACTTCTCGACGGGATCAATCCCTGTGCCTTTGCAGTCCTTGTCATCCTCCTGATTTACCTGATGAGTCTTGGCAGCAGACAAAAGATGATCCTGGCAGGAATTGTCTACTCAGCGGCGGTCTTCTTCTTCTACTTCCTCTCCGGAGTAGGGATTTTCACGGCAATTCAAACAACCGGGATGGTCAAAGGATTTTCCTTCGTGGCAGCGATGATTGCCATCATTGCAGGGATTTTGATGATAAAGGATGCCTTTTATCCGGGGAAGGGTCCATCACTTGCAATTCCTGAGGGAAGAAAAGGAGTTATAAGCCGGTATATTGAAAAGTCAACCGTCCCGTCAGCATTTGTCCTTGGAATTCTGGTCGGGATGTTTGAACTTCCCTGCACCGGAGGGATATACCTTGCCATTCTGTCTATGATATCTCTCCGGACTGATGTGAGTGGAGGCCTTGGATACCTGCTTATCTACAACTTTGCATTCATCCTTCCGCTTCTCATCATCATTGCCCTGGTTGCCTGGGGCCTGCCTCCGGAGCGGGTGAATGAGTTCAGGTTAGAGCAGAGGAGAGTTATCCGGATAATCATCGGATGTATCATGTTCTTCTTTGCAGCCATCATCCTGATGGAGTTATTCTAAATTATTCCTCCTTTTTCTTTCGCCATTGCTCCTGAAACTCCTCGCTCATCCTCACCAGTATCTGAAATATATCCCGGATGGGTGCCGGGTCAAGACCAAGATTGGTGGATTCGATTGTTGCCCGGTCAAGGACTGCATTGGCCTGATCAGGGATCCGGACCGGGAGACCCTGTCTTTCTTTTTCCCTGGCAATCTCCTCTACAATACTCATTCGTTCTGCTATCAGGGTGATAATTGCACGATCTTTTTCTTCGATAGATAAACGGAGTGTATCTAGTGACATGTCTGTACATCATATGTTTTGATACCTATAGTGCGTTGCTGAACGTCTTGGAATAATCAAAATAAAGAAGATTATTCCAAGGCGTGCACTCAAAATGCACTTCATAGTTTAAGCGAATTTTTCTAAATTATTTTAGAAAGATTCGCATTATACTATAATAGGAGAACCAGATGGCTGCCATGAGAGATAGAATAAGATTTTTTGTAAAGTCTTCCCCTCCGGAGACTCTCATCCTTTATTGGATCAGACTAAACATGTGTGAAGATGAATTTCACAGTGAAAACAATCCTGTATGGCATTCTTGTCTGGCTGGTCCCCTTTATCATCGCAATTCCCTTCTATTCACCTGATGGAACACTCCTGATTGATGTGCATTTTTTCAAGACGATCATGATCGTCACCGGAGGGGCCATTGGTGCGATGCTTCTAATCAGGCTCTTTTCTGAGTTATCAGACCAGTATGTCAGAACCGGCGTAATCATTGGGGCAATATGGCTTATCATCAACTGGATTCTTGATCTTGGCATCCTCCTCTCTTTAAACGGCATGGACATCCCCACCTATGTCAGGGAGATCGGGCTTCGGTATCTCATGATCTTTATCATGAGCGTTATGGCCGGATATATCGCAGAGAATGCAACCAATAAGACCTAAATAAGACCCTAAATCAGAAAATAGCTAAATGAGGGTATGTGGATCAGGATCACGCCACCCGAATCCCTGCAGTTCTGTCCAAGGGTATATCATATCCAAAATACCCCTGAATAAAGCCCGGAACACCCCATTTTTATAAAGGATAGTGCAGGGGGACACAAAGCCTTCAAATAATTCTTTATTTTACAAAAAGGACCTAAATCACAGACATATAGCAGGCCGCTATTCGCATGCAAAAATAGGGGGCACCAATGTTCGGCCCAGAGAGAGATCGGGCAATAGCGAGCCACTATGTGAAGATTATTTTAAGTGCGTTAAACGTGCCTTTCAAAAAAAGAGCCTATTTAAGCACCTTAAACGGGAAACGGGAGTCCCGTGTATTTTCCCACCCTGTCATCCATCATCTCTTCACAACAATGAGCGTTAGATCATCAGACTGGGGTGCTGTACCAGCAAATGTCCGAACCGCCAGAACGATTGCCTGCATCAGTCCTTCTGCAGAAGAGAGATGGTGCTGCTGTATCACTTCGTACAGCCGTTCTTCAGTGAATAACTTCCCATCAGGATCCATCGCTTCAGTCACCCCGTCTGAATAGATGACAAGCACATCACCGGGTGAGAGTGTGACTGAACCCTCAGAATAATCAGGATCGTCCAAAAGACCGATCACCGGACCGGTTGGTTCCAGAGTTGAAAGGTTCCTCTCAGCCCTGTACAGGACAGGAGGGTTATGTCCTGCATTGACATACCGGAGTATACATGATTGAGCATCAAGGACTCCGAAAAACAGGGTTACAAAACTCACTGAACCGGAGTCCTCGATAAAGATGGAGTTTGATGACCGGATTATACCTGCCGGGGAGCCGGGCCAGCGGGTGAGTATCCTGATGATGGTCCGGGAGAGTGCCATGAAGAGAGCAGCGGGCACCCCTTTTCCTGCAACATCAGCAAGCACAAGGGTGACTGAGGTATCATGCCTTGAAAAGATATCATAAAAATCCCCACCGACTTCAAGAGCCGGAATGGTTATCGCAGCAATATCAAAGCCTTCCGGAACCGGAAATGATGCAGGGATGATCGATTGCTGGATCTTCGATGCAACAAGCATCTCTGAACGTTTTCGTTCAATCTCCTCACTGTACTCCTTGATCTTTTGGATCATCAGGTTCATGCTGGTCTCAAGTTCGGTAAATTCAAGGGTGTGCATGCTTCTGATTGTATGATCCAGGTCCCCGTCTGCTATCTGGTGCACGTCGGTAACAATCTCCCGAATCGGAGCTGAAATACGCTTAGATACCAAAAGTGCCAGAATTATACCTGAACCGATCCCTACAATTCCAAACAGGATATACTGAAACAGCAGCATCTCAAGCTGTTCTTTCAGCCGGTCTCCGTACCTGATCACCGCGACGATACTATCATCAGACAGTGCCTGTGGGTTTTTCAGATCGATGAATAAAATGGTGGTGCGATCCCCCTGTACCGGGGAGCCAAATGATGTACCTGATCGTGACCTGAGAGCTTGTGTGATATCATCGGAGGGGAGGGGGATTACCTCTTCAGAGATATTCTGATCTGAACTCCAGACCGCGACCCGGTTTCCCCAGATATCATAGATCTCAAGAACATCAATATCCGGGTTTTCATCCCATATCCGTCCGACCATATACTGGTACGAGAATTCAGACCTGATATCTGCAAAAGCATCAGATAAAAGACCAATCTCAAGAACATACCGGTGATCAGGAGTCGGGATGTATGCAAACTTCCTGAGATCTCCAAGGACCTTGAGATCACTCTGATTCTGAACAGATCTGACCACCCGATCCATGGCCGGGGTGCTGCCTTTCATGTGCTGTTTGAGTGCACTATAAAATTCAGGGTAATTTTTGAAGTCTACCCCCTTTACTGCAGGCTCTGTCGTATACAAAATGATCCCGTCCTCATTAAACACATAGAGATCAACCGTTGCATTTGTCTGCTGACTGAACCGTTCTTTCAGCGAGAAAAGATCCATCGCCCCAGGATCCTGACCGCTTCTCGTATACTCTTCAAGATAGGTAGAGAGCATCTCTTCCATAACCGGATTTAAAGAACTGTCAATCAGATCCAGTCCCTTATTTACCAGCTGAACCGATTCGATCAACGTATGCTCAGTATATGCCTCTATTATGGCATGTTCCCTGATGACATCCTCAGTTGCCCTGATATAACTGATCGGTAATACTCCGGCAAGAACGAGGGCAATAATGAGAATGATGTAAAAAATGAGGTATTGCCGGATGGATACAATCATAAAAACGACTCAGGAACCCTGAACCGGGATGATATCAGTTACCGGTGCAATCGCAATGGTCGCACTTCTGATCATGGTGACGCCTAAAAGCCGGTGCATCGCCAAAAGGGAGCCTTTCAATAGTCCATCGGTTATCCGGGCCTCCATATCAGATTCAGGATTCCACGGGATATCATGCATCACGGCTCCACAGAGGTGTGCGTAGAGCTGTGAGGGATGAGACGGGGTTGGAAGAAGGGTAATTCTTTTCAGAAGATCTTCAGGAAACTTTTCCCTGGCTTTTGGAATATCCACGATGTATCCGCATCCAAGAAGGGTTTCGCCACGGTACTGTGGATCAAGCACATCGACGGAGACAGTATCCAGGAGATTATCCTTCCTTGGAATATAATAGAGTGACTTGTGCTCTTCAGGGCGGGTCCCTTCTGACTGCTTCTTTTCTGCTGCCCTGACGAGTGAGGAAGTAATGTCAGAGCTGCACACTCCTTCAATACCTGCCTGGAAGGTGACGAAGCAGATACCCCCCCATGAGGGCCAGGTTTTCTCTGCAAACCGGAATATTTCTTCATACAGGGTCTGCAGGCTGACCGGTTTTATGAGGTTTTCAATCGTCAGAACAGCATGCATCGAACCGTCATAGGATACCTGAAAAAGCCCTGACTGGACGAGATCACCGGCCTCTATGATATCGCTGGTAATGAAATCAGGAGTCTTGTTCCCGTCCGCCGGCACCCAGATGACAGAACCGGATAACTCCATCATCTCACCGGCAAGGTCAGAGATGGTCGATCCATCAGTACCTATTGCACCAATACCTACACTATACCGACCCTTTTCATAGGGAATTTTCATGAAATCCTGCACCATTACCTCTCCGGCAGCAACCCGTGAAATATTCCCCCTGACCTTGAGATGAACCGGACCTGTGGTCAGGTGTGTTGCAGTAAAAATGCCATTTGTCTCTGCATTACCTGCCGGTCTGGTACTACTATGGGTCAGTGCTTCATGCAGTGTGGGGTAGATCTGAAATGCCTGAAGAAAACCACCCATCTTCAGAACTTTCTGGGTAAATTCACCAACCTGACAGAGAGAAACCGTTCCTTTGCGTTCATGGATCTTCCGGTAAACTTCCTGAAACACCCGGAGACCTGCTGAACTGATATAATCGACCCCGCCAAGGTCAAAAATTATCTCCCGATCACTCTCGCGGAGATCATTTCGGATCGCCTCCGCTACCTGCTGGGCACCAAATCCATCCATTCTTCCGGATAAAATAAGCGTGAGCGGACCTTCTGATCTCTGTATTGAAATATCCATACTCATTCTGAGTGGGATTTTAACATGCCTTCTATAAAAGAGTACGTTTTTTTAGACGGGGATATTTTGAAGAAGAAAAACAAAGTAAAATGAAGTCACATGCTCACAAAAGATCTGCTGGAGATAATCTCTCATGGTGAGAACTCAGGGGTCGAGTTCAAGCGAGATGATGTGAGACCTGAGCAACTTGCGAAAGAGATTGTGGCTCTTGCAAATCATCGCGGCGGTATGATCCTCCTTGGTGTAGAGGATGACGGAACCATCAGTGGAGTTCAGCGTGATAATCTGGAGACCTGGATATTTGACACCGTTTTTGGACGGTACGTCCACCCTATGATTCTTCCCTTTTATGAAACGGTCCGGATTGAACCGGGGAAGCAGGTTGCAGTTATATCGTTTCCTGAAGGCACGTCAAAACCGTATGTTCTCCGAAATAATGACCGGGAAGAGATCTATATCAGGGCTGGTTCAACCTCAAGACTTGCGACCCGTGAACAGCAGGCACGACTGTTTGCTGCCGGGGGGATTTTACACACTGAACTCCTCCCGGTTCCGGGAACCTCATTCCAGTCCCTTGACCTTACCCGAATCCGGGAATATCTCACTCATATTATCCATGATCCGGAGATTCCTGACAAAGATGAAGACTGGATACGAAGGCTCACCGGACTTGGGATGCTCACGACCGTCTCTGGAGACAGAGTTGTCTGCACCATTGCCGGCATTGTTCTCTTCGGGATACACCCACGGAAATATATGAGGCAGGCAGGAATCCGCCTTATCATATACGAATCAGAAGAGAAGACCTACCAGACATTCGTTGATACCGTACTTGACGGGCCATGTACCGGACGATATATCACAAATGAACACGGAGTCAGAACACTCCAGGACCCAGGTCTCATTGAACGGTTCAGCGAGATGATTATGCCATTTATCTCAACCGGTGCGAGCACAGTCAATGATGAGTTCAGACTGACAAAAGACTGGCAATACCCCTTTGAAGCAATTCGTGAAGTGGTCATCAACGCCCTCTGCCACCGGGACTGGACACGGGCAGTTGATGTCGAAGTAAGCAGATATAGTGACAGGATTGAGATCATCAGCCCTGGTGCTCTTCCAAATTCCATGACCGTAGAGAAGATGATTGCAGGGCAGCGGTCTCCACGAAATCCATTGATAGTGGAAATATTACGTGACTATGGGTATGTTGAGAGTAGGGGGATGGGTGTCAGAACCAAGGTGATTCCGCTGATGAAGATGAATAATAACAGAGAGCCGGTCTTTAAGGCAACTGAGGATTATCTGTGTACAGTCTTATACCGGAAATCAGAATAATCCTCATCACACACGAAAAAAAGTTAATTGGAATAATCTGGTCTTCCAAGTTTTGGCTCAAATGCGAGATCGGCCTCACTCCTGATGGCATGAGAGAATAAGGCCAGTGGGATATCCATGGCACAGAGTTCCTCACACTGACCACAGTTGACACATGAGTCTGAAATATGGGCAAACCGTCTCATATGGAACATGGGTGACGGGGGCAATGCACCCTGCTCGACCATGAGTGATTTCGTCTCCGTACCATTCCCTGCGACTGGCATACAGACCGGACAGTTCTCTATACAGGAGTAGCATTTGATACACCGGGAGGTCTCATCAGCAATTGTATTCCAGAGATCAGACCTGAGTGCAGTAAAGTCCTTTTTCCGCCATTTCTGACCTAGCTTTATCATGGCACCCTCAACCTTCTTTCTGATCTCAATTCCTTTAGGATCAGCAGGAGTTGTTGCTATTACACCGGATTTTACGGCTTTTTGCAAAAGATCTGCACCTTTATCACTGCAGACCTCAACAAAGGTGGCTTTCCCGGCCTTATCACCGATGACACCCCAGTTACCACAGGCAAGATCTGCCTCACGGGGTACTTTATAGAGACACCGACGGCAGTTGGACCGGCGTCCATACCCGCTCTCTTCCAGTTCATCAATGGAGATTCCTTTATGCCCACCTTCATACTCGATGATAAACTGGCCCTTGTCAATCTCCTCCTTGTGAACTGTATTTGGATCAACCTGGTATACATCCCGTATCATAGACCTGGCCTTGACCGGTGAGACCGTCCCACCACAGTTCACCCCGATGAGCAACAGGTTTGAAAGATTGACTCCTTTGCGTTTTGCCAGCTCATGGAGAGCCATAAGGTCACAGCCTTTAACGGTAACGGCAAGCTTCTTGTCAGGTGAGCCTTTCTGGAACTTCTGGACCACTTTCGCGATCAGGAGTGTCCCGCAGTGCAAAGACCCGGCAGTACCGACCAGCTCCTTTGGATCGGTGACGACGGTTGGGACTGCATCATAGATATCCTGCCCTTTCTGCACGGCAAGAACCGCATCAACCATCTTGTTGGTAAGGGCATATTTTAAAAGGCCAGTAACAGCACCACCACACTCTGCTTTTTGTGCGATCTGATCCTCAAGTGTCCATGCATAAACCATATCACCAACCTTTATGGCAGGTTTTGAGTCAAAAAGTCCCATTTATTTCGCCTCCGCAATCTTCTCTATCTTCACCGCACAGGCCTTGGACTCAGGAATTTTTGCAATCGGGTCCAGAGCATTGATGGTCAGGACATTCGCGGCGCATTCAGCATAGTGGAACGGGATGAAGACGACACCAGGCATGATATCCGGTGTCACCCGTGCAGGGATGGTGATCTCTCCCCGTCTTGTTTTTGCTTTTACCTTCTCTTTGTCTGCGATACCCAGTTTCTTTGCATCCTCTGTGTTTATCTCAACCCATCCGGTCGGTTCTTCACGCTCAAGGCTTGCAGACCGCCGGGTCATGGTACCGGTATGCCACTGCCAGATGGAACGTCCGGTTGTCAGCACAAACGGGTATTCACTGTCCGGAACTTCCTGGGGCCATTTGAAGGGGATACCAGTCATGAGACCCTTTCCATCCGGCATGCCAAACTTCTCAGTATGGAGAATCGGTGTTCCCGGATGATCCGTCGTTGGACATGGCCAGTGAAGTGCTTCAGGCCGGTTCAGACGCTCATAGGTCATTCCTGCGTATGACGGGGTGAGAGATGCCATTTCATTGAATACATCTTCTGAAGTCTTCCATGGAAACTGGGCACCATATCCCATCTTTGCTGCGATGGATGCTATTATCTCCCAGTCACCTTTTGCTTCTCCAGGTGGATTCTGTGCTTTTCGCCACATCTGAACCCTGCGTTCGGTTGAAGTCTGTGTCCCGTCCTTCTCTGCATAACAGGCAGCCGGAAGAACTACATCTGCAAATTCGGCCGTCTCGTTCAGGAATATATCCTGAACAACAAGGAAATCCAGAGTTTTTAATGCATGCTCGACATGGGTCAGGTCAGGATCTGATATCATCGGATTTTCACCCATAATATACAGGCACTTTATCTCACCGGGTTTTTCAGTGAGGACATTCATAAGTGTTGTGACTTCGTATCCGTTCTCACCCTTTGCTATTCCATCCGGAAACTTCCAGCCATCTGCAAACTTCTTCTGGGCTGCCTCATCGATGACCTTCTGGTATGCCGTGTAAACCACCGGAAGACATCCCATGTCACAGGCACCCTGCACATTATTCTGTCCACGAAGGGCATTCACACCAGTCCCCGGCCGCCCGAGATTTCCGGTCAGCATCTGCAGGTTGCCACAGGACTTGACATTGTCAACACCGGTGGTGTGCTGGGTGATACCCATGGAGTACAGAATTGCACTTGCCCCTGACTTTGCAAACCATTCTGCTGCAGTTTTTATCTTGTCAGCCGGAACACCAGTAATTTTTGAGACATTCTCAAGGCTGTAGTCATCCTTCATGACCTCTTTCTTGAGTTCGTCAAATCCATTGCAACGGTTTTGGATAAACTCCTTGTTTTCCCAGCCGTTTCGTATGATCTCCTGCATCATTCCGTTCAGCAGAGCAACATCGGTACCGGACCTAAACTGGAGATACAGATCAGCCTGTTTTCCGGTGGGAGTGTACCTGGGATCGGCATAGATGACCTTTGCACCCTTCGCCTTTGCCTGCATAACCCGGCGCCCGATAAGCGGGTGGCATTCAAAGGTGTTTGACCCGATGATGAACACACATTTGGATTCTGCGATGTCGCCAATCGAGTTTGTCATCGCACCTGACCCGAAGATATTAGCAAGTCCTGCTACCGTGGAAGCATGACACAGGCGGGCACAGTGATCAATGTGCTTTGTCTTGAGCACCCCCCGGGCAAACTTCATCATGGCGTAGTTGTCTTCGTTTGAGACTCTGGCTGAGGCAAGACAGGCACACTCATCTGGTTTATAAGACTTGAACTTTTCAGCAACAAGTTTGAGTGCTTCATCCCAGGAAGCTTCCACGAATTTCCCATCTTTTTTTATGAGTGGTTTTTTCAACCGGTCCGGGTTGTTAATAAACTCGTGAGCATAAGTCCCTTTCGGGCATAGTTTTCCTTCATTCACCGGAGAACGCTGATAGGGTGCAACCCCGGTCACAATCCCTTTGTCTACGACCAGATTAAATGAACATCCGGTTCCGCAGTACGGGCAGGTCGTCTGAACATACTTCATAAATTCCCTCTTATGGATGCTGTAGGCTA